>JAKIST010000014.1 GCA_021648495.1 Draconibacterium sp.
TAGTTATTTATTTTCTTTTGAGAATTTGTATTTGGAAACATAAAAATATACCAAAGCAGAAAGCAATGCTACCCCCAAAAAAATTTGAAGTACAATATTTGAGTTTACAAATGAAATTTCAGACATTGACGGACTTCCATAAACTGCCCCAAACAGAATAATGATAGTTAGATAGGTTATGAATGCATAAAGAAATGCCTTCAAACGAATTTGTTCAGAAAACTCATCCTCCTCTTTTTCTTTTGAAAAAAGTAAGAGAAAGAATGAAAAATTAAGGTTTACAACAAGAAAATATTCCCATTTTTCATCTAAATAAAAAACAAAAATAGTTAATGCTAAAGTTAGCAAAACCCATCCCAGGGCAATAAACTTAAACCAATTTGGGAACAAATCTAACCGCAATTTTAATACATCGAAAGATTTACCACTTAGTGGCAATAACCATCCCAATAAAAAAACCAAAATTACACTGAGAAACATCGCATAAAAATCAAAAAAATTCATTGTTCTATTTTTATTGTAATTTTCTGAATTTATAAATAGTAATATAAAAATAGAGAAGCGACATTAACATAGAAGCTCCTACTAAAAGATGAAGATATAAATTGTTAAAGATGAACCCCGATTCATTCCGGTTGATGCTGATTGCACCAAAAGCACCGGCCAGTGCAATAAAAGACACAAATGAATAAGTAAAAGATTTAAACCTAATCTGTTCAGAAAATTCATCCTCATTTTTTTGCTTTGAGAAAATCAAAATAAAAAGTGAGAGGTTAAGGGCAGAAACCAAATACTCATCCGATTTTTCCAACAGACTTGAAAATAGAATTGCAACAATTATAGATACGACAATCCACACAACTGAAACAATTTTAAACCAGTGTGGCAACAAGCTAAATTTAACCTGAAACAAATCAAATTCTAATCCCCTTTTTGGGATAATATAAACGATTAAACCCAAGTACACAAATAAAACGACCAGACTAAATATTTCCATTTTTTGTAAATTTTACTTTTCAATTTGTCAAATATACTTTACATTATTAAGAATGACAAGTATTCTTTACATTTCTATTTTCTTGCTTATTCAATTGAATTGTATTTTCTTTATTGGATGCTTGAAAATATTGGCCAGCTCATCATAAACATTTCTGATGGAATTTGGGGAACCCCGCTTTTAATTTTACTGCTTGGAGGTGGTTTATACTTTCTAATTTATTCGCGACTTGCACCGCTGCTTTACATTGGCCATGCAATACAAATACTTACCGGAAAATACGACGACCCTAACGAACCGGGACAACTTCGGCATTATCAGGCACTTTCCACGGCACTTGCCGGAACGGTTGGAATGGGAAATGTAAGTGGTGTGGCAGTTGCAATTACCATGGGCGGACCGGGAGCCATTTTCTGGATGTGGGTTTCGGCATTGCTTGGCGTAAGCACCAAATTTTTTACCTGTTCGCTTGCAGTTATGTTTCGAGGTAAAGATTCTGCAGGAGAAATACAAGGCGGTCCAATGTATTTTATTACCGAAGGGCTGGGGAAAAACTGGAAACCAGTTGCCATCTTTTTTTCCATTGTTGGAATGATTGGCGTTTCACCACTTTTTCAAGCCAACCAACTCACCCAAATGATCCGAGATGTAATTTTAGTTCCAAATAATTTCGAAACTTCCTTCCAATCCAATTTAATTATAGGAATAATAATTTCGATTATAACAGGAGTAGTTGTTATTGGTGGCATTAAACGAATTGGAAACGTAACTGGAAAAGTTGTTCCATTTATGGTTGTGGTTTACATACTTACCGTTTTGTACATTATTTTTTCCAATACCGGTGAGATAATCCCGGCATTCAAAACCATTTTTCATGATGCTTTTACCGGCGATGCAGTTTTGGGTGGTTCGCTGGGTGCTATTATAATCGTTGGCGTTCGCAGGGCAGCATTTTCAAACGAAGCAGGTTTGGGAACTGCGCCAATGGCACACGGAGCTGCTAAAACCAGCGAACCCATTCGCGAAGGATTGGTTGCCATGCTTGGACCAATTATCGATACAATTATTATTTGCACAATGACTGCACTTGCAATAATTATTACCAACACCTGGATTGATAGTCCGGCGGATGGGATTACACTCACAGCAAATGCTTTCGACACGGCAATTCCCATTTACGGGAAATATATTTTAACAATTTGTGTTACCTTTTTTGCCATGTCAACACTTTTTGCATTTCCATATTATGGAGCAAAATGTTTGGGTTTTGTGGCCGGGGCTAAATACGGATATATTTATAATTACGTTTTTGTGGCGGTTATAATTATTGGTGCAGTTTCAAACCTGCAAGTGATAATTAGTTTAATTGATATTTCATTTGCATTAATGGCTTTCCCAACGGTAATTTCTGCGTTGTTGCTTTCACCACACGTGAGGCGGGCTGCAAAAGATTATTTTTCGAGGTTAAAATCAGGGCATTTTTAATTTTAATATTAATTTCGAAGAAAGTATCCCTACATTCGAAGAAAAATCCAAGGGTATGAATTCCACACAAAATTTCAGCGATATTGAAAAAACCTTTTTTTCTGACGGGTACAAATTTGGGATGAAAGCATTGAAAGGAAATTTATCCCATGATTCCCTGTTTTTATCTATTTCTGAAATGTATTCTTCCATTGATGAACTAATCCTTTCATTAACCCGTTTTTCAATCCAACAAAATAAACCCGTTGAATGTAAAAAAGGCTGTAGTTTTTGTTGCCATCAACCGGTATTTGCACTCGATTACGAAATGCAGTATCTTAACTTTTTTATAAAAGAGAACTTTACTGAAAAAGTTCAAAACGAAATTCGAACACGGGCAAACAACAACCAATTAAAGCTTTCAAATCTGCAAAAATCCGAAATTCTCAACTCTAAACAACCTTGTCCATTATTAACAAATAGCTCATGTTTAGTTTATGAAGCCCGGCCAATGGCTTGTCGTATTTATCTTTCCACAGCGGTTAAATCCTGTCAGAAATTTTACACCGATCCCAAAAATAAATCTAATTTCCCCGCATTGTTGGAGTTCCCATTGAGGGCAGGAAGAATGATGAACGAGGGGTTTAAGTCGGCTTTAAAAACAAAAGGTATTCTTGCTAAAGAATTTAGAATTGACGAGAATATATTTTCGAAAAATGAACTTTCCAAAGGTTGAAAGGGAGTTTGATTAAATCGAACCATTTGGAGTTGGAAACTCCAAGGCTTTGTAAAATAATAAATGCTTCAAATTTAACGAAGTTTTTTTGGTTTTTAGCAACTTGATAAATTTGCGTATAGCCATGTTTATACAAAGATTTAGCAAAGAAGATAAAAAGCAAAAGAACAAGTTAAAAAGGAGTAGTTATTGTTTTACAATGCCCAAGTCACTAAAACTCTTCCATTACAATTCCTGCCCTTTCAAATACATCAACCAAAATATCGGGTAAAATGGGACGGTTATTTTTAGTTAGAACAGCTGTAATTCGTGCATTTACCATCAATTTTTTATCTATTTTTCTGATTATTTGCTGATTGAAAATTACCCGCAAACGTCCCTGTTTCCCAATTTTTAACCGGATTAAAAAATCATCGGCTGGCCGCAAAGGGAATTTATAATCCAACTCGGCTTTAATAACAACAGCATCGATTCCATCGTTGTGCAACCGGGCAAAATCCAAACCCACAGAATTTAAAAATTTATGGCGGCAGTGTTCCAAATAATTCTGGTAAACTGCGTTGTTTACAATTCCTTGAATATCACATTCGTAATCGCGAACCTGTAATTCCAATTCAAAATGATACGCTGAAATACTCATTATAATGAAATTATCTTTTAGTTAGTGAAACATTCAAAATATCTTCCCCATTCTGACTTGTTCTTTTTCCCTTTTTCTTCGTTGAGATTTCTCGCCATAGTTACGGCTAAGCCCCAAAATATTGCCTTGAAAAAGAAAAAAATAACTTCGTCAAATGCGATGAACTTATTCTGAAAGTTTCACTTTATCATAAAGTCAAGCAATTTCCGATCTTCGAGATACCCTTCTAAATGGTCGCCAATTTTTACCGCTCCCACTCCAGCAGGTGTTCCGGTATAAATTAGGTCACCCATTTTCAAAGTCACATATTTCGAAACCTGCGAAATTATTTCTTCAAAATCAAATATCATCAATTCCGAGTTTCCAACCTGGACTTGCACCCCATTTATATCTAATTTAAAAGGAATGGCTTTCGGGTTCTCAAAAACGGACTTTGAAATAAAAGTGTTGCTCAAAGCAGCAGCTTTATCAAATGCTTTTGCTTTTTCCCAAGGCAAACCTTTTGCTTTTAAGTTATTTTGAACATCGCGCGCGGTAAAATCTATCCCCAATCCAATTTCATCGAAATAACGATGAGCAAACTTTTTTTCTATACTTTTCCCAATCCGGTTAATTTTAATAACCAACTCAATTTCGTGGTGTACGTCGTTTGTCCACCCTGGAATAAAAAACGGGTCGTTATTCCTTAGTAAAGCAGTGTCAGGTTTCATGAAAATAACGGGTTCATCAGGTATTTCGTTTTTCAATTCCTGAATATGCGCCACGTAATTCCTGCCAATACAAATAATTTTCATCTGTTGATAATTTAGACTTTAGACAAAAATATCAAACTACAAGATGCTGTGTGTGAAAGATTTAATGGCGATTTTTATTTCCTGACCCTCAAAAACAGGTTTATTCCCAAAGGTTCTTGCATAACATCAATTTTCGATTCTTCAATTCCAGCCTGAAGTGCAAATTGCTTTAACTCGTCAGCCGATCGGTGATAAAGAAACCAGTCGCCAAGAATCTCCATTGCCCTTCGCGATGGGTTCTCTGTATTAAAATTACCAATAATTATTTCACCATCTTCATTCAGGTATTCATAATACTTCCTCAATAAAAAAACAAAATGCTTGCCTTTGAAATAGTCGAACAAACCGGCACTCCATATTAAATCGTATTTTTTCTCGGGAGTATAACGAATGACGTTCCGATTATGAAAGGTCATTTTGTCCAAATACTTTTTATTCTTATTTTTTGCATAGGCAATTGCTCTTTTGTCCATGTCCAACAATTCGAACGTCAGCGTATTATCAGGATTTTTTTCAAAAAACTCAAAAGTTTCAGTTACCGGACCACTGCCCAAAATCATTACATTCTGCTGCAAACCCATCGCTTTTTCATTTAGCTTTTCAAAAATCTCAATTGCTAACGTTTTGCGGTTTACAACCGCAATTACAGCAGGTGCTGAATGAAGGAATATGTCCCACTTTTTGTATCTCTTGTCAGGATTTACATAGTGCTGATATATTTTCTCGATAATAAAAAAGTCGCCACTGTAACCGAATGGTTTTGTGTATGAGAATCCAAAAAGTGTACTTGGATTCAAAATTGGTGAAATTTTTTTACGGAAACTCTCAATATCTTCTGCCTTAATTTGGTCAACCAGCCCAAAAAAATCCAAATAATCTTTTTCGTCCGGACCATTTTTCAAGAAAATATATCGAATATAGGCATCTAAATCTACGGAATCAATATTCATAGTTAACAATTCTACCTCGTCAATAATATTATTCATCGTCAATTATCTCGCCTAATTCACTATTGATATTTTTAACCAATTCTTTGTAATCTTCATCCACCGAAATTACAGTCATCTTATCCGCAATAATAACCTCAGGATATTTTACCGCAAATACTCTTGACGAATTTATAACAAACTGCGTACTTACTTGGATAAATTTATTTTTTGGAAAGAATTCAATGAGTTCGGAGAATGGTTTATCTGTAACAACCTCCTCGTCAATTAGATGAATTATTGTTTTCCCACCATCTTTTTCAATAAAATAAACTTCATCGATATTTATTTTCTCGAGCCCTTGATTTGCATGAACAATTATTTGATTTTTTGCATGGTCTTTCAAATCGAAGAAAGTATTAAATTGTTCACTCTCAAATTTTAATTTTAAATCGTTTCCAAATTTAAAAATTGCAATTTCAATATTTGTCTGCAAATCTTTATCGGTAAAAGGCTTAATAATATAACCGTAAGGAAGCGCAACTTTTGCCTTGGACACAGTAGAAATATCGGCATTTGCAGTTAAATAGATTATTGGAACATCGTGCTTTTGAGTAATCATTGTGGCAGCTTCAATGCCATTCATTTCGCCTTTTAAATTAATATCCATTAATACTAAATCGGGCAATTCTTTTTCTACCTCTTCAATGGCTTTAAGCCCGGTATCTACTGATTTTTGTACCGTATATCCTAAACATTCGATACTTTCTTCAATATCGGTAGCTACTAATAACTCGTCCTCAACAATTAAAATTTTGTACTTAGAATTCATTGGTTTGATGTTTTAAAAATAATGGTAAATTTTGTTCCGTTGGAAAAATCGCTTTGCAATTCGCCTTCTATTTGTTGTACTAATTTGTGTAAAATCTTCATCCCAAGCGATTTGGTTTTAGTAATATCAACTCCATCTGGAATTCCAATTCCATTATCACTTACAATCAACTGATATTCATCTTCTTTTATGTGTTTAAAATGGATACTGATGGTTCCGTTGGATTTGTCGATAAAAGCGTATTTAAAAGAATTTGAAATAAGTTCATTAATAATCAGGCCACACGGGATAGCAATATCCATTGGAAGATATGCATCATCTATTTGATAATCGAAATTAACATTGGCCTGCTGACTTGCATATGTTCGTGCAATGTTTCCTGATAGGCTTTTAATATAACTCGAAAACTTAATATCTGCCAGACTCTTATTGTTGTACAAATTTTCGTGAATAAGTGCCATGGAATGTATCCTGTTTTGACTTTCTTGAAGAACGTCTTTTAGTTTTGGATCATCAATATTGCGGCTCTGCATTCGTAATATGCTTGAAATTATTTGCATATTATTCTTTACGCGATGATGAACTTCACGAAGTAAAATGTCTTTCTCTTCGAGTGATTTTTTTAAATACTCTTCAGCCTCCCGTCGTTTTTTCTCCTTTCTCTCTAACTCCCATTTCATTAAAGTTATTCCTGCAAATTCATCTATTAACGACAGCAATTTTTTAGCTTCAACTGGTTTCATCAAATACCCGTCGATACCCATGTGAATGGCTTCAACAAAACTATCTTTTTCGCTGTAAGCCGACATCACCACAAACTTTGCTTCGGGAGCAATCTTCTTGATCTCCTTCACCATTTCCAAACCATTCATTATCGGCATAACCATATCGGTAATTACTAAATCGGGCTTGTGTTTTTGATACAATTCTAAACCATGGTGACCATCGTTGGCGATGTATAAATGGTCAACATGTTTTTCAAGGATCCGCCTATACAGTTGCCTGATTGTTTCGTTGTCGTCAACAAAAAGCACTGAAATATTATAACGTTGCCCTGGTTCTTGCTTTCTTAGTATCATTTTGAATATTTTATAAACTGCTTACTTAAAACCTCAATCAGATTTTCGCGTATTATTGGTTTAAAAACTGTACCATCACAATTTGAATTTGCGATATCTTCGTACGCCGCGCCCATAACACTGGCAGTTTGGATGATAATTGGGATATCCGGGGCTATTTGTTTAATTCTTTTTGTTGCTTCAACACCGTCCATAATTGGCATTCGAATATCCATTAATATTACGTCAACTTCTTTCTGCTCCTGAATATATTCGATAGCTTCCTGTCCGTTTTTTAGCCACACAAAATTTGCATTGGTATTTCTTAATTGAGTTTTTATCAAAATAAAATTAATCTTGGTATCATCAACTATCACTATTGTCTTATCTTTCAAGTTTACCTGCATAGTTTTTTATTAGTTTGGGTTGTATTTGTTGTCAATTGGTAATTCGAATATAAACTCTGAGCCAACATTTAGTTTGCTGCTCACCACAATGCTCCCTCCCATTAAGTTTAAATAGTTTTTTGTGATTGCCAGGCCCAAGCCTGTACTTTCCCTGCCCGATGTCCTACTTGTTGAAGCCTGCATAAACCGATCAAAAATAGACTCTTGTTGTTCTTCCTTAATTCCTATTCCGGTATCTATTATATGAAATTTCAGTGTACTATTTATTAATGTATAATAGAAATAGATGGTTCCCTCATCGGTATATTTACAAGCATTATTGACCAAATTTATTATTATTTGTTTTAATCTTACCCTGTCGGCATAAACCATTGATTCATCATCTGCTAAACCATTTTTATAACTTAACTTAAGGTTTTTATTTACGACATTTTCCTCTACGCTAAACATGTCATAAATTTCTTTAGTCAACCTATTTAATTCAAACCAGCTATTTTCAATTACTAAAATACCAGCTTCAATTTTCGAAAGATCGATAATGTCATTTATCAAATTAAGTAAATGCTCCCCATTTTTTATAATTATTTCAATAAACTCCTCTAATTCGGCTTCATCTTCGGCCTCTCGTAAAAGGTTTGCAAAGCCCACAATCCCATTCATTGGCGTACGGATTTCGTGGCTCATATTGGCAAGAAATGCAGATTTAAGCTTGTCGGATTCTTCCGCTTTTTCTTTTGCCAGGACCAGCTCTTTTTGAATTAAAATCCTACTCTTAATTTCTTCTTTCAACTCCTTATTTCTGGAATTCAACAATCTGGTCCTTTTATGTACTTTTTCTTCCAAATTTTTATTAACATCTTCTATTTCAGCATTTTTTTTCGCTATCTGCAAGTAAAGATTAAAATTTTGTCGATTAAAAATTTCATTAGCATAAGCGGCCAACATTCCAATAAGGGTTGCTCCAATAAAAAAGAAACTATTTGAAATAATCGTTTTATAATGTACATTTGAAGCAAAAGAAGAAGCAATAATATATAGGATAATTACAATCCAACTTGCTATTGAAAACGATAAAAAGCGAAGTTTTATTAATACGGCACCGGCAAGAAAAACGAGCATCAATCCACTACTATAAACGCTTGCTTCAGGAATCAAAATAAGCATTATTATTATACCAATAGCACCTAAAAGATACGCAAAAAATATTAATGACTGCCAATAATGCTTGAAATTTTTTGTGTAGGAGAGAAAAACAACAAATAATAATACAGCTACTACGACTACGCGAATAACAATAAAAAGATTAAAATAATCCTCGGCCATAATACTGTCGAGGTATCCAAAAAAACCATATATAAAAGACAGGATAATAAAGCCAATTCTTACAGTTTTGAATGAACGTATAAAATAATTATCCCGGTACTCTCTTTCTCTTTCGTCAGGAAAGTTAAGGGTTATTTTGTGTAGTTTATCTGTATATTCTGTACTAAAATTCATTCAAGAAATAGGTAACAATTACTTAAAAAGAGTGTTGTCTAAGCGTAATAAAAATTACTATTTGGGTTTGCTTAAACAACAATAGTCGCGTCAAAAAAAAAATATGTATGTATAAATCACTTCTTTAAAACAATTCTTAATAATATTTATAAGTATTGTAAAAGAAAGAAAAATAAATGAAAAAACATTAATTAACTAAAGCGAATTAGTCAATATTTACTAACGATACCAACACTAAAATATGTTTTTATATAAATGTTTGTTCAAAACTTAATTTGCCACAAATTATTTACCCATCATTTTTATCTTCAAGCGCGTAAGTACCTTTTTTGTGTATAACGGAAATTCACTGTTCATCATCCAACCATAATAGCCCGGTTGTTCGCGAAATACTTTTTCAACCGGCACGCCTTTATTTTTCCCGAAATTGAATGTTTCAACACCCTTTTCGTCATAAACGATGCGCCCCACAAAATCAACATTTCGGGTAAAAGAGGAGAACTCGCTCAACTTGTCGATATCATTTACGATGGGTTCTGTTTTCACACCTTTCGCATCTTCATATTCAACACCCTGATAATGATCCAACTGTGCTTTTAACACTTCGTATGTGGCTTTTGTATCGGCCATTGCACTGTGCGCATTAACCAAATCCTGTTTACAATAAAATTTATAAGCGGCTGCCAGCGTACGTTTTTCCATTTTATGAAAAATGGCTTGCACATCAATAAATTTGTGTTTTTTCAAGTCGATGTCAACATCGGCACGAATAAACTCTTCAGCCAAAAGTGGAATATCGAACCGGTTGGAATTGAAACCTCCCAAATCACAACCTTCAATAAATTTAGCCAGCGTTTTTGCTAACTCTTTAAAAGTAGGTTCATCTTTTATATCGTTGTAGTAGATCCCATGTATTTGCGATACCTCTTCGGGAATTGGCATTTCTGGGTTAATACGGTGCAATTTTTCCTCTTCGCTCCCATCAACATTCACTTTTATCAAAGCAATTTCAACAATTCTATCGGTGGTAATATTTATTCCCGTAGTTTCTAAATCGAAAATAACAATCGGATTTTTTAATTGAAGTAGCATAATTACTGTTTATAAAAAAAGGTATCCAAAAACCGCAAACAACTTGATTTCTCGAATACCTTTTAAAATTATCGAATTAAAATTTTATGCGTTGATCATCATCGGCATGAGCAACATCAACATCTCTTCATCTTCTTCATCGGTTTCCACCGGCAATAAAAGTCCTGCACGGGTTGGGTCGCTCATTTCAACCATAACATCCCCGGTTGAAATATTGGTGAGGATTTCTTGCAAGAAAGTCGATTTGAAACCAATTTCAATTTCATCGCCTTCGTACTCGCAATTCAAACGTTCCACTGCTGAAATTGAGAAATCGATATCCTGCGCCGACACTACCAATTTATTGTCGTTAATATTCAATTTTATCAAATTACTTGCCTGGTTAGAAAATACCGATACACGTTTTACGGTATTCAAAAAGTTCAACCTGTCGATAACCATTTTATTCGGATTGTTGGTTGGTATCACCGAGTTATAACTTGGGTAATTCCCTTCAACCAAACGGCAAATCAATTTATAATTGCTTAAAGTAAAGAAGGCATTTTTATCGTCGAACTGCACTCCCACATCAAACTCCTCCCGGGGAAGTAAATTTTTTAATAAACCGGCAGGTTTTTTTGGCAAAATAAACGAGGATTCAAATTCTGCTTTTGCATCGGTCCGGCGGTAACGCACCAATTTATGTGCATCTGATGCCACAAAACTCATATAATCGGGCGACAGTTCAATAAAAACACCGTTCATAACCGGCCTCAACTCATCATCGGCTGTCGCAAAAAGTGTTTTATCAATTCCTTTTTGTAACGCAATGTGGTTAATATTTATCGACGAAGTCCCCTCTTCGTCCAACTTTGGCTGCGCAGGAAATTCCTCGGCGTCTTGTCCCATAATACTGAATTTTCCATTATCGGAGAAAATTTCAATATTAAACGACTCACTGTTGATCTGAAAAGTTAAAGGCTGTTCGGGGAACTCCTTTAACGAATCGATAGTTAACTTTGCAGGAACAGCAATTGAGCCTTCACCTTCGATATTATCTAATGCAAGGCTTGTAATTAAAGTCGATTCCAGGTCTGATGCAGTAATAGTTAAATCTGTTTCGGTAAGCTGAAACAAAAAATTATCTAAAATTGGCATGGTACTTTTACTGCCGATTACCTTACTTAAGGCAGACAAATGACTTAATAATTCGGTACTTGAAACAACAAACTTCATATGTATTTATTTTTTTATATTTTTCTGAAATTGAAATTAATCTTCCGTTTATTACAAGGATTTTGCTTCAAATCCAAGTACACGAATATACAAACTTTAATAATATATACCTATTCGGAAAACTTGGATTTTTCACACATTTATGAACGCTTATATTTGTACCGGCGCATTACATTATAAACCACCCCAAAAAGAGCAATTAGTACCAACGGTATTATTACATTAATCCACTGCCAGAAGGCTTTTCCCTCGCGCAATTTAACCTTGTCGAGCAAACGCATTTTTAACGTTCGCCCACGAAGTTGCATAATTCCCTGCTTATCGTTTAAATAAAAAACAGTGTTAATAAGAAATTCTTTGTTCCCAAAAGTTCGCCCGGAAACCCGATCGTAACCTAACTCCTCTATTTTAGGTGGATTTGTTGAATAGTTTACTTTGTTTGTAATCATTCCGCCATCGGCAATTACCACCATTTTTGTTGCTTTGCTTTCGGTAATTACCGATGAAGATGAAAAGCCGTAATTCTCTACCATTCTATTTTTAAATGCCGAAGTAAACACGCCTTCTAAAATAACTCCCACTGGAATATGCGATTCATTAAAAAGCTCGCGGGCAGGCGGATTATTTATATTTTGAAGGCTTACAGTTGAAGGTGCTTTTACTTTTCTTGCATTTCGCGAAGTGGACAGAATTACCTGCTTGTTTATATTTGGGGTTCCGGAAACCGTATCAATTGAAGAGACAAATTCACTTAAAACCCAGTTTAAGTTTCGGCTTATTGGGTGATTATCGTTTGGGGTAAGCAAAGGCGAATAATACCACGGGTGCAATGTCCATTTGGGAGGGTTGCCGGGTGCAGCAGTATTTACACGGAGCCGGATACAATTTACATCTTGCAATAAATCATAATTTATACGAACACCATAACGAAAAAGCTGATCGCCTAAATTTATGTCGTGGGGAAATGAGTAGGTTTGATAACCATTCGACAAACTGTCTAAACTAACTTGAACGGGATCGATTAACCAAACCACTTTCCCACCCTTCATAATAAATTGATCGATAATAAATTTCGACTTTTCATCAAAAACTTTTTGTGGATTGGCAACAATCAAAATATCCACTGGTTTCTTTTCCAGGTCTTCCACCCCAAGCAAATCGATATTAAAATCGGCTGATAAAGCGTTTGCAAAATCCGAGACTTCATATTGGTTTGCTTCTCCCTGTCCCTGCAAAAATGCCACTGTCGATTTTTTAGTACGCATTAATTTCTGAAAAGCATTTATCAATTCGAATTCAACCGTTTCAATAGAATAATTAAAGTTTAATTCGTAATTCACATCCGGGTTGTTTTTAAGGAAATTTACCGCAATTTCGCGACTCCCGTAACGGATTACCGCACCGGGGAAAATATATTTTGTGCTTACCCCCTTTTCTGTTTTTCTCCTGAAACTTATAGGTTTCACGCCTTTTTTAACCAAATCACCAATAAATTTATTTTGCTTCTCCACATTTGAAATTGTGTAGGGATCGAAAATACGCACGCGGATTGGTTTCGATGAATAGACATTCAAAACCGCAATTTTCTCAACTATTTCGTCCTGTATTTTTCTCAATCCAGGTTCTAATTCACCTTCCAAATACAACTCTATTTCAACAGGTTTTTCGAATCTGGAAACAATTTTAGTACTTATATTTGAAATTGAAAACCTTTTATCGGAAGTGAGATCGAAGCGAAGCAAAAAATTGGCAGAAACCAAAAAAACCACCAACAACCCAAATATAAAAATAGCGGCATTGATTATTGTTTTTCGTTGTTTCCATTTTCCCTTTCGCAAAAACAGGCTGGTTGAATAAAGAAACAAAAATGCCATTCCAATGAAATAGAGCAAATCGCGTAAATCGACTACCCCGCGCGAAACCGACTTATAATGGTTATTGATACTAAACCACGAAAGGAGCTGCCCTAAAAAATAAGGTATTCCGGAAGTTCCGATAAACTCGAACCCAAAATAAAACACAAACGAAAGTGCCAATGCCAAAATAAAGGAGACAATCTGATTTTCGGTTAACGAGGAGGCAAAAATGCCAATAGAAATATAAATGGCAGCAAGAAAGAACAGCCCGATAAATGAGCCCCAGGTTGCGCCAACATCGATACTTCCAACCGGGTCGCCCAATAAATAAACCGATAAAAAATAAAGCAGAGTGGGCAACAATGAGAATACGACCAAAACCAAACCTGCCAAAAATTTAGCCATCACGATTTTAAAATCGGAAATGGGACGTGTCAGCAAAATCTCGATTGTCCCCGACCGTTTTTCGTCAGAAAAAAGGCGCATGGTAATGGCAGGAATTAAAAAAAGATACAACCACGGTGCCAGCGTAAACAAACCATTTAAAGTTGCGTAGCCGTTTTCGGGAATATTATATACACCGGGGAAGACCCACAAAAAAAGCCCGGTTACCAATAAAAATACAAACACTACGAGGTAACCGATCAACGAGCCTAAAAATGTTTTTATTTCTTTTTTGAATAAACTGTACACTGTAAGTTTCGAGTTTAAAGTTTCGAATTCAAAGTTAATAAATCCACCATTTTTCCAGCTGCCCGGTTCGAACAACCCGGTTCGCCCATTAATGCTTTCAAACGCGTGTAATTGTTAATCATTTCGTCGCGATAATCAGAATCGAACAATAATTTTATCAGCTCGTTTTTCACCTTTTTAAGTGTCATCTTTTTTTGTATCAATTCGCGCAGCGCACTCTTTCCCAAAATAATATTGGGCAACGAAACCCAACCTGATTTTAGCACCAGGTTCCTCATAAGCAAATCCATCAACCATCCTCCTTCGGTTTTATACAAAACAGCTTGCGGAACATTAAACAAGGCAGTTTCCAATGTGGCTGTTCCCGAAGCAACGAGAGCAGCAAAAGTATAACTCAATAAATCGTAGGTTTGGTCGAAAACAATTGAAATATTTATATCCCCAACAATTTTCTGATAAACCGTTTTGTCTATATTTTTTACCCCGGCAATCACAAACTGAAAATCAGGTAAACCTTTTGCAGCTTTTACCATCACCGGCAGAATTCGTTTAATCTCTTTGATGCGGCTTCCGGAAAGCAGTGCCACAACCGGGCGCTTATCCAAATTATTTTTTTCAATAAAAACTGCCTTTGAAACTGCTGCTTTATTATGCTCGTAAATGGAATCCAGCAACGGATTTCCAACATAATTTACCTTAAAACCGTATTTTTTATAAAAGTCGGTTTCGAAAGGGAAAATGGTAAACATTTCGTCAACAAATGCTTTAACTTTTTTCACCCGGAACGCTTTCCACGCCCACAATTTTGGAGAAATATAATAGTAAACTTTTATGTTGTTTTGTTTGGCAAACTCTGCAATTCGGAGGTTAAACCCAGGGTAATCAATTAAAATCAAAACATCGGGTTGAAATTCGAACAGATCTTTTTTACAGAATTGCATATTCCGTCTGATGGTTTTAATATTCAGCAGAACATCCAAAAACCCCATAAAAGCCATTTCGCGATAATGTTTTACCAATTTGCCGCCAACAGCCTGCATTAAATCGCCTCCAAAATATTGAAAATATGAATCAGGATCGGCATTTGCCAACTCTTTCATAAGATTCGATCCGTGCAAATCGCCGGAAGCTTCGCCTGCTATTAAATAATATTTCATTTAAAATGCCCTTGAAATCAAAACCAAAAATGCGTAAATAATAGTTGCCCCTAAAACCCCGCGTGCTGCTTTGTCGAATTTCAATTTAATAAACCCCATAAAAACCGCACTGTTGGCAAAAACACAGAGGCTTCCCAATTTTACAAGAGCCTGCAAATACAATAAATTACCTACATAATTCGAAAAAGAAATACCTCTTTCGCGAATAAAGTAAACAGCAAAAAATACAATTACCGGCAACAGAAAGCCTACCAATAAACCAATTCCTGTATTATCGAGTTTGTTGTTTTTATGTCGTCGCATTAAAATTTCCAGTTTTTAAGTTGCTCCAGCGTTTTGTAGCAGGTCATGTCAACCGTAACGGGGACCACCGAAGCAAAATTGTTTTCAAGCGCATAAATATCAGTCTCCGTTGAATCCTTTTCGAAATTTTTAAAATAACCGGCCAGCCAGTGGTAGTCCCTTCCGTGAGGATCGGTCCTCTTTTCAAACTCTTCCACCCACTTCCCGTGAGCCTGCCTGCAAACTTTTATTCCTTTTGGCTTCTCTTTGGGAATGTTCACATTTAAACAGGTAAACAGTGGTAAGCCATTTTCAATAACACTCTGAAAAACCTTTGCCACAATAATTTTAGCTTTCGAAAAATCAGCATCAGAACTGTAATCGTCGAGTGAAAAACCAACAGAGGGCACCCCGTGTAAACTTCCTTCGATTGCAGCTCCCATAGTTCCACTGTAAATTACACTAATAGATGAGTTTGCCCCATGATTAATTCCTGATACCACGTAATCGGGAGTTCGTTCCAGCAGATTGTTAAAACTTAGTTTAACGCTGTCAACTGGCGTACCGTTACTTTTAAAAGTGGTTACACCTAAAATATTTTCAATTTCGAAGGCCCGCAAAGGATAATCTACTGTAATAGAACACGACTTCCCCGACATGGAAACTTCGGACGAAATAATAACCACATCACCAAAAAGCTGCATTACTTCTACTAATTCACGTAATCCTTTGGCATGAATTCCATCGTCGTTGGTAACTAAAATCAATGGTTTTTCTGACATATTTTTTTGAATAGAGGACAAATATAATGAAAATGAGTAGTTAGTAGATAGTCGAGTGGTTTTAGTAAAAAAAAAATCTGGATTTATCTGTTGGAACTCCATTCCCTAAAACAATTTTACGTTTTTATATATGAATGAGTTATACTAATTTTACTGAATAGTGTTGCATATTCGACAACTCGCTAAGCGATTAGCATTTTCAATTTAAGTTAAGCGGCAAATTAAAATCAAAGGTTGGTATTACAACAAAGTCACCACATTTTTATTCTCGCAATGTTTTGTTATTTTCGTTCCACAACAATCAGGAAACAATAAATTAAATGTATAAAAAAGAGACGCAGTCGGTACATTCCGGAACCCAGTTTGATGAAAAAACACAAGGAGCCAACTCTCCAATTTACACCTCAACTGCAATTGGTTATTTAGATTCGGAGGTAACTTACCCACGCTATTTCAACACAAAAAACCAGCTTGCGGTTGCAGCTAAAATTGCAGCACTCGAAAATGCAGAAACGGGGATGGTATTTTCGTCGGGAATGGCGGCAATTACTTCTACACTACTTACTTTTTTGAAGACGGGCGACCACATTATTTTTCAGAAGGGATTGTACGGTGGAACATTTAACTGGGGCAATTCTGAACTTCAAAAATTTGATATTGAATTTACTATTGCCGAAGGAAATTCTTCAACCGATTTTGAAAAAGCATTGCAGGCTAACACCAAAATAATTTACATTGAAACCCCTTCGAACCCACTTTTGAAAATTACAGATATTAAAGCTGCTGCAGAATTTGCCCGTTCAAATAAATTAATTTCGGTAATCGACAATACATTTGCATCGCCGGTAAACCAGAATCCAATCGATTTTGGAATTGATCTGGTAATTCACAGTGCCACAAAATATTTGGGAGGCCACAGCGATATTTGTGCCGGGGCAGTTGTGGGAAGTAAAAATTTGATTTCACAAATAAAACCAACCGCACTTAATTTTGGAGGAAGTTTAGATGCCCAAACCTGTTATTTATTGGAACGCAGCATAAAGACCATTTTTATCCGGGTAAATCAACAAAACAAAAATGCACTCCAAATTGCCGGGTTTTTAAGTGCCCATGCAAAAATTGAAAAGGTTTTTTATCCCGGTTTGCCAAATTCCAAGGAACACGAAATAGCCCAAAAACAAATGAAGGGTTTTGGAGGAATGCTTTCGTTTGAATTAAAAAAAGGAAATATTATCGACTTTCAAAAAAGCCTGAAATTGATAAAACCTGCCGTTAGTTTGGGCGGAGTGGACACAACAATTAGCGCCCCAACGCTAACATCGCATCGCCATGTTCCTGAAAAGGATAAAATAAAGGAAGGAATTACGGACAAAATCCTGCGGCTTTCGGTTGGTATTGAAAATGTGGAGGATTTAATTGAAGATTTGCAAATAGGATTAAATATGTGAGTGAGTGAGTGAGTGAGTGAGTGAGCAAGTGAGATTTTTGCACAACTAATTTATTGAAGAAATTAACGGGCTGTATTCAATCTCAAATGTAGAACTTTATTTTAACGGGAATTGGAATTTCTACCACGGGCATTTGCCATAGGCATTCCTTTGGAACCTTTGGAATAACTCCAACATTCAAACCGGACTTGGGCTGCGTAGGAATTCCGATGGAAAAAGTCCGGCTCCACTTTCTGTCATTTCCTAAATATGCCATTATAATAAATGGATGCCCACTCGCAGTGAAGCAATCTGTTTCAATATTCTCATCTTTACCGGACAACAATTATTCTTATATTTTTCTTTCGCTCCCCCGCTTTTGATTCGAAAAAAAAATGAGTTCATGAAGTTTAGCATGTTAAATTTACCACCAAGCTTTCCATAGAAATCCACCATAGGAGTCCTACGGACCTCTGGAAAATACATACGGTTATTTATAAACAAGACTTTAAACCTACTGAGGAGTTGTAAACAAATAACCACTCGATTTCTACTTGTTCTTTTGCTTTTTATCTTCTTTGAAAAATTCTTTTAATAGAACCACTATTTACAGATTTTTCAACTCGCTAAAAATCAAAATATCTACGCATAAAACAAGCGTTTATTAATTTACAACTCCTGAGTAGTAACAAGTTTTGTACCTAACAAAGAAAATCATTTCTGAAATTTAGTTAAACTTTAAGCTTGTTTTTCACCAAATAAAAACCGCTAATCCCAATAAAAGAAAGAGCGGTGAATTATATAAACAAATTGCTTGTTTTATCTATCCTGCCAGTACTGCATTCACCTCTTTTAAAATAGTCTTTTTTGATTTCATGCCAACAATGCGGCCGGCTTCAACTCCATTTTTAAAAATAACCAAAGTAGGTATATTTCGAACCTTAAATTTTTTAGCCAGTGCTTGATTATTATCGACATTCACTTTCCCTACTGTGATATTTTCTTCCGTTTCAGCAATATCATTTAAAATTGGGGCAACCATTTTACATGGGCCACACCAGGGAGCCCAAAAATCGACCAACAAGATTTTCTTCCGCAATGCCATTTTCAAATTCTTATTCCCAAGAATTAAAATTTTTTTACTTGTTGTAACAGGTTTGGCATTCTTTACTTTAAAATGGTTGAAAGTAATCAATCCAATAAGAACTGCCACAAATGCTATGGCGATAATAAGTATTGTTGACATGTTTTCTGCTAATTTAAAATTCTAATTTCTGAAGTCATTTCCATGGTTTCTTTGTAGGTTGCACTCACTCCGCAGTAACGCTCTTCTGAAAGGTCGATTGCTTTTTGTAATTTTTCAATCGGGAGATCTTTTCCCTTAAACTCATAAATCACATGCATTTTTATAAAATGCTTTGGGTGTTCTTCGGTCAACTCGCCTTCCACTACTACGTTAAAATAATCAAGTTTTACCCTCATTTTTTTAAGGATAGAAACAACATCCATTCCAGTACAACCTGCCAGCGAGGCTAACATAAATGGTTTTGGCCGTGGCCCGCGATTTTCGCCACCAACCTTATCACCTGCATCTATTACTATTTCGTGACCATTTATTACAGCTTTAAAAGCCATGTTTTCCAGCCACTCTACATTTACCGTTTCTTTTGCCATTATAATTTGCTTTATAAAAATTATTTTCTTAAAAATTCTGAAACACTCAGTGCAGCAACAGTACCATCGGCTACTGCAGTGGTAACTTGCCTGTACTTTTTTACTATACAATCGCCTGCAGCAAAAATACCATCAACATTTGTTTTCATGTTACTGTCCACAATTATTTCATTGCGCTCATTTAAATTAATAATATTAACAAAATTTTCAGTATTTGGTTGATAACCAACAAAAATAAATGTTCCATCGGTTTTAAATTCCGACATTTTCCCAGTTGGCAAATGCTCAATTGAAACTTTTTCCAGGTTTTCGTTTCCATAAAAACCACGAAGTTCCGATTCCATAATAAATTCGATTTTCGGATTTTTCTTTGCTTCTTCAATAGCGTGTTCGAATGCCTGAAATTGGTCGAATTGATGAACGATGGTAACTTTTGTTGCAAAATTTGTAAGTGCCACAGCCTCTTCCAAAGCCGAGTTTCCGCCCCCAACAACTACTACTTCCTTGCCGGTAAAAAAGTCGCCGTCGCAAGTTGCGCAATACGATATCCCTTTCCCCTTAAATTGCTCTTCGCCCTCAATATTCAACGAGCGTGGCCTTCCACCGGGAGTTAAAATAACCGACTTTCCTTGAAAGGCTCTTCCATCTTCCAATTCAAATACTTTTACATCTCCTTCAAAAGAATACTTAGCAACTTTTATGTTCGATTTAATTTTACACCCAAAACTTTTGGCTTGCACTTTCATAATATTTGAAAGCATGTACCCTTTTGTAGTTTCCACCCCCGGATAGTTGGCAATTTCTTCGGTTAAAACCATTTGTCCGCCAATTGCACCTTCGTTTAAAATTAGTGTCGAAAGTTTGGCCCGCGAAGAGTAAATACCAGCACTCAGCCCGGCTGGTCCTGCTCCAATTATTATTACGTCAAAAATTTCGTCCATGGTTGAAAAGTTTATTGCGTGTGTTGTCATTCCCACGAAAGTGGGAATCTCCCCATAATAAAAGGAGATTCCTGCTTCCGCAGGAATGACAGCTTTACTTGGATTGTTTATGCCCCAAATTTATCTCCCAAAATACTGGTAATTTGTTGTCTGTTTTGGATGCTTGTAGTTGCTTGAACAGTTTTTCCGTTTTTATAATACATGGTAAACGGAATTCCCATAAAACCTCTACATTCAGGAGCTCTCCGAATGGACTCTGCTTCCGGATTGTCGAAGCCCATAACTGCAAATTTTACATTTTGTTTTTCTTCTTCCAACTCTTCCATAACATCGTAAACGGGTAAACACATCGGTCCCATTCTTCCACAGCATACCATTAAATTCTCGTTTTCAGCAATCATTTTTTCTAACTCGTCAGCAGTTTCTATTTCCTGCAGTCCAGTTTGTAACATTTTCATCTCTGTAAATTTTAATTGTTAATATTTCTACAAATTATCAGTTATTTCTGCAATAATAGTTTTGTCCGATACTAGTGTACCTTGTAAATAAGCTTCGATTAAATTTTGCGGTGTATTTTTCGCAACTCCCACAAACAGGTTTACTTTATTCGATGCAAAAAGCGTAATTATTTTCTTGTCAACTTTATACGCAATTACATCTGAAACCCCTTCATTTTTCAACCATTTTGGCAATTCTAAAATATCCATATTTAAAGGAACTTCAAGCAATTTTCGATTTATTGTTTCCTTTTCAATTTCGAATATTTCGTAATGGTTACATTCACCGAAAAATTCACTTAATTCATTTTTTGATACTGGAATTGCTACTTGTTTCATTGTTGAGTTTTGATGATACAAATGTAACTCACTTCCAATTCCCCAACCAATAAACAACACTGAAACCCGCTGTTTTAAATGTTGAAATATTTCAGTTTTTTTCCTGTCAAACAACATTGGTGATTTTATTTTTACATAAATTCCTGTATTAACAAAGGTTTTGTAATTTTGCGGCGAAGTAAAATTACTGAGTTGAAAATAGAAATGGGAGATTCAAAAAACAGAGGTCAGGAAAATCAGGAAAAAGTTAATCAATTTAATTTAGATGATTTAACAGAACTCAATGAGCATAAAACAAAAATTACCTATTTAAAAGGCGAGAACATTTTTAAACAGGGTGCGTTTGCGCCTTATGTAATTTACGTTGTTAAAGGATTAATTAAAGTGTATTTGCAAACCGGTTACGACAAACAAATAAATATTAGTTTGGCCAGAACAGGCGATTTCCTCGCTTTTTCATCAATTTTCGGTGAGAATATCCATACTTATTCAACACTTGCGCTTAAAGATTCTGAAATTTGTATGATTGAAAAAGAGAGCTTAAAACAAGTTTTAATCAACAACCCGCAATTTGCACTGGAAATTACTTCCAAAAATTATAAAAACGAAAGTCACCTTTTTGAAATCATAAAAAATATTTCGTACAAACAAATGCGGGGAAAATTGGCTTCCAGCCTGCTCTATCTTTCTCAAGACGATTATTTAAAAGAGGATATTTTCCTTTTTTTAACCCGACAGGATATTGCTGACTTTGCTTCTATTTCAACCGAAAGTGCCATCAAATTTTTAAAGGAAATGGAAAAGGAAAAGGTGTTAAAATTGAAAGGCAAGAATATCGAAATTTTAGATATTAAAAAGCTGGAATCCATTAGCAAAAACGGGTGAAATGATTTTTTCTGAGGAGCAAAAAAAAAGGTTACAATTAGAAATTAATTACTCTGCCACACGCAGCAGCGGCCCTGGCGGACAAAATGTAAATAAAGTAAACACCCGGGTTGAATTGCGTTTTTCGGTGGACAACTCTCAGTTTTTATCTGCAATTGAAAAGAACAAAATTAGGTTCAAACTAAAAAACAGAATAAATATTGAAGGTGAATTAGTACTTGTATCGCAAGTTGAGCGTTCGCAGTGGCGAAATAAAGAAGTGGTTACCAATAAATTTTTTGTATTAATAGGAAAGGCACTCACACCAATAAAAAAACGGATAAAAACAAGTCCAACAAAATTGTCGCGTTTAAAACGCCTGGAAAGCAAAAAGAGGATGAGCCAAAAAAAACAGTTGCGAAAACCACTCGAATTGTAAGCCCGCTTTTCGATTTTCAATTTAAAATTGTTTCTTTAAACTTTGAATATTAAAACCTGCATATTCTAAAAATGGAAAATCTATTGGAAAAAATTGGCAACGCTTTAATAAAATTTATCAGCTGGTTCTATTTTCCTTTCTTACGATTTGTTCCCATTGAAATGTTCAGATACGCGACTACCGGAGGGGCAAATACCGTTCTCGACATCAGCCTGTATTTTGTTTTTTACAGGTATGTTTTAGATAAACAAATTGTTGATCTGGGATTTTTGTCCATAAGTCCACATATCGCCGCATTTTTGATGGTTTTCCCAATAACATTTACCACCGGCTTTTTATTGGCCAAATACGTAACATTTACAGCATCGGAACTACAAGGCAAAATACAATTGTTTAGGTACGGCGTTACAGTTGTCGGTTCAATTTTTCTAAACTATGTTTTTTTAAAATTATTTGTTGAATACCTTGGGTTATATGCAACACTATCAAAAGGAATAACCACAGTTATTGTTGTGATATACAGCTACATCCTTCAACGTTCTTTTTCGTTTAAAATCGAGAAATTAGCGGAGGCGAAAAATATTGCCGGATAAAGAAAATTCTTAAAGTTGACTATCCCCGTTGCAGGGCCAAGTAGATTTCGCCAACTTTATTTCAACCCTAAAACTGAAAATCAAATTTTCATTATTTCGCCCTACTATCCCATTATCCGGGACCTCTCCCCTGAAATTAATGGGAGGATATATGGAATTTGTGGTGGGCCACAGAGAATTATTTGATTAATTAAAACTAAATTTGAAGTTTGTGTTGCATTAATTTTGGCTACACAAAAGGTTATCTTTATTTTTGTTGAGAATATGAATAAAATCCGTCAAAAATATTATCCTACTGTTTTACAGGCAATCCACTTGGTAATTTTATATATTTTTATACAAACTATTATTGATTTTCCGTTGGCACTACTCGATTATTACAACGGTACTGACTACTTATATAACCCAATAAAAAAGATTACGCTGGGTGTTGGTTCTACCTTGTTT
Organism: Draconibacterium sp.; assembly: GCA_021648495.1. Taxonomy (GTDB): domain Bacteria; phylum Bacteroidota; class Bacteroidia; order Bacteroidales; family Prolixibacteraceae; genus Draconibacterium. The sequence goes on from JAKIST010000014.1 coordinate 23,650, forward strand.
ATTTTGATTTATGGATTTCGAAAATCAAAAGCTCCTTTTTCTAAAGTTTTTCCACTAAAATTTTTTAACCCACTAATCCTACTCCCGATTGTTGCTTTTTTGTGGGCTACACATAATTTATTGGAAATTGTAGGTGCCTGGATGAATACATTGATTCCTGCACCAAGTTGGTTTTGGGAACTGTTCAGCAAAATATTCGATGGTGACTTTGGTTGGTGGGGCGCCTTTTTTAAAGTTGCAGTAGTTGCACCTGTGGTTGAAGAACTAATTTTTCGAGGACTCATTCTACAGGGATTCCGTCGAAATTACAATGGTTTTGTGGCTGTTTTTATGTCGGCACTTTTATTCGCTTTGTTTCATTTAAATCCGTGGCAATTCCCAGCCACCTTTATTCTCGGACTTTTGCTTGGATGGATAATGTTAAAAACAAACAGCATTTTACTCGCTATTTTAGGGCATTCAATAAACAACTCCCTCGTTTTACTTTCAATTACTTATTGGGAAACTCTCAAAACTTATCCCATTTATTTAATGGAAAAAAAAGAGTTGTACTACACCAGCGCACTGATTATGTTTTGCTCTGTGATTTTGATTTATCTATTGAGCATTAATTGGTGGAAGAAAAAAGAATTAAAAAAGGAGTAAAATGGAATATGTATTAATTGGTTTTGGGATTATTTTTATAATAAGTGGAATTTTAGGTTGTGTAGTCCCAGTAATTCCCGGACCACCGCTAAGTTATGTCGGGTTACTTCTGTTGCATTTCACACAGGGCCACCAGTTTTCTACTCAATTCTTAATTATTTGGGCTACAATAACAGCTGTTGTTTATGCACTTGATTTTATAATCCCTGCATGGGGAACCAAAAAATTTGGTGGAAGCAAACGGGGTGTTTGGGGCAGTATTATTGGGTTGTTGTTTGGTTTGATTTTCTTCCCTCCCATCGGAATAATAGTTGGTCCGTTTTTAGGAGCTGTGGCTGGCGAGCTCACTGCCGGAAAAGATTCCGCTACAGCATTAAAATCAGGGTTTGGCTCGTTTCTCGGATTTTTAACCGGCACGCTTTTAAAACTAATTGCTTCGGGAATGATGACTTGGTACTTTGTAAAGGAGTTGATTGCGGGATAGTGTTGTGTAAAATCCCTGATGTAGTCTTTGCAAGAAAAAGCCAAATACCGCGTTACTCCCGGTTTGAAAACAGTCATTTGCAAAAGCAAACTCCTTGATTTTAAAAACT
>JAKIST010000015.1 GCA_021648495.1 Draconibacterium sp.
AGTAATATTTTCGATTGTTAAAATGAAAGCTGGTTTATTTGAACCGGCTTTTTTTATGTACGTATTTACTGACAATTTCCCCCCGTTCAACGAAAAAACTTCAGTTATTCGTTTAGGTTCAGGTAACCTGGCATTTAAAAAATAAACCAAACAATTAACAACTATAAAATGAAACACCTTATCCAAATTATTGCCTCCCTTATTCTTGTTGCTATTATTTCCTCGTTGTGTATTTTTATGGGATCTTTGTTAAAAGGAAATGGGAATGTTGTGGAAGAAACATGCAAAGCCGGGGAGTTCAATAAAATAAAAGTGAGTAGGGGAATGAACGTTTACATTTCGCAGGGCGATGAAACTAACATAGTTGTAAAAGCCGACGATAACTTGTTAGATGCTATTGAAACGCGAATGGAAGGAAATACATTAAAAATAACGGCCACACAGAACATTCGTAGGGCAACTTCCAAAAAAGTATTTGTAACCATTCCCAACATTGCGATGATTAAGACTACCGAAGGAAGTAACGTATTTTCAGAAACAGTTTTTAGTTGTTCACATACTTTAGTTAAGGCCATTGTACCATGGAACTTCATAATCAAACCAGTAAAGCCAACTGCGGATACCCGGAGGAGTGTTTGTATATGGAAAGTCGAGACGCTTAATATGAAATTTTGGGCCCCAGTAGCCAGGATAAGTTACTTCATTATACCAGCCTTCACTATAATTTTCGAGAATCTGGTTCTCAAAAACGGGATTTTCAGGAAATTTTCCTGTCGCTATATCGATTAAATGATCCTCCGAGCTTGGAGAAATAACAGCCCCTTGCGGTGTATGTAATGCATATGCATGCAATGATCCGGATGTACCTCTTGCTGCAGGATAAATTGAAAGATATTTGTGGCCGCCACGCACATGAATGATCAGTTCCTGTGTAATATTAAAATTTTTAGTCCAAACACCATAACTTCTTGACCCAGACACCTGAAAATAAATAGTATCTGTAGTGCCTGCATCTTTTGGTTCAGGTTTCCATGTCAGTGTTTGTGCTAAATAAGGATGTGTAAGATCTTTTTTCCATTCAGCCTTATCCGGTTGACCACTTACGCTAACAACTTCACTTACGTCCCTTCCTACTTTATAATGATCCTGGCTTATATTAAAAAAACCAGCGTCAAGTTCAGCAACTACTGGATATACAGGAATCTTTACTTCCTCAGATACCTTCACAGAGATTTCCATAATAGGTACTGTTAACTCAAATAACTCAGAGGGCATGGGAATAACATCGGTTATTCCCTGTGATCCACGATTTGCTTCATCCCAACAACCCTCAAGAAGTCCTGTACAAGACCAACCTGGGAGAGAAGTAAAAGAGGAAGTTCCAATCCCATTATAAGGCTTGCTCTTTTGTTGATCACCAAATCCTATAGCTGTTATTCTTTCACCTTCACTCATTATTTTCCCTTTCGGGCGTCTGGCACCCATATATGTATGACCACTCCTTTTAAAAAGGAGAAAAGGGTTGGTCTGAACACCGCTAATATTCGCAGTTGGTCCTCCATGAGGGGTTGATTCAATGACAACAAGTTTATCTAAATCCCTATCGATGGATCTGACCATCCCTACATGACCAGGATACCAATCGCCATTTAGATCAGAAGTCTTTTCCCCACTTAGAACAAAAAGCCCGTCTCCCGGCCGAAGATGTTTTCCAGGTAAATCCAATATCAAGTATGCCAAACGATTATCTTCATCAATATAAATATCTGAAAAATGTTGTATTTCCCCTGAGATAGAATTGGTCTGTTCATCAAGTACAATATTTTCAAGTGGAGCCCAGTTGTGCAGCTCATGTCCTATATCAACAACATCGTTTAGCTCGCTAATGTGAATTAATGAAATTAAGGGTGGTGAACCATCATCTTCCGGTTCATAATACATTGTCAGACGAACGGGTTTATTAAATGTAAGTCCTTCAGGTTCAAGACTAAGATGTATTACTTCGGAGGTAGCTTCATTTAATGTTGATATTTTAATAGTTGTTTCCTGATCTACCGCCCCAGGAGGGATCTCCAGCCATCCTTTTCCTACCGAATTAGGAAGACTTAAAGTTCCTCCATTTTCAGCATCTACAACCATAACCGAAGATACATCGGTAACTGTATTAACATCATCGTGAGTTGAATCCAGAATACTATTTTTACAGCTAATAAAAAATGTAAAAAACAGAAGGAGCAGGAAAATAATGATTTTGCCAACTTTAGAAAATAAAATATTATAAAGTATTTTAAAAGGGTATAGATGTGAGATATTTATCATTACAGCCATTTTGGTTAATAATTATCAAGATACAACTTTAATTTCACTTCTATGAGCTTACAAATACATTTTTTATGAATTACCTGATACACAAAAAGTTATGCTGCAATTTTTTGATTGTTGTTTAAAATTCCAAATTCTTCAATTGTTTTATATCCCAAAGCTGAATGTCTTCTTTTGGTTCTTAACCTGATATCTTAAACCTCCTGAAGAGTTAACTCAGATCGATTACACCTTTCTCATACCTTAAAATATAATTATGGGCAAATTGCTACCTTCATCTAATTTCAGAACAACTGACCCTATAAATATAACCTTCTGAATATCAAATAACGATTACTTTCCTATTGGATTTGGGAATGATACCAAATCAACAAAGGTATCACCATAGTATTCTCCATCACCCCTTTAAATATCTATATATCTACACTTTAAGTGAGTTTTGTAAATAGCTTTTCCTGAGACTATACAATTTTACAAAAAATACAATTAGTTTTTATATGTCTGTATCAATGAGAGTTGTACTATTTATTTATTTAGTATATTTTTTTTTAACAACAAATTTGGTATCACCTTAAATCCTATTAGGTCGGTTGTTCTGAGCTTAGGCCATGCAATAAAAACGGGGTTTCGCCACTAAAACCAATATATTCCTTTCGAAAATCCCCTTCAATTTTAAACAACCTCGATGGATCCTATTTACATAAGTTTTAGTGCCAAAATTTAGATCTGACTTTCAAAATATTATTCATTCAGAAAAGTAAAAGTTACAAACTTTTTACTACTTTCACTTCTTAATTTATTTTTAAAGTCAAATAGAATTTCCTAAAAAAAGAAAAATGACAGCAACGAACAGGCGTGCTTTCCTAAAAACAGCAACTGCGGCAGGAGCAGGAATTATTCTTGCCCCACAAATATCAAAAGCAGGAGTTTCGAAACAGAAACAAAACAAAAGTGAAGTTAACATTGCATTTATAGGATGCGGCGGTAGAGGACGTGGGCACAGGAAAAGGGCGGCCATGACAGAAGGCGTAAAAATTACCGCTTTTTGCGACATCGACCCGGAAGCGATTCCAAAAGCCCAAAAAGTACTAAAAGATCAGGGACATCCTGAAGCCGAAGTATATTCTGACGGGGAATATGCATTTAAAGAAATGTTAAAACGCGACGATATTGATGGTGTAATTATTGCCACTCCCTGGCTTTGGCACACAAAAATGGCGGTTGCCGCAATGAAAGCCGGGAAATATGCAGCGGTTGAAGTTTCTGCTGCAAATACAATGGAAGAGTGCTGGGACCTGGTAAATACATCAGAAGAAACAGGGATGCCATGTATGATCCTGGAAAATGTGAATTACCGCCGCGATGTAATGGCCGTAATGAATATGGTTAAACAAGGAATTTTTGGAGAAGTAGTACATGCACGATGTGGATATCAGCATAACTTGCTTGGTGTTTTGTTCCAGCCCAAACTGAAATTTGGCGAAGGTGCAACTGGTGAAGCACGGTGGAGAACTCAACATTCGTTAAAGCAAAATGCCGATGTTTACCCAACACACGGATTAGGCCCAATTGCAAAAATGCTCGACATCAACCGGGGAAACCGGTTCCTTTACTTAACTTCAACCGCATCGAAGGCAGTAGGTATTAAAGATTATATTGTGGAACAGGGAGGAGAAGATCACCCTTACGCAAAACTGCCTTGGAAATTGGGAGATGTGATTACTTCAACCATTAAAACCACTAATGGCGAAACAATAATTGTTACCCACGATTGTTATCTGCCCCGCCCCTACTCCCTGGGGTTTAGAGTTGATGGAACCGATGGGACAACCAACTTCGACATGGGCACAAAACGTATTTATGTTGAAGGCGTTTCAAAAAAATATGATCAGTGGGAAGATTTTCAGAAATGGCAAGATAAATACGATCACCCACTCTGGAAAAAATACGGAGAACAGGCAGAAGGATCGGGACATGGCGGAATGGATTTCTTTGTGACAAGAGAATTTATTAATGCTGTTAAAGAACAACGGCAACCTGTTATCGATGTTTACGATGCGGCAGCGTGGAGTGCTGTTACACCACTTTCGGAAGCTTCGATAGCACAGGGAAGTGCGCCTCAATATTTCCCCGATTTTACTAGAGGAAACTGGATGAAAAGAAAACCTATAAAATTTGAATAGTCGATTAAAAAAAGGTGTTCTGTAACGGACACCTTTTTTGTTTATATTTAGGAAATATTTTTCTGCCTAATGAAAATTTTACTGATTCCCTTTGTATTGGGCACTTTCACATTATTTGCCCATTCACAAGAAGTAAAATCTACAGCCCTTATTATTGTTGATATTCAAGATTTCTATTTCCCTGGCGGAGCAGCGGAATTAGTTGAACCTGAAAAAGCCGCTGAAAAGGCAAAAACCCTGCTTCAATATTTTCGCGAAAACAATGGCCTGGTCGTACACGTGAAACACAACTTCTAACCAGGAGGAAAATTCAACAAACGAGTAGGACCCATTGAAGGGGAAAAAGTAATTTCGAAAGATGAAGTAAACGCATTTTTCAATACGGGTTTACACGAATGTCTTCAGTAAAACAACATTAAAAATCTTGTACTTTGTGGAATGCAAACCCACATGTGTTTGGAAGCCGCCACCCGGACAACCCACGATTTGGCTTACAAATGCACGGTTGTTGAAGATGCCCGTGCAACACAAAATATTAAATACGGAGAAGTTACGATCCTGGTAAAAAATGTTCATTTTTCTACACTCTCTACTTTAAAAAGTTATGGCAAGGTGATAAACCTTAAGAGCTGTAAATTAATAAACACTTGTTTTATGCGTAGATATTTTGTTTTTTTAGTGAGTTGAAAAATCTGAAAATAGTGGTTCTATTAAAAGAATTTTTCAAAGAAGATAAAAAGCAAAATAACTTCGTCAATTCCAGTCATGTTATTTCATCACAAACTTTAAGGGAATTCCTCGAAGATCAAAACAAGAAATAAAAAACAAGGAATAACAAATTAATGTCGTTTAATTAAGGCTGAAAGCCTTTTCAGGGTAAGCACAGGGCAACGCCCTGTGAAAAATATTCCGAGAAACTATCATAGTACTGAAAGTGCGTAAGCTTGTGCACTTTCAGTGCTATTGTTTGATTCTTTATTGTGCAGTAGGGCGTTGCCCTACGCTTTTGCTTATGCCCATTTTGGGCTTAACTAAGCGACATTGAATAACAAATCGTAAAAATGAAGCAGTATCAAATAATTTCCCATTCCTGATTTCTTATTAAACATTTCAGATTGCCCTTTACAGTTATTCCACCGCCTTCAACCACGCTTCAGCCATTAACTGTGCACCAGGCATTGCGGGATGCACCCCGTCGGCGCTCCAATAAGTTGCAGGTGCATGTTTTATTGCTTCATCAAAAACCTTTTGAAACGGAACCCACAGCGTATTAAATTCACCGGCCAGTTTTTTTGCTACTGCCTGAAATTCTTTCATCGGCCTAACCCAGGTTTCGTCAACGGCCCGCGTTTTTAACAAATAATAAGGTTCGCAAATTACAAGTTTCACATTGGGCAATTCCTTTTTTGTCCGGTTAATAAGTTTTCTGAAATCGTTTTCATAAACCTCAATCGTACCATCATATTTTCCATTTCTAAAATGCCAATAATCGTTAACCCCAATTAAAATGCTTACCACATCGGGTTTTAAATCGATGCAATCTTTTTGCCAGCGGTCGGCCAATTGATAAACTTTGTTTCCACTTATTCCACGGTTATAAATGGTTAGGTCTTTTTCGGGCAGTGCATTTAACAAAGCTGAAGCGGCCAGAAAAGCATAACCATAGCCAAATGATTTTGGATTGTTGGGAAGTTCTTTCTTTTTTTCGCGCCCGGCATCGGTAATCGAATCGCCTTGAAAAAGGACCGTATTTCCGTTTTCAAAAAGAGAATATTTAGGCTTTTTAGCTGAAGGTGAAATACTTGCTGATACAATGGTTGGAATGCTTGCCAATGCAGCAGCACTTATGGCTGATTTCTTTAGAAAATTCCGTCTTGATTGATTCATTTGATTTGTTTTATTTTTTGAATCATAAAAGTAGAAAGAATTATTTTCAATCTAACCTGAATAATTCACAAATTGTTCTATTGCAAAGGAGTTGTAAATTAATAAACGCTTGTTTTATGCGTAGATATTTTGTTTTTTAGCGAATTGAAAAATCTGTAAATAGTGGTTCTATTAAAAGAATTTTTCAAAGAAGATAAAAAGCAAAAGAACAAGTAGAAAACGAGTGGTTATTTGTTTGCAATTCCAATGCCAAACTGCTGTGATTAAAGGCGATGCTCAATTTCCGATTCTCGAAATAGCTAAGGCTATTCCTGCGAGTCGGAAATTTGCGCTTACCTTTACTCTTTGCATTTTATCTTTTCATAACGGAAATCTATGAATTGATCAGGTTAAAAATAGGCGCAGCATTTATTTTCGATTATTTTTACTCATCATATTTTGAGGTTAATTTCTGTTAATCTTCAGGTAATCTGAAACAATCGATAAGTAAACGCGTAATTTTTATACTGCTTTGTATTTTTTTGAACTTAAGAAGTTGATTGCGATTTTTTAAATACAAAGTAAGATAGAATTGTTATTTGGTTATTTTTTCAAGGACAAAGCGGTGGAAATCCTACCGCTTTTTCTTTTGAAAGTAAACAATTTTTTACTCGCCAAAATTGTAGTCCCATATTAATATTCCGGTGGATTAAGACTACATTCTTATCTTTGGGCAATTTGTTTCTATTTACCGATATCCCACGAACAACGGAATCATTCCAATTAGTATTTGGCTGTAAAGTCCAGCTCTCGCATCTCATCCATTTTTTCTGATAGTAAACCTCTTAATTTTTCCATTCCTTCAACTTTATCGGAAAAGGAATATCTTAATTCGTGCGCCGAACCATCTTCAGTAATTCGGATAATTTCGTCGCAACCGTCAACACAAACATTGCAATTGGTATATTCAAGCGTCTTGTAAAGCGAATAATCGAAAGACAAAATAATTGTATCCCATTCATCAGAACTCATTTCTCTGAATTTACTGGTAGTTCCCATGTTTTCACCGCAAGGAATATTTCTTACATATTCAATATTGGAATTGGTAACAGTAATGAATTCCTGTCCACCACACCACCCACATTCCGAGCCAAATTCAATTGTAAATTTTTCATGTTCAACTATTGTTTTATCAGTGCATCCAACAAATAGTATTGAAATGAAAAAGAACAAAACCACTTTTAAAATATATCTCATTTACGAAATTTACAGTAAGACAAAATTAAGAGAAAATAGTTGCGTCACCTTTAATATATATGATTTTAAAACTCATTAAGATTTCTTAGATTTGTATTCAAATTTTATTTTAAAATTATGGCTAAAACATATTGGAAACCTGGAACAATAATATACCCACTCCCCGCAGTAATGGTGAGTTGTGGCGAATATTCCGAAGAGTATAATATTATGACCGTTGCCTGGACGGGCACAATTAATTCCGACCCGCCGATGTGTTATATTTCGGTTCGCCCAGAGCGACATTCGTACGAAATTATAAAACGTACCGGTGAATATGTTATAAACCTAACTACCGAAAAACTGGCAAAAGCTACCGATTGGTGCGGTTGCCGATCAGGAGCAAAATACAATAAATGGAAAGAGATGAACCTGACTCCCGCTCCTGCAAAAATTGTAAAAGTGCCAATTATTTTGGAGTCTCCGGTTAATATTGAATGTGTTGTAAAAAATATTGTTGAATTGGGCTCTCACCACATGTTCATTTCCGAAGTGGTAAGTGTATCGGTTGACGATGAATATTTGAATGATAAAAATGCATTTAGTTTTTCTAAAGCCAAACCCTTGGTTTATAGCCACGGCCACTATTTTGGGATGGGCGAAAAAATTGGGAAATTCGGCTGGTCGGTCGAAAAGAAAAAAATAAAAAAGTAGAAATTTCGTAGTTAGTGCTTGCAAGAAAACTCTACTTTTTCAAGTCTTTGATAAGAAAACGTCAAAGACAAGGCTTTCGAAGTTTTGAAAATAAAGGAGTCCCGACTTGTCGGGATGACTGTTTTCAAAACGAGAGTAACGCAGTATTTGGCGTTTTCTTGCAAAGACTAGTTACTCTATCAATGAGGTTGTTTAAAGTTGAAGGGGATTTTCGAGAGGTTTCTCGCAGATTCTCATTTTAACTTTAGACAACCTCAATATTAAAAAACAGATAAATGCCACAGATTCACAGATTATTATCAATTAATCTGTGGCTTCTAAAATTCTTCAGTTACTGAGTAGTTCTAATATTTCAAATTTTATTGAACAAATAATCATAAGTTTTGTAATAAATAAATCTTTCTGACACAGATGTTTCAGATTAATGTAAACTATTTAGAGTCTGTCCATAAAGTAGGTGTTTGGTTCAGAAAGGTCGAATTCAAGGCTTGCGAAGTCATAAAATAAAGGAGTTTACTCTTGTAAATGACTGTTTTTATGACAAGCGTAACGCAGAAGTCGGACTTTATGGACGAACACTATTTAGACATGAAGAAATACATGTTATTGTACTAATTATTTTAAAAATTTTGGAATGGCAAATGCACAAAATAATCCATTGTTGGGCGATTTTAAATCTCCACACAATGCAGCACCCTTCGATAAAATAGAGAACAACCATTTTTTGCCCGCGTTTAAAAAATCGATAGAAGAAGGAGAAGCCGAAGTAAAAGCTGTTATTGAGAATGAAGCTAAACCAACTTTTGGGAATACGCTTGTGGAGTTAGAAAAATCAGGAAGGTTGTTAAGCCGGACTGCTGGAATATTTTTTAATCTATTGAGCTCGGAAACCAATGACGATCTTCAGAAAATTGCACAGGAAGTGTCGCCAATGTTAACCAAATTTCAGAATGACATTACCTTAAATCCGATTCTTTTTGAAAAAATTAAAGTTGTTTATAACGAGAAAAGCCAACTCGATTTAACCGTTGAACAACAAACATTGTTGGAAAATACTTATGTTGATTTTGTTCGTGAAGGTGCAAATTTAGCGGAAGGCCAAAAAGAGATATTCAGGGAAATAAGTACTGAATTGTCGAAACTGACATTGACTTTTGGTGAAAATGTACTTAAAGAAACCAACAGTTACGAGTTACATATTTCAGACAAATCGAAATTGGCCGGTTTGCCTGAAGGTGTTTTGGAAGCGGCAGCGGAAAAAGCCAAATCGAAAGGAAAAAAGGGATGGATTTTCGATATTACCATTCCGGGTTATTTGCCTTTTATGAAATACGCCGACAATCGGGAACTTCGCAAAGAGATGTATTTGGCGTACAGTTCTAAATCGTTTAAGGGAAATGAATTTGACAACCAGAAAAATGTAAAACGTATTGTCGAATTACGATTGGCACAAGCCAATTTACTGGGATATAAAAATTATGCCGATTATATTTTAGAGCGCCAAATGGCAATGAATCCTGAAAATGTTTATAAACTTCTATGCGATTTATATGAAGCCTCTTTTAATGTGGCGAAACTGGAAAAAGCAGAGGTACAAATATTTGCTAAAGAGAGTGGTTTCGATGGTGAAATTATGCCTTGGGATTGGAGCTATTGCAGCGAAAAATTGAAAATTGAAAAATTCGACTTAAACGATGAAATGCTAAAACCATATTTTGAGTTGAGTAATGTAGTGGAGGGCGTTTTTGGTTTGTCCACCGAATTGTATGGAATTACTTTTAAGCCAAACAGCGATATTCCGGTTTATAACGAAGATGTTACCGCTTACGAAGTTTTTGATGCCGATGGTAAATTCCTGTCTCTGTTATATACCGATTTTCATCCGCGAAAAGGGAAACAAGGCGGTGCATGGATGAACGACTTTAAAAGTCAGTGGAAAGAAAACGATGTTGATTCTCGTCCGCATGTTACCATTGTAATGAACTTTACCTGTCCAACGGAAACCAAACCGGCACTTTTAACTTTCTCCGAAGTTGAAACTTTTCTTCACGAATTTGGACACTCTTTGCACGGAATGTTGGCGAATTCTACTTATTCAAGTTTGTCGGGGACAAATGTTTACCGCGACTTTGTTGAACTTCCCTCGCAAATTATGGAGAACTGGGCAGTTGAAAAAGATTTCCTCGACCGTTTTGCCGTTCATTATAAAACAGGGGAGAAAATCCCTGCTGAATTGGTACAAAAAATTGTTGATTCACAGAACTATTTGGCAGGATATTTATCAGTTCGTCAGTTAAGTTTTGGTTATTTAGATATGGCCTGGCACACTTTAGAAAAACCACTTGAAGGAGATATTAAGGATTTCGAAGAAAATGCCTGGAAGAAAACACAAATTTTCCCATCGATTAAAGAGTCGTGCATGAGTACGCAATTCGGGCACTTGTTTGCAGGCGGTTACGCAGCTGGGTATTACGGGTACAAATGGGCTGAAGTTTTAGATGCCGATGCTTACAGTGTGTTTAAAGAAAAGGGATTGTTCAATAAAGAAATAGCGGCATCATTCCGCAAAAATATTTTGGAAAAAGGGGGGACAGAACATCCAATGGTTTTATACAAACGTTTTCGGGGACAAGAACCAAGCGTTGATGCACTGCTTAAAAGAAGTGGGTTGGAATAGAGTAAAACCTTATAATTAGTCTTTGCAAGAAAACGCCAAATACTGCGTTACCCTCGTTTTGAAAACAGTCATTTGCAAAAGCAAACTCCTTGATTTTCAAAACTTCGCAAGCCTTGAAATTGAACTTTCTGAATCAAACACCTACTTTATGGACAGACTCTCGTTGTTCCGGCACAGGCCGGAATCTAAAGCAAAGGATGGTATCGCTCAAAGCGATGCTATCCGTTTTCCCATGTTGATTTTCAAATACTTGGAATCCTTAGAAATTTAAAAGCTTTTATACCACTTTTTAGTATTTGCAGCATAAATTTTATCCACAACTTCTTTCGGAAGTTTTAATCCTTGAAATTCGCCATCAATTAATTTACTTGTCATTTTGTGGTTGCTTACCAAATATTCCCAGTCGCGAAACCAGGTTTCGTGCATCCGTTTCTGAAATGCATCTTTATCGCCTCCATTTTCCGTAATATCAGTTCCATAAAGAATTCTGTCTTGGTATTTTATAAAAAAATCGTGTACTTTTTTATGGTCGTCGCGGGTTTGATAAAACAAATCCCCCATTCGTGCAGCCATATCAACAGCAGCATTTGGAAAACGATCCAACCATTCGGCAAGCACATCCACACTCCACTCCAAACTTGCCAGATGGCAACCAATAAAAACAAGGTCTGGATTTTTTCCTAGCATTCGGTCCCGTGCATCCATCTGTTCTTCGTATGACGGATAATCAGGATGCAAATACATGTGGTATTGCGGATTATTTTTATAATAGTTTTTGTTGTTATTTGCCTGCATTTTCTCAATGGGCTGCCAACAAGCTTTTGGTTCGCCCAAATGTCCAACCAGCGGGATTCCTTTTTCAACGAGGTGCGCAAAAATAGCATCAAACTTTGGGTCGTCGATCATAATTAGAATGCTGTCTTTATCACGAAATTCCATGCCTATATTTTTCCAAACTTTTACCGAAATAGCACCGTCGGCAATGCACTGGTCAATCCACGAAATAGTATTTTCCTGCCAGCCCGGCTTGTCCCAACCATCCAAACAAAAAGTTGTTGTAAACTCAAAATCGGAAGGGAATTTGGTTTTTAACGCTTTCAGCCATTGATGCGCCTCAACAACTCGTTCGCAACCCTTGGAGTTTGTATTGATAGCAAGCAATTTGAAATTATCCTTTTTTGCCTGTTCCATCGAAATACTCTCAGCACTGTAAATGTGGTAGTGTGCATCAATTTTTTCTACCAGCGCAAAATCTTCCATTGAATAAAAGTTACTGCACGAAACAAATAGAAAAGCAAAAATCAGGGAAAGTAGCTTGTTGAATTTCATAATATTAGCTTTTATTGAGCTTATGAAGTTAATAATTATTTGATTCAAATAGATTTAGGAGTTCAAAAATATTTTCATTTTTTCTGTTTTGAATAAAAAATAATGTTGCTGCCCAGCAGGTTTAAAGTTTTGGTTATTAGTAACCCCATGCTTTTAGCTTGAGGGTAAATGTTGTGAGGATCTGTAATTTTGGCGGGATTTTTGTCTTTCTTGAACAAAAATCAGGACAAAATGAATTGATAACCAATTGTTTAGCTTTTGAGTGAACTGCTGAGTAGTAACAAATACTTAGAGTATTATACTCTTTTCAAATTTCTAAAAAAAGTCATTAAAATCACTTGGTACTTTTTCTTTTTCTGTTTCATCACAATCTAAATTTATATTGAAGTGGAGCGGTTTTTTGAATTCCATATCCTCGGTAATTCCTAACGATTTGTCAGCCAGCACCTTTTTATAAAAATATCCCCAAATAGGAAGTGCCATGTTTGCACCTTGCCCGGTAGCAATGGTTTTAAAGTGGATACTTCGTAAATCGGCACCTGTCCAAACACCAGCTGTAAGTTTTGGCGTTACACCAATAAACCAACCGTCGGAATGGTTTTGTGTAGTGCCTGTTTTTCCCGCAATTGGCATTGTAAACTGTCCGTAATTAGGCCGGTTGCGCAAACGGATTGCGGTTCCTTCGTCAACTACAGCCTGCATCAGGTTCAGCATCAAATAAGCTGTTTGCTCGTCGATTGCCTCCTGCCGTTTGGGTTGAAACGAGGCAATTATATTTCCATGCCGGTCTTCAATCCGGGTTACAAAATAGGGTTTGATAAATACGCCTAAATTGGCATAGGTATTAAAAGCTCCTACCATTTCGTACAAAGTAACATCCGAAACTCCGAGAAATATGGAATGAACCGGATCGATGGGACTGTAAACCCCCAACCGCTTCATTACTTCTACTACTGCTTGCGGGCTAAATTGTTTTAATACCCAGGCAGAAATCCGGTTTTTCGATTTGGCCAGCCCCCATTTCAACGTTACCAGTTTACCATCCATTTTTTCATCAACATCGGCATCTTTTGGTTCGTAAATAGAGCCGTCCGGCTCCTGGAATTGTTGACTGACATAAGGAACTTTGGTACACGGGGTTAACCCGTTTTGCATGGCAAGTGTATATAAAAATGGTTTAATAGTTGAACCCACCTGACGTTTTCCTTCCTTTACCATGTCGTACATAAAATATTTGTAGTTGGGTCCGCCAACGTACGCTTTCACTTTTCCGGTTTCGGTTTCCATGGCCATAAACGACGAGCGGAAATAGCGCAGGTACCATTTTATAGAATCAAGGGGGGTCATGGTTGTGTCAATTTCACCTTTCCACGAGAAAACAGTCATGTCAACCGGTATATTAAAATTCGCTTTTATTTCTTTGAAAGACTTACCGCTTTTTTTTAAAACCCGGTATCGTTCGCTTTGCCGAATTGAACGATTTAATAAACCTTCAACCGTTTCGGTATCCATATTATTTGCAAAAGGCGGATTTTTAAGGCTTTTCATACTGCCATCAAACAAAGGTTGCAGGTCGTAGCGCAAATGTTGTTCAACCGCTTCAACTGCATATTTTTGCATTCTTGAATCGATGGTTGTATAAATTTTCAACCCATCACTATAAATATTGTAATTTTCTCCGTTAGCTTTTATGTTTTTTCTACACCATCCAAAAAGCGGGTTATTTTCCCATTCATTTACGTCTTCAATAAATTTCTGCCCAAGCCACGATGGATAATTTTTCCTTTCTGGTTTTTTTGCTGAAAGTGTTAATCGTAAATATTCCCTAAAATAAGGAGCTGGACCCAATTTGTAATCTACTGCTGTGTAATGCAAATCGAGCGGGAGTTGTTTTACTGAATCTCTTTCTGTTTTTGAAATGTAACCATATTTTTCCATTTGGTTGAGTACCACATTTCGGCGGTCCAGTACCAATTTGGGCCGCCTGAGCGGGTTATACAGCGATGAGTTTTTTGCCATTCCTACCAACATTGCCGATTGGTGAAGTTGTAACGAGCCGGGAGGAACGCTAAAATAAACATTGGCGGCAGACTTTATTCCCACCGCATTGTTCAAATAATCGTATTTATTCAAATACATCAGGATAATTTCCTCTTTTGTATAACTCCGTTCCAATTTAACAGCAATCACCCATTCTTTAAATTTTCGTAAAATAAGTTCAATTTTACTGGTGTGTTGCTCCCGGGGGAAAAGCATTTTTGCCAACTGCTGGCTAAGCGTGCTCCCTCCACCCGAACTTGAATCGTTGGTAACAATTCCTTTTACTACCCTGGCCAGGCCCCGTAAATCGATTCCTGAATGATGGTAAAAACGAACATCCTCTGTTGCAATCAACGCATCGATTAAATGTGGAGGAAGATTCTTGAAATCTACATACGTACGGTTTTCGCGGATAAAGTATTTGTCGAGCACCTTACCGTCTTCGGAGTAAATCTCTGAAGCTAAAATATTTCTTGGGTTCTCCAGCTCTTCGAAACTTGGCATAAAACCAAGCGTTCCTTTCGCTATTAAAATGAAAAACAAAACACCTCCGGCTACAAAAAATAAAAAAGCCGCCCAAAATAAAAGAATGTATTTTTTAAAATTTATTTTCTTTTCAACCATGAATTTTTATGATTAATTTAATGTAGCAAATATATATGATTCTGCCTACACAGCAATTAATTAAACGACTTTATAAGGTGCAATATTTTAATGCATTAAAAATAAATTCATCATTTTCAACACAATAGAATTAAAAAAATAGTTCAATAATTTTGAGTTTAGCAATTGATTTGCTTTAATTTGCAAAAATTTTTGAAAAGTATATGCACGAAAATCTTGTAATTGTAGAGTCACCGGCAAAAGCAAAAACCATAGAAAAATTCCTCGGAAAAGAATTTGTGGTAACTTCCAGCATGGGACATATTAGGGATTTGGAGAAGAAAGATTTTGGAATTGATATCGAAAATAAATTCAACCCCAGATACATTGTTTCTCCTGATAAAAAGAGAATAGTTGCGGAACTAAAGAAACTTGCAAAAGATGCCAAAATGGTTTGGCTCGCTTCCGATGAAGACCGCGAGGGAGAAGCTATTGCATGGCATTTAAAAGAAGTCCTTAAACTGAAACCGGAAAATACAAAACGTATTGTTTTTCATGAAATAACCAAAGAAGCAATTACAACTGCTGTTGATAATCCGCGTTCAATCGACGAGAATTTAGTGAATGCCCAGCAAGCGCGCCGGATTCTCGACCGGATTGTTGGTTTCGAGGTTTCACCAGTTTTGTGGAAAAAGGTAAAACCTTCTCTTTCGGCAGGTCGGGTGCAGTCGGTTGCAGTTCGGCTAATTGTAGAACGCGAACGCGAAATACGGAACTTTAAAAGCGAATCGTGGTTTCGCGTAAACGGGTTTTTTGTTGTTTCCGATAAAAATGGGAATGTTACTGAATTAAAAGCAGAACTTTCTAAGAAGTTTAAAACGTGGAAAGAAGCAAATGCATTCTTGGAAAAATGCAAAACCTCAACATTTACTGTTGCCAATGTGGTGAAAAAGCCCGGTAAACGGTCACCTGCGGCACCTTTCACAACTTCCACCCTTCAGCAAGAAGCAAGTAGGAAATTGGGTTTTTCAGTTTCTCAAACCATGGCAGTTGCACAGCATTTGTACGAAAGTGGTAAAATAACATACATGCGTACCGACTCTATGAACTTGTCGGGGCTTGCCATAAACACAGCTAAACAAACAATTAAAAATTTGCATGGTGAAAATTATGTGAAAATACGCAAGTACAAAACGAAGGCGAAAGGTGCACAAGAGGCTCACGAAGCTATCCGCCCAACTTATATGAACCAGGAAAGTGTTGCTGGGACAAACCAGGAACAGCGTTTATACGAATTGATTTGGAAACGTACAATAGCTTCGCAAATGGCAGATGCCATTTTGGAAAAAACAACGGTTTCTATTTCAATTTCAAATGCGGAAGAAAATTTTATTGCAAGTGGGGAAGTATTGATATTCGATGGTTTTTTACGGGTTTACATTGAATCGACTGATGAGGAAAATGGCAATGGAACGAATGAAAAAGGTCAAACTATTATTCCGCCTGTAAAAGTAAATGATGTTTTACAAATGAATTCTGCCGTTGCAGTTGAAAGGTTTACAAAGCGCCCTGCCAGATATACGGAAGCATCGTTGGTAAAACGTTTAGAGGAATTGGGAATTGGACGGCCATCAACTTATGCACCAACAATTACAACGATTCAGAATCGTAATTATGTTGTTAAAGAAGAACGTTTGGGTGATGAGCGAAAGTACATTGTTCTGTCATTGCAAAGAAATGAGATAACTAAACAAACAAAAACTGAAATTACCGGTGCTGAGAAAAACAAACTATCACCAACCGATATTGGAACTGTTGTAAATGATTTTTTGGTCGATAATTTCGACCTAATTATGGATTATAATTTTACTGCCAGCGTGGAAGCTGAATTTGATGACATTGCAGATGGTAAAATGATTTGGTTTGAAATGCTGGATAAATTTTACCAACCGTTTCATGCTAAGGTTAAACATGCCCTGGAAAATTCTGAACGTTCAAAAGGTGAGCGGATTCTTGGTGAAGATCCAAAAACGGGGAAGCCGGTTTCAGTAAAAATAGGCCGTTATGGCCCTTTCGCTCAAATTGGAGAAGGAAGCGATGATAAAAATGCGGAAAAACCTACCTTTGCAAGTTTGCGCGGAGGACTTAACCTGGAAACCATCACACTGGAAGAGGCATTGGAACTTTTTAAACTTCCGCGCGATTTGGGAGAGTATGAAAATAAAAAGTTAGTAGTTGCGATAGGTAGGTTTGGCCCTTATGTGAGGCACGACAGTAAATTCGTTTCACTCGGAAAAGAATATGATCCGTTTACAGTTGAACTTGATACAGCAATTGAATTAATTGAAAAAAAGCGTGAAAAAGACAAAGCTGCAATAATTCGTGTTTTCGAAGAAGAGCCTGATCTAAGAGTTTTGAATGGCAGGTGGGGACCATATATTTCGTATAAGAAGAAAAATTATAAAATTCCGAAAACCACAAAAACTGATGAGCTTTCATTGGACAATTGTTTAAAGATCATTAAAGAGTCGCCGGAACCAAAAGCAAGGCGCGGAAGAAAAAAATAGAAAATAAAGGCAGGTGAATTCATCATTTGCCTTTATTTTTATAACAAAAAATTATGGGAATGGATATTCGTCATTATTTCAACTCTGTAAATTTTTTACAGTTCTCCGCTTTGAGTCGTTCAAACTGGAAATATTCCATTGGTGCTGTAATTGAAAAAAAAACATTATCGCTTACTGCACAAAATATCCATAATTTGGATGTTGCCTTGGTTGGAGCACCATTTGATAGCCACCGGGCAAATGTTCATTCTTCGGCAGCACCGGATAAAATTCGCGAAGAATTGTACCAGCTTTCAAAGTTCGATGTAAAATTTAACATCGCAGACTTTGGAAACCTGAAACCTTCAAACAGTGTAAAGGGAAATTATCAGGCACTTCGCGACATTGTTGAGTTTTTTTATGAATTAGGAATTGTTACCATTATTGTTGGGGGAAGCCAGGATTTAAGTTTTGGCATTACTGAAGTATTTAAAGGCAACAAGCTATTTTCATTTTCAACGATCGATGCTTTCTTGGATATAAAAAAGGGTAAAGAATCGTTTAATTCAAGCAATTATTTGTCACGTGTTTTCAGCTCTAATCCCAAACTATTTCAATTTAGTTTAATTGGCTATCAAAGCCATTATATTGCACCGGAATTATTTTTAAGAACAAAAGGAATAAATAATAGTATTCGGCTTGGGCGGTTGAGGGGCGAGATTGAATTTGCTGAACCCGTTTTTAGGAATACCGATGTATTGTCATTTGACATTGGAGCAGTTAAATTTTCTGAAGCTCCGGGTACTTACAGATTCTCCCCAAATGGATTACGCAGCGAGGAAGCGTGCCAATTGGCAAAATACGCTGGATTGAGCGATCGGTTAAAAGTATTTGGATTATTTGAATTTGATTCGGAAAACGATCTAAATAATTTAACGGCTAAACTTGCAGCTCAAATTGTTTGGTATTTTTTGGAAGGCTTTTTAAATCGTGAGGAAGAAAAACCAGCCGATAATAAAACAAGTGTTATGTATCAGGTTGAAGTGAAAAACGTAGATAAACCTCTTGTTTTTTATAAAAATATAAAAACTGACCGCTGGTGGATGCAAATTAATACTATCGATAATGAACCAATATATTTTGCCTGTTCCAAAAATGAATATATTAAAGCATCAAACAATGAAATTCCTGGATTGTGGTTAAAATATATTCAACAGTTGGATGAAATGAGCCTAACCTGATTAATTCATAAGTTTTCGTTATGAAAAAGGCAAAATGCAGAGAGTAAAGGTGAGCGCAAATTTCCGACTCGCAGGAATAGCCTTAGCTATTTCGAGAATCGGAAAATGAGCATCGCCTTTAATCACAGCAGTTTGGCTTTGCAATAGAACAATTTGTGAATTATTCCATCTAACTAAATTGATAATTGTCTGATATTTCGCTACTTGTGATATTTAGTCTATTCATCCTGTTTCGTATTGATCTTATTGCTCTTTGTTTTAAAAGAAGTTTATAATCTTGATCTGGTATCGGATTGTATTCTACTTGTTTAACAATCATATTCCAAATAATTACAGCCAATTTTCTTGCAGTAGCGGTAATTGCAGCCGCCCTTCCTTTTTTGTATGCTACACGCTTAAAGAAATGCATTAGGTTTCCTTCTTTTTTTCTGTCAATGGTATTAGCAGCATTCCTCAGTGCCAGAGCTAACCTGTTTGCTCCTTTAGGTGTCCTGCTACTTATAACTTTTCCTCCACTGATCCGGTTATTTGGCGCTAATCTTAAAAATGATGAAAACTGTTTGGCTGTATTAAATTTGTAAATTCCCTTTCCTAATTCTGTTATTAAGGTTAATACTGTATTTACGCTTATTCCTTCAATAGCAAATAAATCTACCCCGTAATATTGATAGCTCAATTTTGTCAAATTAAACTTAGGTTGATTTTTCCCTTTAACTTGTTTCTTCGTCAATACAACTTCTCTTGCATCGTTTTCTGAATCTTTCGTAAATCCAACTAAAAGATTTTCAATTTGCACATCACAATTTTGAATTTTTTCTTGAAGGATCCCATATAGTTCAAAACAATCTTTTAATTCATATAGATACTCCTCGCTCCAGTGCCCTTGTAGGGCATTTGCTATTTCTTCTTTACTTTTTTTTACTCTCCTATCTGCCAATCCTGATAAGATTTTACCATCTCTTTCTCCTTGTAGAATTGCCTTAATTATTAATGTTCCACTTTTCCCTGTAATATCGTTCAGTACCACATCCAATCTTAAATTCATTAAACGTAAGGATTTTTGCATCTTATTTATCATTTTAGCTGATTCTTCAACCAAAGATTTTCTGTGACGGTGGATAATCCTAAGCCTATTGGTTTGTTCGTCAGGTAGGAAGCATCCTCTTAACAGCCCTAAACTGTGTAATTTTTGAATCCATTGTGCATCTTTTACATCTGTTTTTGCTTTTAGGTTCTTGGTCTGATGACCTGATACAAGTGATACTTCAAAACCTGCCTTTTGTAATTCAAAAAACAATGTCTGCCAATAGCTTCCTGTACTTTCCATTGCTATTGTATCTATTTTGTGCAAGTGCATATAAGATATGATCTCTTTATGGTCGGAACTATAAATACCAAACTCTTTAATTTGATCATCTTTTTGGCCTACAGCTACAAAATGACTCTTGGAGCCAATATCTATACCTGCTGCATTGGGGTTTACAATGCTCATCATTTCCTTTTTTTTCATAATTTCTAACTTATAGGTTAATAAAATGCAGCCAGAAATGTATATTTGTACTAGTATTATTCCATACGGGATTTTCGAGAAATCGAAATCACCAATTAATGCTTCAAAGGCTTCGGATTTACATTCGAAGCTTTTACATTTCTACCATAATTCAGGAAGGGATGGAATATCCTCACCATTAAATTCATAGGCTTTTTCGCTGCACGCGCAAGTTAGATATTTTATGCTACTTTTAAAAAGTCTTGTAATTCAGGTTTAATCGGCTGGCGTGGATGTACCTTTTTTTTCTTTTTGTTGTTGATCCCCCGGATAAATCCGGGGGTTATTATTATTTAATCCTTTTAGGATTTTCACTAAAATAAATTCAAAAAGCAATTTAAGCCGTTCTTACTCCTTCACCCTTTTGGGGAAGGTTGGGACGGGGGCTTCACCAACATTTTCTCCAGTTTCTCCAGCGATATTCCTTTTGTTTCGGGAAGTAATTTATAAATAACCACAAATCCGATAACGCAAATTACACCGTAAATCCAGAAAGTAACGGCAGAACTAAACAATTCAACTAAAATAGGAAATGTTAGCGTTAAAATGTAACAGGCAACCCAAAGCGAAAAAGTGGCAACTGACATGGCCGCACCACGAATTTTGTTGGGAAATATTTCAGATAAAACTACCCAAACAGTTGGTCCCAATCCAAAAGCAAAAAAGGCCGGGGTTATAATAATAAAAGTTAGCAACAACCAGTCGCCGGTCCTTCCTATTTGAAAAAGATACCCGATTACAAGGTAGCAAACTGTCATTCCGGCTGCTCCGATAAGCATTAATTTTTTTCGTCCAATTTTGTCGATAACCCGCATGGCAAGTATAGTGAAAACGATATTCATCACACCAATTAAAGTAGTTTGGAAAAGCGCAGCATCAACTCCGAGATTTGCTTTGGCAAAAATGTCGGGAGCATAAAAAAAGATTACGTTTATTCCCGACCATTGTTGAAAAACGGCAAGGAAAATTCCAAGAAAAAGTATCAAAGAATATTTCTTGTTGAAAAGCTGTTTTAGGGTTCCCCGTTTTTCGTTTCCTGCAAGTGATGCTTTTATTTCACTCAATTCAAAATCGGCAAAATCGGTCCCTGCCACGCGAGTTAAAACCTGATGTGCTTTTGTTTCATCGTTTCGGGCAATTAGCCAGCGTGGGCTTTCGGGAACAATAAATAGAGCAAAGAAAAATAATAACGCAGGAACGGCTTCGGCAGCAAACATCCAGCGCCAGGCATTTTCGCCAATTTCAAGCAAAAACCAGTTGGAATAATAAGCCATTGAAATTCCGATTACAATGGTAAGTTGATTGAGTGAAACCATTCGTCCGCGCAAGTGTGCGGGCGAAACTTCGGCAATATACATGGGAGCTAAAACCGATGCGCCGCCAACTGCCAGGCCTCCCAGTATCCGGTAAAAAACAAATATTGGGACTGAATTCGCAACGCCGCTGCCAATTGCAGAAATTCCAAACAAAATACTTGTTACCAACAACACTTTTTTTCTGCCAAAAAAATCACCCAGCCGGCCACTGAAACTTGCGCCCAAAATACATCCAATTAACGCACTGCTTACTACCCAACCTTTCATCGCCTCATTTAATCCGAAAACTTTTTGAATAAAAGGTATTGCTCCTGAAATTACTGAAATATCGAAGCCAAAAAGTAATCCGCCCATTGCAGTGACCAATGAAATGGTGAGTAAATAATTGAAATTAACTTTCATAAAAACCAGTTTAAGTGGTTTAATTTCCGAAAAATACAAAATCCATTGGCTTATTTTTGATTAATTCAACAAAAAAAGAGTATTTTTAAATTTGAACTTTCTGAATCAAACGGCTACTTTACAGACTAAATAGATTAAACCATGAACCGAATTTTATCCCTTCTTTTCGTTATTCTTTCAAGTGTTCCTGTTTTTTCACAAAATAATTGGAATGGTGAACAACTAGTAATTGAGAATGAGAAAATAATACGTATTGTCGTTTTAGAAGATGGGGAATTTACTACCCAAAGTTACCGGCTACATAATTATCCCTACAATTTTGTTTCCACATAAAACAAAGAACCAGTTGCATTTAATCAGCAGGGAGTGGATAATATCCAAGAGTTTCGAAGATGGAAAGGACCAAGTCCGAATGAGTTTTCATTTTTGTTAAATAATAAAAAAATAACAGGTAAAACGGGTTGGGATGTTTTGAATGTGAGTGAAAATATTGTCGGTGAATCCAAAATACATCAAATTGTTTTAAGTGGAATTTCTGAAATTAACAAGGGATTAGAAATTACTATTTCTTATGTCGTTTATCCTAATCTTCCGATAATCCGTAAAAAGATTGACTTTAAAAACACAGGATTGGGAGAATTGAAAATTGAATCGCTGGATGTTGAGAGCTTGAATATTCCTTGGGGAAGTACACATAATATTATCTACCAGAATTACGGTCGCTATAAAAATATTGGTCCGTTTTTAGGAAATTGGGATGATCCGCTTATTATTGCGCACGACCCGGTTTTTGGTCATGGTATTGTTGTTGGAAACGAAGCACCCGGTGTTTTAAAACGAATATCGGTTTGTTTGGACGGGCGAACTTTAGATGCCGGATTAACCCATTCTGACCAAAATTATGCTTTCCGAAAATGGTTGAACCCAGGCGAAAACTGGAAAAGTACCTGGGTATTCACAGGATTGTATTCAAATAAAAATCCGCGTGAAATAGTGGATGGCCCTGTTCGTGAATTTGTACGAAAATATATGGGAATCAGATTGGCCGCTATTCCCGAAAGACCCACTTTTGTTTACAATACATGGAAACCTTTCAGAAGAGATGTGAATGAAAAATTGATTTTTGAATTGGCAGATGCAGCTGCAGATTGTGGTGTTGAAGAGTTTATTATTGACGATGGCTGGCAGATTGGTTTTGGTGATTGGGAAATAGATTATGGGAAATTCCTAAACGGATTAAAGCCGGTTTTCGACTATATTAAATCGAAAGGAATGAAACCCGGCTTGTGGCTGAGTATGGGAGCAGCTTCTACCGACAGTAAAGTTTTTAAAGAACACCCGGAATGGTTTGCAAAATACAAAGATGGGAAATTTGTGAATTTGCAAAATGAAAAGGGAGATCGTTTTTCAGCTTGTTTTACCACTGGCTGGAAAGATTATATAAAAGATAAAATATTGAATTTGGTTGAAGGAAATGGGTTGGAATATGTAAAACTCGATTTTGCAATTGTTGCCAGCGCGTATCGTTATGGAGGTGATGTTTCGGGATGTTACGCGGAAAATCATTCGCATAAAGACCGTCAGGAATCGTTTCTTGAAATTTATCGCGGTGCCTGGCAAATGTTTGATGAATTGCACAAAGAGGCACCTAACTTATTTATCGATTGTACTTTTGAAACTATGGGCGAATTACAAATTATCATGGATTATCACTGTTTTTAACATGTGTATCTCTTAATAATTTAACATTGCCAAACTACTGTAAATAAAGGGATGTGGGATATTCAAAAATTTTATACTGCACACATATACTACAAATGTAAGGCATGGAAATGAAGGCAATACGGTTTTGGAATTTCTTGATTTTTACAGAAAGGGCCCAAACAAACCTGGCCAAATTAAATATATTGTTTTTGACAGTAAATTCACTAACTATCAGAATTTAAATAAATTAAACAAAGACAATGTGTGT
>JAKIST010000016.1 GCA_021648495.1 Draconibacterium sp.
ACTGCCGTTTTTACTGGGTTTTTAGTTCCGATATATGATCGTTTTTGCCGTGACTGTTTTTTTTCTTTATCCCAGTAACTTTCAACACTATACAGGTATATTTTGCCCTTTATTTTTTGTTCAACTATGTATGCCATCGTTAGTAACTTATTAATAACTATTTTATTGGCAATAATACACATAGTATTAGATAAATACAAATTATGTTATTCATAGTTATTAACTTTAAATACCAATTCAGGATATATCCCATCTTTTGGACCTTTGCACGGTTGTAATATTTTATCTTGTACAGCCCTGCCGGCATTGGGCTTAAATATTCTTACTCTAATTCTACAAACTGCTTGAAACGGCTGATACCTGTTGTTTGCAGTTTGTAATTATTGTAACGTTCAAGGAGCTTGCGGATTTGTTAGTTCAGCTCTTCTAAACTAAAAAATACCATGTTTGACATATCGTAACAAATACGTTGGCACACCAGTTTAACAGCACCTTCGACCAAAGCTTTGTCTTGTGGCGAGTATGACCTTGTGGGATTGATTGCACACCCGTAATAGTGCCCCATGTCGCGGAATGTTTTATTGATGACAGGTTCGTATTTTGAGGATTTGGTAACGGCCGATTTTAGATTGTCGGGCACTATTGCTTGTGGCACGCCCCCTGAAAAACGAAGGCAGTTGCCGACCGATTTTACAAACGACTCCCTTGCCTGGTCGTAACTGGCTTCCACAAACGTATAAGAACTGGCTGGGAGGATACCCACAAAAACTTCAACATCACGAACCTCCCCGGTATGTTTATCTACAATCTGCAGTTTCTTCCCGGCATAGTCAATGTAGAGTTTATCGCCTGCAATGTGATTAAGTTTACCGCTTGCTTTTTTGCTGCCAAGCCAATCGCTGAACAGTTGGCAAAACTGGGAGTAACCATAATGGTCAAGGTGTTCTTGTTCGTACCTGTGCCACAAATGTTGCCGGGTACAACCAGGTTTCTTGAGTTCATTGACAAACCCGGGGGAAAAGCCCGTGAAGAATAGCATATCGCTCACCATCGAGTGCTTCCTTTGACGGAAAAAGTTTTTGTAGTTCCAGCTCATCTAACTTCAATAGTTCGTCAAAACCCTTTCCACTCGATTGTAGTTTCTTCACGTATTGGTTTACCGTATTGCGGTCGACCCCAATATCAAGGGCTATCTTCCGGTTTGATTTGTTTTTGCTCTTTAATAGCAGTAATTGTTTTACTCTCATAATGTCAATTTGTAATGCAGCCATATTTTCTTTGGTTTATAAACCAAAGAAGTACAAATTGAAATCGAATAATGAAAAAAATGGCAGTGTTTACTTCGGAATAGTTTCGCGCCGCCGCCGGCCAAACAAACACAAAACACACCTAAAAAAGTGGCAGCATTTGACCGGAATCACTGGCAGCATTTCATCGGAATGGGTGGCAGGGTTTGGGTCGGATTATCCAACATTTTCCAAATTTGAAAAAAAATATACAATCATCAATTTTTTTAAACAATATTTTTTCTCTCAGCTAAATCCCAGTTGTCTGTCAAGCAAAATCAGTGGATATAAATTACAACCGGTAAATTACTTCCTTTTTATATGAACAAAGCGGATCGCCGGATTGAACCTGACGTTTGTCAAGTTGTTGGATCATAAAAGGGTTTCATATTTGTCCTCCACTAAAGAAAGTTTTTAGATTTAGTACCCCGCTGGATTTTTAATAATTTCACCAATACCTATAAAACCGACAAAGGTGTCAGTAAATATAGGACTTATGACCAGTTTATGTCCCTAACTTTCGGACAGCTCAATAAGTGTCAGAGTTTGAATGACATATCAGCAGGCATTGGAGTCAGTGAAACATTCATAATTACTCGACCTACGGGAAATAATGAGCCGGAGGGTAGTTTCTTGCGATACAAATATCGCATATTTTTTATTACGTTTGCGCTAGCTAAATGTAAAAAGCCTGATTAACTAGGGGATAGCCCCCTATTGTCAAGTCAAACCTCTTATTTCGGGTTCGTCATTCCGTCCCGACGGACATCGGGATCGGAATCTCTTGCTATTCAGGAGATACTGAAACAAATTCAGCATGACGGTACGTCAATTTATGCTTGACTTGACACTGGTGATATTTGCCGAACTCAAAAAATATTTAAATTATATAAATATGGATAATAAAATTCCGGTTTTTACAGATGATATTGTTGTTTTTGGTATTTTAATGAGCCTTTTAGGACTTATTTTTTATACAAACAGTTTAAAAGGAGGTTTTTGGGAAAAGTTTTATAATATAATTCCGGGCCTTTTGTTAGCTTATGTATTACCTGCCGTTTTGACTTCAACCGGAATTATAGCTAATGAATGGGCAATAATTGAAAACGGTAAAGAAATCGTACATAAATCAAATTTATATTATATAGCCAGTAGGTTATTGTTGCCTGCATCGTTAATACTAATGACATTAAGTGTTGATTTAAAGGGTGTTATGAACTTGGGCCCCAAAGCATTAATCATGTTTATTACCGGTACATTGGGAATTGTTATAGGAGGGCCAATTGCACTTTACATTGTAGGTGTTGTTTCGCCGGAAACAGTTATTGGTACCGGACATGATGAATTGTGGAGAGGTTTGGCCACATTAGCAGGAAGCTGGATTGGCGGAGGTGCTAATCAGGCAGCAATGTTGGAAGTTTTCCAGTATAACATTCAAAAATATGGAGCAACGGTTTTGGTAGATATATTTGTCGCAAATATATGGATGGCATTATTGTTAATTGGTATTGGGAGGAATAAAAAAATAGATATTTGGCTTAAAGCAGATACTACGGCAATTGAAAAATTAAAAGAAAAAGTAACAAAGTTTGCTGAAAAGGTATCAAGGGTGC
This sequence comes from Draconibacterium sp., assembly GCA_021648495.1. Lineage (GTDB taxonomy): Bacteria > Bacteroidota > Bacteroidia > Bacteroidales > Prolixibacteraceae > Draconibacterium. The sequence continues at coordinate 2,900 of JAKIST010000016.1, forward strand.
CGACTTTAAGTGATTATATGGTTATGCTGGGTATAACATTTGTTGCTGTTGCCGTTTCTTTTTGGGCTTCGGGTTTTATTTCAAGTTTTTTAAATGGAAATGTGGAAATAATTAAAGATAGATCTTCGTTTTTTTCAGCATTAGGTTCTACGTTTTTTTGGCTGGTTTCTTTATCTACGCTGTTTGGAATTATTTTTTCTTTTACAAAAATAAGAAACTATGAAGGTGCAGGGGCTTCAAAAATAGGAAGTGTTTTTATATATATATTAGTTGCTACAATAGGAATGAAGATGGATTTGGGAGAAATTTTAAATAATCCGGGATTAATTTTTATAGGATTAATATGGATGCTTATTCATGCCTTGTTATTGATTGGAGTGGGTAAATTAATTAAAGCTCCCTATTTTTTCTTGGCAGTTGGCAGTCAAGCTAATGTTGGAGGTGCTGCTTCAGCCCCCATTGTTGCATCTGCTTTTCATCCTTCATTAGCTTCAGTTGGTGTTATGCTGGCAATTGTAGGATATATTGTAGGTACTATTGCTGCATTAATATCGGCAGGAATTATGAAATATGTTTCAGAATTATTGAATATAATATAGTTTTACCCACTATCATCTGAAAGTTCAGATTTTAAAAAGCCCTCTGGAAGTGCCGGGCATGGGTCAATGCGTCCGGACAAAACCGTTTTTTTAAACAATTGGGCTAATTCCGGACAAAATGGGATGGTGACAATTTTAAACCACAACAAATTTGTTCGAATTTGAAGAAGTATTTTGGGTTACACAAGGGAATGATTAATAATCGGTGCGTTAAATATTTCTATTTAATCGGCAGTTGGTCTGGTGCATAGTTTTTTAAATTGTTTCATCAACCATTCCCCGCCAATATTTTGGCTTTCTATTTGTTCAATGGTGGTTAAATCTACCTCTTGGTAATTTATTGAAATCTCTTTCGATATACTCTTTTTATCAGGCGGTGTTGCAATAAATAATTTCTCTGTTATAATCTTCTTTGAAAATTCCCGGGCCAACCCTTCAATTATTGTGATGAATCCCCTCTAAATTCCATGGGCGCCACACCAAATTTCTCCTTAAAACATTTACTAAAATATTTAGGATCGGCAAATCCTACCATGAAAGCTACCTCCGACACACGGATATTTTTGTTGTCGGAAAGTAATTGCATGGCACGTTTCATCCTCATTTCCTGTAATATCTCTTTCCCAGATTGCCCGGTTAAACTTTTAACCTTGCGATAAAAGTTAGCGTGGCTCATCCCCATTTCATATTCCAAAGCATTTATATTAAAGCCGGGGTCAGAAATCCCTTTTTCCAGGGTTGTCAACAATAATGAAAGAAACTTTTCATCAATCGATGTTACTGTTATTGCAGAAAGTTCCAAACTACTGTTTTTTTGAAACAGTTTTCGGAGTTGTTCGCGTGTTGTAAGCAGGTTATTAATTCTGAGTACAAGGTACTCCATTTCAAATGGTTTCGAAATATAATCATCTGCGCCTGTTTCAATACTTTGGTATTTTGTTTCGCGGTCCACTTTCGCCGTCAGCAGAATTACAGGAATATGGCTTGTTTTAATATTAGTCTTTATCTGTTTACAGAACTCTATGCCATCCATATTTGGCATCATTATGTCGCTAATTATTAAATCAGGCAAATAATTTTCGGCCTTCCCGAGTCCTGTAATACCATCTTCGGCTTCATATATTTTATATTTCGACTGCAGTTCATTTCTAATAAATATCCGCATATCGGCATTGTCTTCTACTATCAAAATAGTTTTATATGAATCGCTAATAGTCTGACTATTTTCGAGTCCCGGAGATGTTCCTGTATCCACATATATATCTTCTAAACTATATTCCATTGCCTCACCTTTCTGTAGATGTTGGCCAGTAGTTTCGATATCTGGTATATAAAGCCGGACAATTGTGCCAACACCCACCTTGCTTTCCACTTCAATTTTTCCCGAGTGTGCCTCAATAAGCTCCTTGCAATGCGATAGTCCTATCCCGTAACCTTTGCCTGATGCCGATTCATCCTGGTAAAAACGATCAAAGATCCTTAATAGTTTATCGTCCGCAATGCCTTGCCCTGTGTCCTGAAATTCAATTTTTACAAAGTTCGTAAACTGGGTGTTTGGTATGCAGGCAATGTTTCTGGCAGCAACTCTTTCAATTCGGATGGTAATCCCTCCGTTTTCCGTAAATTTTACAGCATTCGACAACAGGTTAAAAATCATTTTCGACATTATATCAGAATCGAAGTTTGTAACAATAACCGCCCTGTCACTTATTACATTTAGCACAAGCCCTTTATTTTGAATTGCATATTCAAAATATTTTGCTTCTTCCTTAACAAAGTCGACAATATTTGCCAAATGTAGTTTCACTTTTAATTTTCCCATTTCGGCCCTCCTGTTATCCAGAAGCTGCTCTATTAAATACTTCAACCTTTTAACATTCCGGTTTATGAGTTTCAATTGCGATTTAAGCGCCGGTTTAAAAAACTGTGTTTTTAATATTTTTTCTAGCGGCCCGCTAATTAAAGTGAGTGGCGTTCGGAGGTCATGAGAAATATTAATAAAAAATTTGGTCCTTAGATTATTAAGTTCCTGTAGCTTCCGATTATGTTCATTTTCGAGTAATAATTGTTTTTTTGTTGTGTACTTAATTACTGTGAAACGGGTGAAATAGACAAAAACAAGTATAATTGATATGATGTACATAACATAAGCTATCCAGGTATATACAAATGGTGTTTTAATATGGATAAAAATAGTTCGCGGGTTATTTTCCCATATTCCATCGCTATTTGTCGATTTTACTTTGAAGACATATTTCCCATGTTTTAAGTTGGTATAACTGGCATTCCGTTTTGCGAAATCGGTAAATTGCCAATCTTTATCGAAACCTTCCAGCATATAGGCGTACTGTATTTTTTCTGAATTTGGAAACAGCATGGCCGTAAAATCAAAACGGATACTATTCTGGCCGGGCATTAATTCAATTGTATCAGTTAACGTAATCCCCTTTTTAAGTGGCACTTTCCCTCCGAATTTTTCATTTACATGAACCCTTTTATTAAATATGTAAAAATTGGTAATTGTGGTCTTAGGTTTTCGCCTGCTTGTTTTTATTTTCTCGGGATAGAAGGTATTTATGCCATTGATACCGCCGAGAATTATTTCACCATCTGTTTTTTTGAAGACTGTATGTTCCGAAAATTCATTGCTTTGAATACCATCGCTTATCGTAAAATTGGTAAATTGATTACTTTGGGGGTTAAACTTACTTAGTCCGCCATTGGTTCCAATCCATAAGTTCCCTTTATTATCTTCCGTAATTAACTGAATCATATTATTAGGAAGGCCATTGTTTTTACTGTACGGTTCAAATGAAAGATTACAAGAACCTGGAACCCGTATTATTTTATTCAACCCTTCGTAAGTCCCAACCCAAATATTATTATTTGAATCTTGGAATATAGATCGGACATAATTGTTACTTATTGAATTTGATTGTTTACTTTTTTTATAAACTGAAATGCTTTTAGCAAACTGGTCCTCGTCTAATGCAACAACATTTAACCCTCCTCCTTCAGTTCCCACTAAAAGTTCATCCCTGTTTTTATCATATAGTAAAACCCTGCAATTGTTAAAAGAGATTGCAGGGTTTGTTTCCGTGGTATATACCCCGGACTTAACAAGCTGGCCGCTAATAACCTTTATGCGCACCAAACTACCTACAGTGGCTGACCAGTACGTATTATTTCTGCTTTTTACTACATTGAATACTGCTGGCAGAGTTAGGTAGCTCAGTATGTTTAGGTTGTTCCCTTTAAGCTGCACCAAAAACAACCCTTTAGAACTGCCAATGAAAACTTTATCGCCTTTGTAAGCCGAAATAAAAAAGACTGCTTGTGTTCCAAAACTCAATTTCTGGGATACCCCTGTTCCCCGATCAAGAATAAATAACCCATTATTATGTGTCCCAACCCAAATACGCCCATCTTTGCCAGCATAAACAGCCCTGACAAAATTTGAAACAGGTGCTGTGTTGATAGAAGATTGCTGAATCTTATAATGGCTGAACCCTTTCTGCTCCGGGTCGAACACATTTACACCTGAGCCAATAGTCCCCACCCACAGCAAATTATCTTTTGAAACATACAAAGAATAAATTAAATTCGAGTTCAAACTATTTAAATTAAAAGGGTCGTGCTGAATGTGATCGAAATGAACTTTGTTTTTATTGACCATATCGGCTTGTAAAAAGTTTAAACCCCTATCGCGGGTTGCAACCCACAAGTTTCCTTCATTGTCAAATTGTAACGAAGAACATTTGTTTGAAGAAATCGAATAATTTGTATTATCTGCCTTCAACCATTTCAATTGTTTACTGTCCGGCGTATATCTGACAAGTCCATTTTGGGCACTGGTAATCCATAAAACCCCATACTTATCCTCGGTAAAATCAACAAGATAAAAATCATAGAAAATTTGTTCGTCAATTTTAATTGCCTTATTACTTCCGGGCTGAACAACAATTCGTGAAATGAATTTGTGCGCTAGTACCCAAATACTTCCGTTGTTGCTTTTTTTAATTGAAACAATTCCTTTTTGAAAAGAATATGACTTAGGGTTAACATTTTCAATAACCTCAAATTCCAATTCAATATTTTCAGTAATTTCTGCCCGTAGCAATCCTCCTGATGAAGCCAGATACAATTTATTACCATCTATTAATATTGAAAAAACACTTAACATTGAGTTTTCAAACCCTGCAATTTTTATCTGATGAATTAATTCTGAAGCCGGATCATATAAACTCAATCCATTATCAGTACCAATCCAAACCCTTCCCAGGCTGTCTTCTGCCAGACTTCTAATGGTATTATTTATAATTGAATTGGGGTTTCCTTTTTCTGTGTTGAAAATAGTAACCCGGTAACCATCGTACCGGTTTAAGCCATCAACAGTCCCAAACCACATATATCCCTGGCTGTCTTCTAAAAACGAATACACTTCACTTTGCGAAATCCCATCGGCAGAAGTAATATATTTAAACCGGTGGGCTTGAGAGTAACCTATAGTAGAGATTATCAGAGATGTAAAAATTAACAAGACTTTCATACTCATGTTTTAAAAATATAAAAATTAACAAGATCGGTTATATTATCGAATCGAACTGCAAAATAGAATAAACGGATAGTCTTCCATGAGAATATCAACTTTCATTTACCACAAATTACCTGTTAGAACAAAATCTCACCCATAAACGGACTGTTATTATACCTTCCGGACAATTTTCACCGCCTAATAAAACTAAAAGAATACACCTCAAACGAAAGTGATAAGTAATTTTGAAACAACAAAAACAAAAAAATGAAGGATACAAAAAATAATCAGATATTGCTGCTTCTCCTACTTACAATAGTACTGTTTTTTGCATCCTGGTTTATATACGAACAAATAATTCAATAGTAATTACTTAACCTGTTAAAATCAATGTTTATGAAAAAAATCAATCGAGGAAAAAAAGAAAGAAAACGGTATTTGAACTTTATGGAAGTTTCGATATTAACTGTTTTTTATCTTGTCTTTTTAAGCTTTAGTTCTCTTGCACAAGAGAAAAACGTAACAGGAAAGGTTGTGGATAAAAAAACACAAGAGTTACTCCCGGGAGTAACTATTGTTGTTGAAGGAACGACTAATGGAACCGTAACAGACGTAAACGGCAAATACTCTATTAATGTGAAAGCAGAAGATGCAAAACTTCAATTCCGTTTTGTAGGGTACGAAACCCAGGTTATTGAAATTGGCAACCAAACAGTAATAAATATTGAATTGCCGACTCTAATTTCCGATCTGGACGAGGTAGTTGTAGTTGGTTATGGTACAATGAGGAAAAGAGATCTTACCGGAGCTGTTAGTTCGGTAAAAGGATCAAGCATTGAGAAAGCCAATCCTATTTCAATTCAAAGTGCACTTGCCGGTAGAGTTGCCGGGGTCCAGGTAACACAAACAGACAATAGCCCCGGGGCAGGGATTAAGATACTTATTCGTGGGGGGAGTTCGCTTACAAGCGGGAATCAACCTCTTTATGTAATCGATGGATTCCCAATTGTTCCGGACGATGACCCCACTAGTAATCCATTGGCCGACCTTAGCCCTAGCCAAATCGAGTCTATGGAGATACTAAAAGATGCTTCCGCCACTGCAATTTATGGAGCTGAAGGAGCGAACGGAGTTATTATCATCACAACTAAACTGGGAAAAGAAGGCAGGCCAGAAATTAGGGTAAATGCCAGTTATGGTATATCGGATATGGCTGGTTACCCAGGCATCCTTTCTCCTGATGAATTTACTGATTACATGATTTCAAAATACGAGATGAATTATTTCGAAAGCGACGAGTATAAAAACTCGCTTGCCTATTGGCAAAAAATTAAAGAATCGGGAGAGCCTGGAAATGTATGGATTGAAGACATTACACGGCGTGCCCAATCAAAAAATGCCAATATTAACTTCAGTGGCGGAACCAATGGTATGAGATACGCCGTTTCAGGCGATTATTTAAATCAGGAAGGAATTATCGATCGGTCAAAATTTAACAGGATGAACTTAAATGCAAATCTGGAACAAAAAATTGGCGAAAAAATCAAGATCGGTACCGCCCTGAAATTCTCCATGTCGGAAAATTCCGGAATGGTTAATACCTGGGAGGAAAACACAATTATAAAAAAGGCTCTTCAAACCAATCCTTTTATGGATTCTGAATTTAGCTTAGACGATTATGAAGAGGACGACGATACTTACTCGTGGAATAATGAAAACGTAACGGAATATATAAGGGATGTGGATAACCAGTTTGAAACATCGCGTATGATTGGAAACATGTTTTTCCAGTATGAAATTATAAAAGGATTGAATTTCTACACCAGTTACGGTTTCAATCGATATTATAAAAACGAACACAGCTTTTTTCCAACAACAACCCGGAAGGGGCTTGGGGTTGGTGGAGAAGCCAATTTCAAAAAACGTGATACGAAAAGTTTTGTATACCAGGCACGTTTGAATTATATCAAAAATATTGCAAAACACCATATTAATGCAACAGCAGTGTTCGAAACAAAGAGCAATGAACAGTTGTATTACAGGTCAACTGTACAGGGGTTCGGTGATGAATCAAGAGGGGTTTACGATCTTTCATCGGTTTCAACTCCTTTGGTACCCAGTAACATATATAGTGCTGATGCTTTGATGTCTTATTTAGGCAGGGTAAGTTACAATTACAATAACAGATACCTTTTAACTGCTTCGTTAAGAGCTGATGGTTCTTCAAAATTTGGGAAAGAGAACAAATGGGGGTATTTTCCATCAATTGCGGCCGGTTGGCTCATGTCTGAGGAAAATTTTATAAAAAACATGAATACTTTTGACCTCCTTAAACTGAGGGTCTCTTTCGGAGTAACGGGCAACAACCAAATCCCTAGTTACAGTTCGCTCGCTAAACTAACCACAGAGAAATATATTTTTGACGATGCCTTATATTCGGGAATGGTTCCCGGGAGTATTGCCAACCCTAACCTAAAATGGGAAACCACGAATCAGTACAATATCGGATTAGATTTGGGTTTTTTCAAGAACCGAGTACTCCTAACCGCTGAAGCATACTATAAGGAGACAACTGATCTTTTACTTGATATCCAGTTACCTTTAACTTCGGGCTATAGTACCGCGTTGAAAAACATCGGTTCAATTAGTAATAAAGGATTGGAGCTTACTATTAACACAGTAAACATTGACAAAAAGGATTGGAAGTGGACGAGTACTTTTACCATTTCTACTAACAAGAGCAAGGTGTTGGATTTGGGTGAACCCGATGAGATGTTTTTTACACGGAATTTCTATCACAGAGTAAAAAACGATATACTTGTCCGCGTGGGAGACCCCATTGGGATATATTATGGATATGTTGAAGATCAAGCAGTAAACAGTGAAAATGAGATTGCTAATAGCCCCGAAATGAAAATATTGGAAAATATACCCGGGCAGGTTAAAATATACGATGTTAATGGAGACGGAATAGTTACCTCGGCCGACAAAGTCCCTCTTGCCAAAACAGTTCCCGATTTTGTTGGTGGGCTAAGTAATGAAATCACGTACAAAAATTTCGACCTCAGTTTCTTCCTGCGCTGGAGTTACGGAAACGACATAATTAATGGGAATATTACGTTCCTCGACCGTATGGCGGGCAATTGGAATACTTTACGCTCCATGCAAAGCATTACTTTTACACCAATCAACACCGAAGGCACATTTCATGGGAGTGTACCTAATACTTATTCCAATATCATGCGAAGTGGGTATGTTGAAGATGGTTCGTTCTTAAAATGCGACTATATTACACTGGGGTACAGGGTGCCTAATAAGCTTTTAAACAAAATCAACATTAAAAACCTTAGAATATATGCCCGGGTAGGAAATCCTTTTATGATAACCCGTTACAGTTGGTTCGACCCGGAGGTAAGCACTGGTTGGGGCACGGTTGCTAAAGTTGGCCCAGGAGCCGATGTGGGAACATACCCTCGCGCTACAAATTATTCATTAGGTCTTTCAATTGGTTTGTAATTTTAATTTTTAGAAAAATGAAAAAAAGAATAATATACATAAGTATTGCCCTGGTGTTTATCGGATTAGTATCTTGCCAGGACTTTTTAAGCGAAGTGCCAAAAACCCAAGCCTCGCCTGAAAACTTCTATAAAACGGAAGGACAGGCAGAAACAGCCGTAATAGGAGTTTATAATGCCCTGCAAAGAGATGGCGTTTACGGACGGCGACAGTATTTTATCACCACAGATATTGTAAGGACAGCTCCCTGGAATACGCAGGGCGGCATGGGGACATATTCAATGTCAGCCGATAATACACAAGTTGTACTACGCATCTGGGGAGATCATTACAAAGGGATTAACGACGCAAATGCAGCCATTGCCCATATCCCTAATATTGAAATGGATGAGGAACGCAAAAATACGTTAATTGCCGAAGCGAAATTTATAAGATCGCTGCTTTACTTTAACCTTGTCCGCTATTTTGGCGATATACCTTATTTAGATTCGGAAACCAGTTCATTGGAGGGATTGGAGGTTGAAAGGACCCCTGCTGAAACTATTTACAACAATATAATTACAGATTTGGAATTTGGGATTGCAAACCTGAATGAAAAGGATAAAACAGTAGCGGGAAGAGTAACCGTTGGAGCTGCAAAAACCCTGCTTTCAAAGGTTTACCTAACCAGGGCAAGCATGTCGCAGAGAGATGGGACAGGAGACGCCCAGTCCGATTTTCAGAACGCAGCTCAATTGGCAAAAGAAGTAATTCAAACAGGTGAGTATTTTTTAAATGATTATTTTCCCGATGCATTTATCGTGGAAAATAAAAATAGCGATGAGATTATTTTTGACGTTCAATTTAAGCGTGGTGGTTTGGGAGAAGGAAACTTAATTGGTATGGACATGGGGCTGATGGGACCAAAACAATATGGTGGAAGCTGGGGAAATGTACATTCAACAGAATATTATTCTACAATTTATGAACCTACTGATAAGGTTAGAAGGGATTGGACTACGCCCCATATTAGGGTTGTTGGCCCCGGAAAGATTAAAAAATATCCTGTTAATGCCTCGTGGCAACCGTGGAAAATTGGGAAGTTCAGGCGTTACCCGGTACGAAGTTCCGACTTTGTATGGGACGACTGGGATATTCATTGGCCTGTATTCAGATATTCTGAAATACTTCTAATTTATGCTGAAGCCTTAAATGAAGTGAACAATGGCCCTACACAAGAAGTATTTGATGCATTAAACCAACTTCGAACAAGAGCCAGAAATGTAAACACAGGAGACATTCACGATGATATTTACCCTCGTAACCTAACGTATGATGAAACAATACTCCCGGATATCTCTTCAATAGATTATCCTGATTATGCCTCCATAAAACAATACATCTTTTTCGAACGGGCAAGAGAGTTAGGTGGTGAGGCGAAAAGGTGGTTTGATTTGGTGCGCTGGGGCAAATTGGTAGAGCAGATTAAGTTTCTAAAAGATTATGTTCCGCCAGGGAGAAAAAGACCCGAAGGGAAAAACTGGAACATTACTGCCGATAACATTAAAGATTTTCATATGTTGATGCCGATACCAGGTGCTGAAATACAATCAAATCAGCTATTAACACAGAACCCGGGATATTAACCAATACTTTAAATACATAAATTATGACACAAAAGAATAAATACAATATTATTGCAGCTCTCTTTATCAGTTTGATTTTTGCTTCCTGCAACAAAGATGAAATTGTTCCTGAATTAAGTGTAACAGCAACTCCAACAACTGTTGCTGCCGGAGACCCTGTTACATTCGAAATATTTGGGGATGCTGAAACTTATGTTATCTTCACAGGAGACGAAGGGCATGAATATGCTAAAAGTTATTTGGCAATTACAGAAGGGAAAGATGTCGATTTGGAAGAGGTTGCACTTACTAACGATAGTTTGATTGCTTTAGAACCATGGCTTAAAGAGGTAATGAATGAGCAGCCACCTACCTATGCAGATTCAGTGATTAATGTATTGAATAACGAAATTGTTGGAAAAACATACACGAATATGGAAACTGCGATATACGAAATTTCAAAAATTATGCCTGATTTTTGGCGAGAAGCCAGAGAGCTAGTTGAAAATTACTTCGAAAACTATAGCACTCTTCTTGCCCCAGAGGGCGGGTTTTCTAAAGGGGTAGCAATTAACAGGTATAAATTGGGTTACATATACATATACAGCCAACCCGGAACTTATACAGCAATAGTTATAGCAACCAATATAAGCCATAAAAAATATTCTGGCTCGGGGTATGTCGATGACAGGACCTCTTCTTCAAATGAATATACCTACACAAGAGAAATAAAAGAAGTTACAATTACCGTAGATTAGTTTAGTATATGATTGCCGGCCCGGATCTTATTTCGGGCTGGCAATTTATATAATTACTGATTTAGGGTTATACTGTTCTCTGAATAAATATCGTGAAGCCTGTAAAATGGCACGATTGGTACACTTTTTAACAAGTTGCCTCATTTTCGGAGACGGATAATATTAAATTTTTTGATTATGCCTATAAAACCAACAACCCTTTTAAGCAAAATTTCCATAGTGGTTTTTATCTTTTTTAGCACAATATATGGTTCAACCGGACAGGAGACAGAACCATTGGGACTTGCTCCAACACCACTTATTGGATGGAATAGTTATGATAGTTATGGCATCTACCTCCACGAAAAAGCCGCCTTCGAAAATTTAGAAGCGATGGCTGTAAAACTTAAACCGCGTGGGTATCAGTATTTTGTAGTCGATGCCGGATGGTATTATGAGTTTAAATTAAAAGAGGGTACATTGTTTCCAATGGAACGGGTAAGCAAAAAGGTATCTATTAATAAATATGGGCTTTTGCAACCATCAAAAGTTTATTTCCCAAACGGGTTGCAGCAAATAATTGATCGTTGCCATGAGTTAGGGCTCAAATTTGGCATACACCTCATGAGAGGTATCCCCAGATTTGCAGTAGAAAGGAACCTGCCAATTGAGGAAACAAAATACTTTGCCAGCAATATAGCAGATACAGTAAATATTTGTACATGGAGCCCCCTGAATTATGGTGTTGATATGGATAAGCCCGGAGCCCAGGAATATTATAATAGCGTTATAAACCAAATGGCAAAATGGAAGGTTGATTTTATAAAATACGATGATATTGTACCTTTCCCAAAGGAGGTTGATGCTGTAATAAAAGCAATTGCACAATGTGGCAGGCCTATAGTTTTAAGCCTTAGCCCGGGAGGGAAAGTTGACAAAGCACATATCAGTTCTTTTAAAAATGCCAACATGCTTAGAGTTACCGCCGATATATGGGACGATAAAACTAGTATTGACAGTATTTTAACAGCTTGGCGAAAATGGCAAGGCTTTTCAGAACCAAACTTCTGGATCGATATGGATATGATACCTTTCGGCAAACTTCAAGTGATGGCTCCCAATCAGAGAATTAGTTCCGAAGATACAAACAAAAATAAAAACAACAGAAAACCTACCCGAAATGAATTGTTGGCAGGCAAAGGTTCTACCCGGTGGAGTAAATTCACAAAAAATCAAAAACGTACTTTCATCACCATTCTTTCCATGGCAGCTTCACCGTTAATGCTGGGAGGCGATCTCCCAACCCTTGACGAGTACTCTCTTTCCCTCGTTACAAATAATGATATGTTGGAATGTAATCAGAATGGGGTAATGGGTAAACTTATGTACGAAAATGAAGGAGTCGAAATATGGAATACAAAACAAAAAAATTCAAAAAATGGATGGATTGCAATCTTAAACAGAACACCCGAAAATGTAAATTTGCAATTCACATTGAACCAATTGGGGCTTGATATTAACGCAAGCTATCAATTCAGGAATATATGGGGAAACGTAAAGATAAATTCATTAAACAATATCAATGTTATGCCATGGGATGTTGTCTTTATTCGCTACCAACTATAACATTAGTTTGTGTTTGAAACGGGAAGTTAAAAAATTGTCGTCAATTTGTCAGCTTATGAAACGAGAATGATAATAGGTAAATTTATATTTGCATTATAAAAAAGGAGAATATGACAAGTTACATATATAGTATATTGATGGCATTGCTACTATTTGGGTATCAAATAAGCAGTGCACAAATTACCGCTACCCAAATGGGCATGTATAACTTTGCAGTTAAGCAAAACTTATCATCAGGCGAAATGGATGGCACTATCGATGTTACCGTTAAATTGCAAAATGCAGTTAATGCCTCTCGCGATGCAAAACAGGCTCTGTTTATCCCCTCTGGTACGTATAAGGTTTCTGCCCAAATATTATGCATAATGACACATGAAGATCCAACAGATGGCAGAAACAACCCGGATCTTGGGGTAAATATTGTTGGATCGTCAACAAACAGGCCAACAATAGTACTTGCTGATAATACAAAAGCATTTAATGCAGGCATTCCCAAAGCAGTTTTCCACTATATGGTTGATCCAACATTAATAAACCCGAAAACAGGTAAAACGTACAATACAGCCTGGATGATGAAAGGAGGTATCCGTGGGCTCAATATTGATCTGGGCAAGGGCAATGCAAATGCTGTTGGAATATACTGGTCTAGTGCACAGTATAACTATATTGAAGATATTACTATCTACGCAAGGGAGGGGTTTGCCGGACTTACGGGTATTAGCGGTAGAAACAGCTTAACGGCGAATGTTAAGGTTATTGGAGGACAGTACGGCATGTATTTTCCCAGTTATAGTGAAGCGCAGTTATGGGGTATGCCGGGAGCAGTTCAAAAAACAATCACAGGTTGTACTTTTACCAAACAGACCGTTGCCCCTCTTTCCCTCACAGACTGGGGAGGACTCACCATAATAGGCACATCGATAGTAACAGATACTGAAACTGCAATAGAAATGAAGTGTAACGAAACTGTATATGTTTTTTCATTCTCAATGATAGACTCTAAAATTGAGTTCACATCAACCAGACCATCGAATATTGCAATTAAAAACATTAATCAGGGATTGGTTACGCTTCGTGGAGTTTACATTTTAAGAGCAGGGATAATATGTGATAACGGAGGAGACAATAACCTGCTCCCTCAACCAAATACAACTGATTGGACCGTAGTAAAAAGATACAATTATGTGTACAAGACAGGTAAAAAGGTAAAATATGACAACTCCCTTACTTTTAAGGCATTGAACTATGATGCAGTCACCGGTGTTCAGAGCGATTCAGACATTGTTTCTATAGGTACGGTACCTGCTCCTCCGGCTAATTTAATTTCACAGCATATTTGGGGCTCTACCCCGTCATTTGAAGATACCGATGCTTTTCTTGTAACCAAAGCAGAAGATATCCAACCTGCCATTGATGCCCACCAAAAAGTGTGTATTGCCAGAGGCACCTATAAACTTACGAAACCAATCACTCTAAAATCGAACACCATACTGTTTGGATGCCCCGGACTTGGCGATGCCGGAACTATATTGCAGTATGGATGGACACCTTCCTCCCCAACCTGGCTGGTGACGACAGAAAACAATGCAGCGGCAACAACTTATATGATGGATATAGCTACTGATCCGCCAGCTAAGGATTATCATGGAGGTATTCACTGGCAAGCCGGCAAGAACTCAATTATCCGTACCATACGCACCGATATAAGCAGGGATTGGAAAGAAAAAGATATGATTCGATTATACTTCTCCGGAAATGGAGGCGGACGTGTTTTTAACTATCAGGATGAAATAGGAAGCAATCCGCAAAACACTAATTTCAGAAAAGTTAAAATTTCAAATACAAAACAGCTTTTGACTTTCTATGGGCTCAATCTTGAACGGGGAGGCAGGGACTACGAAGACTCAACATTCCCAATGTTAGAAATTGAAAACTCTTCAGGAATTAGAATATTCGGTGCAAAAACAGAAGCAGACCAACCTTACGCATCAATAAATAATAGCACTGATATTTTTATGACAAATATTATCGATTTCTCAAATGCAGGAGTCGTGGATGATGACTACATTCAAATAACAGGTTCTGCTTGCGACAGTATTGAGATTACCAATGCCATGTTTCTAAAACCGGCAAACCAGCAAAACCTAATTGTAGCAGACCCGTGGAATACAAACGAAGTGCCGCGAACAATGACTTTGGGCTGTTATCACCGAAACTGGTCATCTGTTTCAAATATAGATACCGTTTCTACGGGCTTTAGTAATTTATTCAACGATAGTATTTTTAAATTATATCCGAACCCTGCTACAAAAATAATAAAAATTGAGATGACGGGTACTCAGAGGAATGATAAAATACAACTTAGAAATATTTATGGGAAATTAATAAAAGAAGTAAGTGTAACGTCTCCTTATATAGAGATAAACATTGATTGCTTAAGTAGGGGTGTATATTTTGTCTGCCTCAAAAATAATCGAAAAATTTCATCAAAGTTTATTATAATTTAAATGAAAAATAAATCTTATTTAACCATATTGATTATTATCTCTTTACATTTTGTCTGTTTTACTGGATGTAAGGATCAGAGTGATACCGATTCCGAAAAATCAAAAGTTAATATCGATTTTAATTGGAAATTTGCTTTAGGTGATATCCACGGGGCAGAAACTGTTGATTTCAACGATACAGAGTGGAGGACTTTAAATGTTCCGCATGATTGGACTATCGAAGGAGAATACAGTCCTGAAAACACCCCACAAAATGCATGGTTGCCTGTTGGTGTTGGTTGGTACAGGAAAATACTGAAAGTGCCGGAAGCATGGCTGAACAATAAAGTAATAATTCATTTCGATGGTGTTTACATGAACAGCAATGTTTATGTAAACGGAAAACTTGCAGGCAACCGGCCCTATGGTTTTATCAGTTTTCAGTACGACATTACTGATATGTTAAAACCCGGGAAGAATATCATAGCTGTAAGAGTTGATAATACACCTGCACCAACATCCCGCTTTTACCACGGAAGTGGGATTTATGGCCATGTCAACCTGTTACTTCTACCAAAAGTACACATTACGCCAATGGGTGGCGTTTTTGTTCGTACTGCCGCAGCAGATGAAAAAGAAGCAGAAATTAAGGTCGATACCGAAATTGACAATGAAGGTCAGCATCAGAAAGAAGTAACGGTACAGCATGTTTTGTTTGATGAGAAAGGAGATGTAGTAGCTACATCTGCAAAAGAAAAGTTAAATATCGGCACGGGGAAAAAAGAGACGTTCAAAACAAAATTTACTGTTCCCCGGCCTCAATTATGGAGCCCCGACACCCCTTATCTTTACCAATTGGAAACTACCGTTAAATTAAACGATAAAATAATTGAAGTAAAACGGACTCCGGTGGGTATCCGCACCATCCGGTTCGACAGTCAAACCGGATTTTGGATAAATGATAAAAATATAAAATTGAAAGGCATTTGCGAACATCAGGAACTATCGCCTGTCGGGTTAGCCTTGCCTGACGCTTTGTTGAAAAGAAGGCTTCAGGTTTTAAAAAACATGGGGGTCAATGCTATTCGTACCGCACATAACCCGTTTACCCCAAAATTTTATGAATTATGCGATGAGATGGGAATTATGGTTATGGATGAAGTGTTTGACGGTTGGCATCGTAAAGGAGCAAATGATTATGGCGGACGTTTTTTCATGGAATGGTGGAAAAAAGACGTAGCCAGCTGGGTAAAACGTGACCGTAATCACCCATCGGTTATTTTATGGAGCATTGGTAATGAAACAGGAAAAAACGATGAACACAACATTACAGGAGAGATACATAAATATGATGACAATACCCGCCCGGTTACTGGGGGAACAGTATTTACCGGTGTTGATGTTAGCGGGTTTAACGGGCCGGCCGGAATGCCCGGGGTGTTAGAAAAATTTCACAAAGAAAACCCTAACCAACCTCTTGTACTAACCGAAGTACCCCATACTATTCAAACCCGTGGTTTTTACCGGGTGCCAACGTGGTGGCGCGACAAAGGCAATAAAAAGATTCATACATTTGAACCTTATGGAACCAAACAGATATTCTTCGATGGGCTCCCCCGTTATCGTTCGTCTTATGATAATTGCGGGGTCAGGATTAATGCCAGGACAAGCTGGAAACGTACCAAAAATACACCGTGGATTAGTGGTGAGTTCCGTTGGACTGGACACGACTGTCTGGGAGAGGCCCATTTTATGGGAGTAGAGTTCCCCAAACGGAGCTATAACAGTGGAGTACTCGATTTTGCCGGATTCCCAAAAGATTTGTACTATTTCTACCAGAGTCAGTGGACAAAGAAACCAATGGTGCATATCCTTCCGCATTGGACACATCCCGGGCTTGCCATTGGCACTGAAATACCTGTTGTTGCTTATTCAAATTGCGAAGTGGTTGAACTGTTTTTGAATGGTAAGAGTTTCGGGAAAAAGAATCCGGGGGAGTTGCTCGATTTTGTCTGGAACATTCCTTATGCTTCTGGCGAATTAAAAGCAGTTGGGTATATCAAAGGAGAAGTTGCAGCAGAAAAAGTGTTCATGACAGCTAAACGCCCCGTAAAATTAGAACTAACCACAGATAACCCAAACCTGAAGTCTGATAGACGTGATGTTGCTGTTGTGTCTGTTTCTGCACACGACGAGTCGGGAGAATTTGTTCCGTGGGTACAAAACAGGGTATGGTTTGAAATTGAAGGCCCGATAAAATTACTTGGATATGAAAACGGGAATCCTATTGACGGAACCCCGCACAAAGTTAACTACAGAAACTTGTTCTATGGCATGGCAAGAGGATTTTTTCAGGCAACGGACGAAGATGGGCCGGTTGTGATAACTGCGGCAGCAATACTGGGAGATACCCTCTTTCAGGAAAAATCATCGATTGCCATAGGTTTACAACGAATTGCAATCAGAAGTAAAGTGAAAAAAGCTGATTTTAAAATATATTATACTACCGATGGTACAACTCCAACAACAAATTCAAAGTTGTACAAAACCCAATTTGAAATTGATGCCGAAACAGTTGTAAAGGCAATTATTATGAAAAACGGCAAACAATTTATGGAATTGAAAGAACGGTTCAGAAAAGGGAAAGAGCCACGTTTTACGGATGATCGCCTTTTAATTTCTGATGATGTGACCGGAACTATTTTTAACGGGCCTTTTGATTCTGAAGTTGCAGGCAGGTGGAAACATAATGACACAGTATATTACTTTGACAAAAAAGGTAACACGTTTCATTTGGATGGCGATAAAAGAACAAAAGTTGGACGCTGGTGGTACGACTTCCCTGATGACCCTTTTGAAAACCCAAATTATAAAGGTGCCGGAGAGATATTCTGGAATAATTCAAATTTGAAGGAAAGACTAAGCCTGACACCCGATGGTAATATGAAAGTTGAAAAGGATATTTTTTATAAAAAATAAGTTTTAAATTAACCAGATGAAACGAGTATGCAAAAGACTTGATACACAGGCGGATCACTATAAGCGAGATACATCGAATACCTTTGAAAATTTAAAATTATAATGAGATGAAATATATATTTAATATATCAGCGATCTTAACCTTGATAATATATTTTTCAGTTTCACTTTTTGCACAGGAGAAGCCAAACATAATATGGCTGATGGCAGAAGATATTGGCACTGACCTTGAGTGTTATGGCATGCCGGCAGTTAAAACCCCAGTTTTGAATAAATTGGCCGAATCGGGCCTGAAGTTTACCAATACTTATTGTACCAACTCGATATGTTCGCCAAACCGGTCGGCAATGATGACAGGAGTTCATCAAAATAAAATTAATGCACAACACCATCGGAGTAATAGGGATGTTCCGTTGACAAAAAATGTTCAACCGTTTACCTACCATTTGAGAAAAGCCGGTTATACCTGTATCATAGGCAATGAGTTGGTTATGAGAAAAGGCCGTAAAATCGATGTTAATTTCAAATACAGTGAAACAGGTGAGTGGGATGGTGAAAATGAATTTGGGCTGTTTGACAAGAAAGATACCTTTACCCCTGAAGATCAGCCATTTTTCGCACAGATACAACTGGTAGTTACCCACCGGGGTGACTGGTGGAACAGTATCCGTGAAAGATCAAAACATCCCGTAAATCCTGACAAAGTTGTAATGCCACCATATATGGCCAATGATTCTGTTATTAGGATAGACTGGGCTAAATACCTCGACCAGATTGAATATATGGACCATGAGGTTGGGTTAATTATTGATGATTTGAAAAAGAAAGGGATGTATGAGAATACGATAATCATTTTTATTGGAGATAATGGAAGGTGCAATATCTGGGGGAAAGGATACCTTCATGATCCCGGAATACACATTCCTCTGATTGTAAGCTGGCCAAAAGGGATTAAGACCAAACAGGTTAGGGATGATTTAGTAAGTACAACCGATATTACTGCAACAATTCTTGATTTCGCCGGTATTGAAATACCAAAATATATGACAGGAATGTCATTTATGGAGAAAGATTTTAATCGTAAATATATTTATTCCGCACGTGATTTGTGGGACGAGGTCATGGAGAAATCCAGGAGTTTAACAGGGAAAAGATACAGGTACATTCGCAATTATATGCCGGAAGTGCCATGGGATGCCCATCAGGCTTATCTGGAGTTTTACCGCCCGGCAGTTCATGTGATGCGGAAGCTGAAGCTTGATGGAAAGTTAGATAAGAATGAAACTTTATTCTTATCCAATTCAAAACCTGTAGAAGAATTATATGATTTGGTGAATGACCCGTATGAATTAAATAATTTAGCGGAAAATCCGGGGCATACAACAACTTTAGAGCAAATGAGAAAAGATTGCTCACATATTGAAACAGAAATGACTTCGCAAGACAAAACTTTCCATCCGATATTCCCCGTAGCTGTAAATGTCTTTGATTTTGTTAAGTATAAGTATCCAACGAACTATTTAGAGATGCTAAATGGGAAAGAAATAGGTTTTAGGAAATTTTTGGATTTGTATAAAGAGCGAGCGGTACAACAATGACCGGGCTGTTCAATCCTAAGTTGAAAATATATTTTTAAAAAGCAGCTCCAAGCCCTTTCCAATCAGGACAATGGCAATGCAGTAACAGGTTGCGTTCTTAAAATAGCCTTTTAGGTCGGTATGTTTTGTGCCTCTTTTGAGTTGGAATGGATTAAGAAAACTGCAAACATTAATCAGTGTTTACAAACGTACCAAAGGCCGGAATCTTGTTGAAAGGCTGATTAAATACCAAGATGCTGTTCTGGCGTTTGCATTTTACGAACAAGTTCCTTTCACCAACAATCTGGCAGAAAGGGATATCAGGCCAACCAAAATAAAACAGAAAATATCAAACTCGTTCCGCAGTTTTAAGGGGGCAGGAAACTATGCACGAATAGAGGGTTTTATATCCACAGCGAGAAAGAACAATAAAAATATTTTTCAACGAACTTTCGACTACCTTTGAAGGCAGCAACTTTATTACAGAATTAGCTGCTAAATAATTACCAATTGTATTTTAAAAAAGGCTAAGATCATGTTATTTAAAAAAATATTTATTTTTATTCTATTATTTTTCCCAACTATATATCTATTTGGACAAAATGATTTGGAAATTTCTGCTGATTTTCCAGGGGGAAATATAATTGTCGAAAATTGTGATAATAAAAGTACATTATATTATCAAGCTACATCCGATACAATAAAACTTAGGCCTGATCTCCGGGATACGGAAGGAAATTGGTTTTATTGGTATTTCAGGGTCACAGGAGCTGCGAATCGCAACTTGTTCTTTCAGTTTGCCGGACATCCAATTGGATCTTTTGGTCCTGCTTATAGTACGGATGGTGGCAAAAACTGGAATTGGCTACATGACAAAATTCAGAAAAACCATAGTAGTTTTTCATTTTCGTTTGGAGAGAATCAGGATTCGGTTATGTTTTGTATGGGAATTCCATATCTTCAGAAGAATTTTGATGAATTTATTTCTGGTTACAGGAAAAATCCATACGTGTCGATTCATTCATTAACGAAATCAGAAAAGGGCAGGGATATCGAGGAAATTCATATTTGTAATCCTAAAATCACC
>JAKIST010000017.1 GCA_021648495.1 Draconibacterium sp.
CCATAGATTATAATTCCAGCTTAACTATAAATGACTACAAAGGTGGTAACGCAGCATTATTACAATTAAATATTGAAAATGTACAAAATGGATCAGGTGAATATCAAATTAAAGAAAGCAACTGTCAAGAATGGGTTGGCGGAAATCCTCCACCTACCATAAATTTACTTTGCAGATGGAAAGATGAACAAACTGGTGAAATTAAAATTTATTGCTCCAAGAATCATAAAAACAATTGTAGCCATCTCCAAATGAAAGGAATGATAATAGT
This sequence comes from Draconibacterium sp., assembly GCA_021648495.1. Classification (GTDB taxonomy): domain Bacteria; phylum Bacteroidota; class Bacteroidia; order Bacteroidales; family Prolixibacteraceae; genus Draconibacterium. Next base: position 272 of record JAKIST010000017.1, read on the forward strand.
TTATATTCTGAGCATAAGGAGCAAATCCTCCTGTATCAAAAGCAGCAAAGAAAATCCAAAGAGAGTGAAAAAAAGCTTTATCTAAAGAGAGTCCTTTGTAAAGAAGAATTACACCAAAAGTTATAACTCCTAAAATAAGATATACAAAACTTACCTTCCAGATAAATCTTGCGGTAGCAACAACATTGGGTAATATTTTATGAAATATATCGATATACGATTGCCATATTTTATCAGCATTCTCTTTGCTTTTAGCCTCCTCTTTTTGTTTCCAGCCCCAGCCAAACCAGGCAGCCAAAATTTCGTTGTTACCACACCACAAACCAATACTCGGATGGTTCCGCAACCGTTTTACATTATCAATTGCCTCCTGTTTTACATTTGCAAGAAAAGCCTCGTCGCCCGGAAACATAGCACATGCAAACATAAAATCCTGCCAAACCAAAATCCCGTTTTCGTCGCAGAGCTTATAAAAAATATCATCTTCGTAAACACCTCCGCCCCAAACACGCAACATATTAATATTCGAATTTTTTGCTGTTTCAACAACGGTGCGGTAATTTTCTTCGGTAACCCGGGGCAGAAAAACATCGTTGGGAATATAATTGGCGCCTTTCATAAAAACAGGGTGCCCATTCAATTTAAAATAAAACGAAGTTCCATTGTCATCTTTGTCACGAACCAATTCTAAAGTTCTGATTCCAATGCGTGTACCTTCCGAAGCTTTTCGACCATCGATATTAAGCGTTCCTAAAATATTATATAAATGTGGGTCGCCCAAACCATTTGTCCACCATAATTTTGGGTTTTCAATTTCAAAATCGACCGAATATTTTGCAACATCTTTTTTTAGTTGAACCGTAGCTGAGGCAAGCGGGATACTGTCATTGTTTACTGATAAAGTAGCTTCTTCATTTTTTATTGCATGAATTTCGAAAACGGCAGTAAAAGTAGCTTTTTCGTCGCTTACTTTATTCTGTACAATTTGTAAGTTTTCAATTTTTGCTTCATTCCAGGCAATTAAAGTTACAGGCCGCCAAATTCCACTCGTTACCAACCGCGGGCCCCAGTCCCACCCAAAATGATAACCCGCTTTGCGCGTGTAAACACTCACCATTTTGCCACCTTCAACTTCCCCGTTAACCGCCTGGTCGTTATCCGAAACCGGGATTACATAGCCTTGTGCATCATATTTTTTTATTCCTTCGTTTATTGGTGAACGCAATACAATATGCAATTCATTCGTCCCAACTTTCAAAACCTTTTTTACATCGGCATGCCATTCCCGAAACATATTGTCAGCCTCCAAAACTTTTTCGCCATTTACAAAAACTTCGGCATAGGTATCGAGACCTTTAAAATCGAGTTCAATTTTATCTCTTTTAATAAGAAGTTTATCAACCGTAAATGAAGTTTTATACTCCCAATCTACTTTATCTATCCACTGTAAATTGTGTTCATTTAACCGGTAAAACGGGTCTTCAATTTTTTGGTTGGCAAGCAAATCTGTATGCACAGTACCCGGGACGGTTGCCGGAAGCCACTCGTTTTTTCCAACCTCGTTGAACATCCAGTTTCCCACAAATTCTTGCTGGACCATAAGATTTTTATCTTTTTCAACATTACAACCCCAAAGGGCTACAACCATCAAAGCAATAACCTGTACACTTGCTAACCTCATTTCAATACATTTAATTGAACCTATTTATTAAAACCGTCCCTAATTTTCAGAGTCCAAAAGTATAAAAAATGCGGATTATTTTAAATCTCCGAATACTTTGATTTTGTGTTTAGCCTCCATTATTCATGAATTTTTGTTATGAGAAGTTAAAATGCAACGAATACAGGGAAGCGCAGAGTTGAGGCTTGCAGAAATTGCCTTAGGGTTTGCTCAAAAATAACTTCCGGTTTTTATGAACATCTTTTGCACACATACTTTGTTAAAAATACTCACCATAACCCTGCTATGCTTGTGTTTTTTGCCGCGTCTGTGCACAAAATATTATTCCTAAATTCCCGGACTTATTTCTGAGTAAGCCCTTAGGAAGTGTTACATATTAAGATGAACAATTTGAGCGAAGGTATTTTGTTCTTTAACAACTTTAACAACTTGAAAAATTAGCGAATAACGTGCTATTTAAAGATTTTTTCAAGGAAGTTAAAGGGCGAAAGAACAAGCGCAAATGGTCAGGTTATTACTTGACAGTTCCTTAGCTATTTTGAGAAACAGAAGTTGAGCATTGTCTTTATTCAAAGCAGTTTGGCTTCGGAATAAAATAATTTGTGAATAATGAAGGTTAGATTTTGAATTGTCCTAAAAATTTAAAAATGAGTATTTTGTAAAATATAAAGTTGATGTAATAAAATTGTAACAGTACAAAAGCCGGAAAAATTATCCGGCTTTTGTGTATATTTTTAGAAGTCACCTATTTTGTTTTTCTTGTAAACGTAATAAAGTCGCGTTGCGATTTAACAAGGTTAACGGTATGCAGCAGCAAACTTTCCAGCTCTGAATTTATTTTGAAAAACAGTTGTGAATTGCGCGTATTTACTTCTCTATTTTTGATGCGTTTAATTTGATTCTTTTCACTCTCGTTTAACGCTTCCAAAATTTTATCTCTTTCAGAAATCAAGCTATCCAGTTCTTCAAAATTTTCCTCTTTCACCGAGTGCAATACAAAATTGTAGAAACTATCAATTTCTGAAGCTAATTTTGTCAATTCAATATCTTGTTCCTTGTTAAAAGGTTTATGGTTGTTCCCAATATGCTCAATCATTGGGTTAAGCATATAATGTACAGCGTGTGCCATTTCTCGTTTATGCTCCATCATTTGCACATAATAATGGCCGGTGTCAACAGATCCTTCCGTTAATTTCTGAACAACAGAAAGTGCTTTGTCTTTATTCTTTTTTGTCTTTAGCGAGAATGTCCGGCAGGTTTCTTGCAATTTATTTAACTCGCTTCGGTCTTCTTTTAGGAAATTCTCTATACCCAAAGTAACAATCTGATTGGTTAAAACGATTGCCCGAACCACTTGTTTAGTGCTTTTTGAAATGATTTCTTCAAAAGCATCTTCATCTTTAACCGTATCTTCTTCTTCAGCAATTTTTTTCGAAGCACGATTTTTAAGAAAAAAATGTGTTCTAATTACCATCAAAACAGCAAGCGCAATAAATATAAAAATCATAAAATTACCACTTATCGCAATAAGTAAAGCAACAAGGCCCGAAACGGTAAAAGCGATTAATGCGGTTAAAAACCATCCGCCAATTACCGCAAAAACCCCCGAAATCCGATATACTGCACTTTCGCGATCCCACGCACGGTCTGAAAGCGATGTTCCCATAGCAACCATAAATGTTACATAAGTAGTTGAAAGTGGAAGTTTTAACGATGTACCGAAGGCAATTAAGATACTTGCCACTACTAAATTTACAGATGCCCGTAGTTTATCAAACGATGGTACATCGGGGTTGTTGAGATTGTTTTGTGGAATTGCTGTAAAACGCGATTGAACTGCCCTTGACACAGAACCGGGTAAAACCTGCACAAGCTTTTTGTTGAAATTGGTTGTTCCGCGAACCAACATCCGGGCAGCAAACGAAGAACCAAATCGCTCAGAACCTTCGTTTTGTCTTGATAAATCGAGGGAGGTGGCAATTACACTTTTTGCTTTTTTCGATAAGATCAAAGTGATGATCATAATTAAACCTGCAATTACCAACATGTAGGTTGGAGAAGAAACTTTCCCTCCCAATATTCCCATTGAGAAGGTATCGGCTCCGGTGGCCCCGGCAGCTGCCCACGCTTTAAACGCGTTGAACCCGGCCAACGGAACTCCTATAAAATTTACAAGGTCGTTTCCGGCAAATGCCATGGCAAGTGCAAATGTTCCGGCTAAAACAACAATTTTTAATATTTTAATATTGAATACCCACTTTAATAGTTGAATAAGAATTACCCAGAAAAAGAAGCCATAGGCTAAAATTAGCCCTGAATTTTGGTCTACCCAATTTTGCACAGTTATACCGCTATCCAATTCAATATTGGCATACGAAGAACCCTTCATTCCCTTAATTAATATAAAATAAGTAATAACCGTAATTGCCAGCCCGCCAAACGTAGAACCAAAATATTTCATTGGCCGTTTGTAATTGAAGGTAAAAATCAGCCGGGCAATATACTGAACAATTGCCCCCACAGTGAAGGCGATAACCACCGAGACCAGTATTCCCGTTATTATCGCCAGTGCCTTTTCAGAATTAATGTACTTGTACAATTCCATTACAACGGAACCGCCTGCACTTTTAATTTTTACCACCGATACTGCCACTGCAGCCCCTAATAGTTCGAAAACGATAGAAACAGTTGTGGATGTTGGCATTCCAAAAGTGTTGAACAAGTCGAGAAGGATAACGTCAGTTATCATAACTGCCAGAAAAATTATCATGATTTCGGAGAAGAAAAACATGTCGGGATGAAAGATCCCCTTTCGGGCAACCTCCATCATCCCGGTTGAAAAAGTTGTTCCGATTAGTACACCCAAACTTGCCATCAAAAAAATGACCCACTTTGGGGCAGCTTTCGAACCAATAGCAGAATTAAGAAAATTAACTGCGTCGTTGCTAACTCCAACAATTAAATCGGATATAGCCAAAGCGAACAGAACAACAACAAGAACGATGTAAAAAGTTTCCATTATTTAGTATATTAATTACGGGCGGCAAATATAGAGGCTAAGTAATAACTTAAACAGCAATACAACATTAAAAAAATATTAACTAACCATGAAATTACTGTTAATCAGCAAATAGAATAAACTTGTTACTATTCAGCAGGTTTAATGTCTTGGTTATCAATAACCCCATGCTTTTCCCATAGGTCCGTAGTACTCCCATGGAGGATTCCTATGGAAAGATTGGGGGTAAATGTTGTGAGAATCTGTAGCCTTGGTGAGATTTTTGTTTTTCTTGAACAAAAATCATATCAAAACGGGCTGACAACCAACGATTTAAATTTCACTCGTACTGCTGAGTAGTAACATAAATTTTATACTTTTGCTCAAATTTTAATTGCAATGAGAACATATTCTTCTACACTTTTGTCAACTATTGTATCGGTTATTTTAACCATTCTTTCGCTGTTTTTTATGTTATTGGCATATGCTTATGGCGATAATATTATCGTATTTGTTTTAACCACATTGTTGTTCTTTTTAGCTTCCTATTTTTCAATTTTATTTATATTGAAAAAATATATTAACGACAGGGTCCGTCCTATTTACAATACCATCAGGGATTTGCCTTTGAGCGGTAAAAAGATGGAAGAGAGGTCGTTGCACTCAAATAGTTTACTCCACAATGTTAAAGATGAGGTTGAAGAATGGGCCAAAACCCAGCTAAAAGAAATTGAGCGCTTGAAAGATCTGGAACGCTATCGAAAGGATTTTGTCGGTAATGTTTCGCACGAGTTAAAAACACCTATTTTTAATATTCAAGGTTATGTTTTAACACTTTTGGAAGGAGGGATGGATGATCCCAAAATTAATCACCGTTACTTATCGAGAACCGAAAAAAGTATAGACAGGATGGTTTCGATTGTAGAAGATTTAGAATCGATTACAAAACTTGAATCGGGCGAATTGAAGTTAAATTTAGTAAAGTTCGACATTGTAAAGACTGTTGAGGAAGTAATAGAAATGGAGCATTTACATGCTGCTGAACGAAAAATTAAAGTTCAGATTATTGATAGGCCGGAAAAACCTGTTTATGTAAAAGCCGACAAAAAAAGAATGATTGAAGTGCTTACTAATCTCACCATAAATGCAATTAAATATGGTAGGAAAAAAGGGCATGTGAATATATCTTTTCATCATATGGAAGACAACATTATTGTTGAAGTAGCAGACGATGGAATTGGAATGGAAAAGAAAGATTTGCCTCGAATATTTGAGCGTTTTTTCCGGGTTGATAAATCCAGATCGCGCGAACAGGGAGGAACAGGCCTCGGACTTTCAATTGTAAAACATATTATTGAAGCCCATAACCAGTCTATTAATGTTAGGAGTGTGGTTGACAAAGGGACTACTTTCAACTTTACACTTGAAAAAGCCAAATAAAACAGCAATATAAATCGTGGTAATTTACTTTATTCCAAATTTTTATTCCAATATAACAACAGAGTGGCAATTTGAAAAAAATGAAAATTTTCGACATTATATTTCATAATCGGTAGAATAGAATAACTTTGCCTCAATTATTATTTATTCTTTAATTTTCAATGTTTACATTTATCACAAAAATTTTAAAGCATGAGTGAAGAGAAATTCAAAGTATTATTAGTTGATGATGAGTTGGATATTTTAGAATTCTTAAGTTACAACCTTGAGAAAGAAGGTTACACGGTTTATACTGCAAAAAATGGTATTGAAGCTCTGAAAGTGGCAGAGAAAAAAATCCCGCACCTTATTATCCTGGATGTAATGATGCCTGAAATGGATGGAATTGTGGCGTGCGAAGAGTTGCGAAAAATCCCAACTTTAAATAATAGCGTTATTGCTTTTTTAACCGCACGTGGTGAAGATTATTCACAAATTGCCGGTTTTGAAGCCGGTGCCGACGATTATATTACAAAACCTATTCGTCCAAAAGTATTGATAAGTCGCGTAAAAGCCTTGTTGAAACGGACAGGTGAAGCTGCAGTTGCTACGTTGGTTGAAGATACAAATACAGTAAACGTAGGAAACCTTACAATTGATAAAGAGAGGTATCTTATTCGCATTGACGATGTTGAAATGGTACTTCCCCGTAAAGAGTTTGAATTGTTGTCATTGTTGGTCTCAAAGCCTGGAAAAGTATTTACGCGCGAAGAAATTTATTCCTCGGTATGGGGAGTAAATGTGGTAGTTGGCGACAGGACCATCGATGTTCATATTCGTAAGCTGCGCGAAAAAATTGGGAACGACCACATTAAAACCTTAAAAGGAATAGGATACAAGTTTGTGGAGTAAATAATTTCCGTGCTAATTTACAGATTGATTATTAAACAACTCAATTTACAAATCATTAGTGTCCGGTAAAAGTTTTGAGATTGCTTTGTTACACTTGCAATGACGGGCGTTTCAAATTATAAAAACTTTAGTTGTAGGTCATTGTGACCGCGAGGAACGAAGCGGGAAACAATCTGTTTCAATATTCTCATTTTTACCGGACAACTCAATTTACATATATTGGAATGGGGCAATCGCCCCATTTTGATTTTTGTTGCCAAATTCAGATAAAATAAATTATTAGATATAAAACCGAAAACCCCAAACTGTAACCTGCAAGAATTTGGTCTAACTTGTGTTTGTTTAGGATTAAACGCGCCGTTCCAATCACTCCCGAGATTATTGTTACGAACAAAATTGACCAAATTGGATTTATTCCACTACGGAAAGAAAGAGCAAAAATAGTTCCGGTTATTCCTCCAACAGCAGCCATGTGGTTGCTGATTTTCCACTTAAACGAAATAAGCAACAATGCGATTATTACAAATACCGATGCTACTAAAAACAACTTAAAAACTGGGAAAGCTTCCATTCTGCCTAAAAGTACAAAGCCTATATAATAAAATATAGCTGACGATAAAAGAGGAATAACCCTGTCCTGGCTTTTTTCCATTGAAATGTCGAATTTGGGATTAAGGGCTAATATTGCAACCGATATCAGTGGTAAAATACATGTTGAAAAAAGCACCACTAACAGAACAATCCGTTTGGCATCCCAGTTAAGCATCGAAAAATAAAATCCCGAATTAAAAAGCAATAAAAACCCTAAAGTAGGAATTAGTACCGGATGAAAAACAATGGATATAATTTTTGCAAATTTAGTCGCCATATTATAATTCTTTTCTAAGTCTTGCCACAGGAATTCCAAGTTGCTCGCGGTATTTTGCAACTGTTCTTCGGGCAACATTGTACGTTTTTTCTTTTAAAATTTGTGCCAGTTTTTCATCGGTTAAGGGCTTGTCTTTACTTTCGTTGTCAATACATTCGTGAAGTATCATTTTTATTTCACGCGTTGAGACTTCTTCTCCATCGTCTTTTTGAAGACCTTCAGAAAAGAAATATTTTAATGGATAAATCCCGAAATGCGTTTGAATATATTTACTGTTCGAAACCCTTGAAATGGTTGATATGTCGAGGTTGGTCCGTTTTGCAATATCTTTTAAAATCATGGGGCGCAACTTGGTTTCATCACCGTCCTGAAAATATTCTTTTTGATAATTGATGATTTCGGACATGGTAAGCAAAAGTGTAGTTTGCCTTTGTTGAATAGCATCGATAAACCATTTTGCAGAATCGAGTTTTTGCTTTACAAAAAGAAAGGCTTCTTTGTTATTTTTATTTTTGTGGTTCGCACCCATCGCATGAAGCATGCCAAGGTAAGTATCGTTTATTATTAAGTTTGGTACGTTGCGTTGGTTAAGTGACAGGTTTAGTTCGCCATCTTCGTTGTCGAGGATAAAGTCGGGGACAATGTGTTGATTCGACTTGTTTAATGGATTGCTATACGAACTTCCCGGTTTTGGGTTGAGTTTTAAAATCTGCTCAATTCCTTGTTTTAACTCTTCATTGGTGAGTTCGAGCTTGCTTTGTATTTTGGTGTAATGTTTTTTTGTGAATTCAGGGAAAAAGTCGGTAATAATTTCTTTTGCCAATTGAAGGTTCTTGCTATTTTTTCTTTTTAACTGAATAGTCAGGCATTCGCGTAAATTGCGGGCTCCAATTCCCGGCGGGTCAAATTTCTGAATTTCCAAAAGAATCTTTAAAAGCACCTCTTCCGAAACATCCATGTTCATATTAAAAGCTAAATCATCAGAAATAGACATTAAATTGCGTCGGAGGTAACCGTCATCGTCAATATTCCCAATAATGTATTCGGCCAATTCTTTTTCTTCTTCGGTAAGGGTTACCAAACTTAACTGCTCGTATAAAAATTCGTGAAAAGTAGTGCCAATTGAAAAAGGTAATTCAACGTATTTGTCGTCTTTCGAAAAATTGTTTGTATTTAATTTATATGAAGGAATGTCCTCATCTGCGGCGTAATAATCGTCGAACGTAAACTCATCGTTGTCAACGTCTTTTTCAACGTCAGCGTCCTCCGAAACATCTTCATCCTCCAAAGATACCGGGTTGTCCGATTCTAATTCCAATACCGGATTTTCTTCCAACTCTTTTTTAATGCGTTGCTCCAGTTGTAAAGTTGGGATTTCCAGAAGCTTTATTACCTGTATTTGTTGAGGCGAAAGCTTCTGAAGCAATTTCTGTTGTAATGATAATTTTTGCTCCATTTCCCATTTGTTAATACTGTAAATTTAGTATTTTTTTTTGAGTGTATGTCCTAACCTTCATTATTCACAAAATTATTCTATTCCGAAGTCAAACTGCTTTGAATAACGAAAAATCATGAATAATAAAGGCTAAAAATTATTTTAGAATTCAGCACTTTTAGGAGTGCGTGGAAAAGCAATAACGTCGCGGATGTTTCCCATCCCGGTTACGAACAATATAAAGCGTTCAAAGCCAAGTCCGAAACCACTGTGTTCTACCGAACCAAATCGGCGTGTATCTAAATACCACCACATTTCATCTGTCGGAATATTCATTTCATTCATCCGGGTTTCCAGCTTTTCAAGGTTCTCTTCGCGTTGCGAACCGCCAATAATTTCGCCAATTTGCGGAAACAAAACATCCATGGCACCAACTGTTTTACCATCATCGTTTTGTTTCATGTAAAAGGCTTTTATGCCTTTGGGGTAATCGGTTAAAATTACCGGACAGTTAAAGTGCTTTTCAACCAAATAACGCTCGTGTTCACTTTGCAGGTCAACTCCCCATTCAACGTGGAATTGGAATTTTTTCTTTTTGAAAGGTTTTGAATTTCGTAGAATATCTATTGCTTCTGTGTAGGTAATTCGAATAAAATCGTTGTTCAAAACAAACTTTAACTTTTCAATTAAATCCATCGAACGTTGGTCTTGTGGCTTGTTTTTTTCTTCTTGTTGCAGGCGGCCAGCCAAAAATTGTAAATCGTCCATGCAATTATCCAAAGCGTATTGAATTAACGACTTTAGGAACTCTTCAGCCAAATCCATGTTGTCTTTTAAATCATAAAAAGCCATTTCCGGTTCAATCATCCAGAACTCTGCCAGGTGGCGGGTTGTGTTTGAATTTTCGGCACGGAAAGTTGGTCCGAAAGTGTAAATCTCGCCCAATGCCATTGCGCCCAACTCGCCTTCTAACTGCCCTGAAACGGTGAGATTAGTGGCTTTACCAAAAAAGTCCTGACTGTAATCAATTCTACCTTTTTCGGTTAACGGCGGATTTTCGGGGTCCAGTGTACTTACCCTAAACATTTGACCAGCTCCTTCTGCATCGCTTGCTGTTACAATTGGAGTGTGTAAATAGTTAAACCCTTTGTTGTTAAAATAGTTATGAACGGCAAAAGCCATGGCATGTCGAATCCTAAAAATAGCACCAAATGTATTGGTGCGAAAACGTAAATGGGCATTTTCACGCAAAAATTCAAGCGAATGTTTTTTGGGCTGAATTGGATATTTTTCCGGGTCTGCCTTTCCAAGTATTTCTATTTCGTTGGCAATTAATTCTATGTTTTGGCCGCTTCCAGCCGATTCGGCCAATTCGCCGAGAACCGAAATAGCCGCTCCGCTTGTAACATCCCGTAACAACTCTTCGTTAAAATTAGCAACATCGGCAACTATCTGAAGATTTAAAATAGTTGAACCATCGTTTAGCGCAATAAAATTTACATTTTTACTTCCCCTCTTTGTGCGTACCCAACCTTTTGCAGTTACTTTTTCTCCCGGTTTTCCTTGTTGAAGGATGTTTTTAATTTTTAACCTCGCCATAATAAAACGACTTTATAGAATATTAAATTTTTTGTTTTGAAGGGGACAAAAATACATTTTTATTGGTGACAATCAGCGGGGGAGCAATTCTTTTTGTGGAGTTTTTCGATAAAGTATTAAAATAAAAAACCACCGGCTTTAGAACCGATGGTTTTCATTTTCGAATTGATTGATTAATTCCTGTTTTCGAATAGGAAATATAAAAAACCCGGGAGAAATAGAATTTCACCCGGAATAATTATTTTTATTTTCTTTTTAATGTTCCGGGAACTGGTACTTTAGCTTTGGCCATGTAACCCAAGTCGCCCATTATAAATTTCTGTGGACCTAATTTCATGTCCGAGTTCATCATTTCGTCGAATGTAACCTCTTTCCCGGTGTAAGCAGAAACACGTCCCATTATTGCCATCATTACAGAAATGGCAGTCTCTTCGGCTTCGTTAAACGGAATATTCTGACGGATGCAGGTAATCAAATCTTTGTGTTCCTGAACGTAAGGACTAACTTCTGATTTTTCGGCCATAAATAATTCATTTCCTGCCGCATCAACAATTTGAGGTTTGTGGCCCACAGTAGTTGCAATTGCTTTTGTTCCGTGGAAAATTTCGTAAACACCATTTGTGCAGCTGTTTATCTGGCGGCACATACTGTGTATTTGTCTTCCATCTTCCATAACGTAGTCAATACTAAAATTATCGTATTGGTCGCCGGTTACCCTGCGTTGACGTGAACCAAAACCGAGGGCTTTTACCGGGTGAGCACCGAAATACCAATGAGCAACATCAAGGTTGTGTACGTGTTGCTCAACAATATGGTCGCCCGAAAGCCATGTCCAGTTTACCCAGTCGCGGATCATCCATTCCATTTCGCTCCAGCTCGGCTTATTGTCGCGATACCAAAGTTGGCCTCCATTCCAGTAAACATTTGCTGAAACAAGGTCGCCAATACCGTTATTATCATTCAGTTGTTTGAAAAGCTCAATGTAGCTTTTTTCGTGGCGACGTTGTGTTCCTGTAACAACTTTTAACCCGGCTGCCTCAGCCATTTTTGCAGCAGCAATTACCTGGCGGACTCCTGTAGGATCAACAGCAACAGGTTTTTCCATAAAAACATTTTTGCGTGCTTTTACGGCTGCCTCAAATTGTTGAGGACGGAATTTTGGTGGAGTTGCAAGAATAACAATGTCAACACCCGAAGCGATAACTTTTTCGAAGGCATCGAAACCTATAAAACAATTTTCATCGGCAACTTCAGTTTTTGATTCGTGGTTTTTAATTTTTTCCCTTAAACTGTCAAGCCGATCTTGAAAAACATCGCCCAAAGCAGTAATTGTTACGGTAGCACCACCGGCATCTAAAAAGTTAACTGCTGCCCCCGAACCACGGCCACCACAACCAATAACTCCAGCTTTTAATACTTTACCTTCAGGGACGGTATCCAGCATAGGAGGATATTTGTATTCTCTTGGAGTCCAGTTGCACGAACCAGCAGCTCCAGCACCTGTGCCACCACCGCCTGCAGCGCATGATGATAATGTTCCTGCTCCCATTGCCCCGGCGGCGCCAACTACGGCTGCTCCGGCTAAAAATTTTCTTCTTGAAAAGTTACTTTCACTCATGATAAAATGTTTTAGTTGAATTTTAGGATTATAAAAATATTAATTTTTTCCCGTTTTCTCGTCAAATTCACAAACAACTCTGAAACTTATATAATTACAGTCGGATAACCACCAAATACTTTTAGGCATTTGGGGGTCGGTTTTCATCCACGCTTTCCTTTTTGTAAAGTCGCGGGCAGCACTTCTAACTTCTCCAATTCCACTTCTAAACGAACCTCCACGAATTACATGATTCTCCCCCTCTGCCGGACCTCTTGGGTCGCTAACACCGGCTTGCAATTGTCCGTATGCATCTTCGGCGTACCAGTCTAAACAATATTCAGCAGCATTCCCCAGCATGTTTTTTAATCCAAAGGGATTGGCTTCAACACTTTCAGGTTTAGCAGTTCTTAAATTACTGTTTGCATTAAAAATTATGTAGTTGTTAATCTCGTCGCTTCCTTTTCCAAACAGTTTTCCAATGAAACCTTTTTTGACAAAATCTTTTGGGTTCCCTTCAAAAAAGAAAGGCGTTTCTGTTCCCCCGCGGGCTGCATATTCCCATTCGGCTTCGCTTGGTAAACGATAGGTTTTCCCGGTAACTTTATCTAGCCATTTGCAGAAAGTTTCTGCCGAATGATAACTCATTGTAATTGCCGGACGGATTCCTAATCCCCAGTTTTGGTCGGGTTGTCCGTATGGAGGAGTTGGCCCTGAAATTGCATCAACATCGGCTTCTGTGCGAGAACCTTCGGTGTCGGTTGACCGTCCTTCGGAAGCTGTTGCGCTGTAAAACGCCAAATATGTATCCCAGGTAGTTTCTATTTCTGCCATAAAAAACGGGCTCAGTTTTACCTCTTTTTGTGGCCCTTCGTCAGTTTTGCGAAATTGTTCGTTTTTTGGGCTGCCTATTTTAAAATTTCCTCCCGGAATGGCCTTCATATTAATTGATATGGTAGTTCCCGGAATGGTTTCGGTAAAATCTTCAAACGAAGTAACTTTTGCGGTCTCTGTAAAACGCTCAACATTTTCGTTGCCGGCATTTCCAAATTTTACATTTTGTGCATGCAAAGCGTTTGGATTGTAATGGCCAACATTTAAATGGCAATTGATACAACGTAATTCCTCTTCGTTTTGCGAATAGTAGAGGTGTGCGGCCTGTCCCTCTTTTGTTAAGGTTAACGGAAATAAATTTTCATGGCATTTCAAACACGATTCTTTAAATACAAAATGTTGGGCTTGGTCCAGCGTCGATTTTGCTTCCCAATTAAAATCGGCACTGTCTTTAAATATATAACCATACAAATCTCTCGACGATGCAATTATTTTCTCCTTTAAATAACCTTGCCCTTTTGGTGGCAAATGACATTCAACACACCCAATATGGATACCCACCCGTGTATCGTGGTGGACCGAAAGTTTCCAGGAATCGAAAACATGGGGATGAACGTGGCACATTTCGCAAGACTTATTGGTTGAGGTGGCTTCTACCGCTTTGTGTGAATATACGGAGACAAGTATTCCAATTACAAATCCAATGAATATTACGAGAAGAAGTTTTTCTCTTAAATATTTGCCCAGTTTCTTCAACATGATTTATCTTTTGATTTTTAGGTAATTCATAAAAATGTCCCCAAATTTAGTAATTTATTAAAAGTTTGCTCAGTGTTTATAATATTTAGAATGAATTTATCCTGCACTATTCATAAAATTATTCTATTCCGAAGTCAAACTGCTTTGAATAAAGAAAATGCTCGATTTTTGTTTCTCAAAATAGCTAAGGCTATTTCTGTGAGCCTCAACTCTGTGCTTCCCTATATATCTTTGCATTTTGACTTCTCACAACGAAAATTCATGAATAATGCAGTTAGAAACTATCGAGAACTTATGCTTTTTACTCATCAGTTAAAAATAAAGACGCAGGTTTTACAAAAACTACCTAACCTGAATAATTCATAAATATTTCTATTCCGAAACCAAACTACTTTGAATAAAGGTAATGCTCGGAATCCAATTCTCAAAATAGCAATTACTATTCCTGCGAGTTGAATTCCTGCGCTCACCTTTATTCTTTGTATTTTGGCTTCTCATAACGAAAATTCATGAATTAATCAGGCTAATTCAAAACTTTTCTTTGTATCTTTTCAGCTATGAACAAGTTAAAGCAGAGAATATACGATGTAGCCGAACTTTTTTTTCCATCGCTTTGCATCGCATGTGGCGATCGGTTAGTATCTCAGGAAAAGTTTTTATGCATAAATTGCTGGCACGATTTGCCTGTAACAAATTTTCATTTAAAGGACGAAAACAAGGTTGCTCAACTATTTTGGGGCCGGGTTGAAATTGAAAATGCAACAGCGTTTTTTTCATATAAAAAAGGAAGTAAATATCGGCAGCTCATTCATTTTATAAAATATAAAGGTTTAAAAGAATTGGGTTTCGAAACCGGGCGTAAATTTGGTTTTGCCCTCTTAGATTCTGATCGATTTAAGGAAGTAGATTTGATCGTTCCGGTGCCTCTTCATCCACAAAAACAGAAAATGCGTGGCTTTAACCAAAGTGAGTGGATTGCCAAAGGAATAGGTTGGAGTTTACAAAGACCTGTTTCAAGCGGAAATTTGTTCCGACAGGTTCATACCTCTACTCAAACCCAGAAAAATCGTTTTGAACGCTGGCAAAATGTTGAAGGGATTTTTGGGGTTAAAAATCAGAATGAATTTGATGGCAAACATATTTTGTTAATCGACGATGTGGTAACAACCGGTTCAACTTTAGAAGCTTGTGCCTACCAGCTTTTAAAACTGGAAAACATAAAAGTTAGTATCGCTACTTTGGCTTTTGCCGATTATTGATTGTTAACCTGAATAATTCATAAATTACATAAAAAAGGGTAGGTTAATTTTGTTATCTCTTTGATGTTTAGTGCCTTAGAGGTATAAAAGCATAAATAAACTTACCCATGAATAAAAATACTTTTTCTTCGGAAGACAAGCAAGGAATAAGCCCGAAAAATGCCAATCCGACCCTTTTCAACCTTTCAGGTTTCAATAAAAAGCCGGTTGAGGTGAGATTTTCACTTGATGAAACATCAAGTGACGGTGGGCTCCTTTTGTTGAATGAAATTGACAAACAGATAGGCTTGTGCGAAAAATTGTCCCAATGTATCAAAGATCACCGCCACCAAAGTTATGTCCGCCACAGTATCGGTTCAATGGTCCGGCAACGGACAATGTAAATAGCTGCCGGTTACGAAGATGCCAATGATTGCAATTTCTTAAAGGACGATGGTATCATGAAACTTTGTTCCCAGAGCGATAAACCGCTGGCCACCCAGCCAACTATGTGCCGCCTGGAGAACCAGCCAAAACCAACAGGGCTTTATAAAATGGCAAAAGTATTTGTTGGCCATTTTATAGGTCCCTATACCGGTGCCCCCAAGTTCATTGTCCTTGATTGCGACGATACAAGTGCCCTAGCTTATGGGCAACAGCAATTGGCCTTGTTCAATACATACTATGGGGAGCCATTGCTTTATGCCCTTGCACATTTACGAAGGGGTATCTGGCAAGCTGGCAAAAGTTACAATTGAAAGTGCGGAAAGGGAGTTCAAACAATATGGGGAACCTGTAAAAAGGTTCCATATCCTTCCAATACAAAGCCGGCACGTGGGGGCACCCCCAGAGGATCGTGGTCAAAGTTGAGGCCAACAGCTTCGGCACCAATGTAAGGTACATCACCAGCAACCTTAAGGCCGTAAGGGCAAAGGCATTGTACGAACTGGGATATTGCGCCAGGGGCGCTGCTTCCGAACTAAGGATAAAAGAACATAAAACCTACCTGCTCTCGGGCCGCATGTCATGTAACAGTTTTATGGCAAACCAATTCCGTTTGTTCTTACATTCAGCTGCATACGTTTTGATCCATGCCCTTCAAACTGAAATGCTAAAAGGGACAAAGTACTGTAAGGCTACAATGAAGGCCATACAACTCAAAATAATAAAAGTGGCCGCAAAAGTAAACTTTATGAAAACAAAAGTAAAGATAGAACTGCCAAGGGAATTTTTAACTGCCCCGGAGTTCAAGAAATATTTTAATATGTTTGAAGTTCTCAGGATTTAAACAATTACCATAAAAACCGTTCTTTGAAATTTTGATAACAGATGTAAACAGGAAAACGATAATTTTAACTGAACGGAAGCATTATGCCCATATATATAAGAAAATGAAGCACAAAAACAGATCAACACACCAATTGGCAAAAAAGAACCCCCCAAAACTTAAAAATCATACTAAATTTGCCCTCAATTAATGTTTATGAATTATTCAGGTTAATACTATAATGGAACGAAGAAAATTTTTAAACGCTTTAGGTGGAGTATCTAGTCTTTTAATGACTTCGCCACTTTTGGCCAACCAATTAAAAACAACCGGTTTTTCAAGAGCTGAGCAATCGTCTGTAATGTCCGGAATCTGGAAATTTACAGTTGGTACACCTGAAGAAATTACTCCGCAAAGCACCCGTTCGGTAGAACCTTCTCTATCAGGATTGAAAAGTTTGCCAGACATTAAAGTTTGTCCGGTTGAACCGTTAGGAGAACTGAATAAAAGGGGAGTGGTAATAAAAATCCCTTTAAAAAAAGAGGAATACATTTATGGTTTGGGTTTGCAATTTCAATCGTTTCAGCAGCGTGGACTAAAAAAAATGCTAAGGGTGAATTCTGATCCTAAAATAGATACCGGCGATTCACATGCGCCCGTTACGTTTTTTGTTACTACTTCAGGCTATGGAATTTTTATTGATACAGCACGATATGCTTCATTTTATATAGGCACTACAAAACATAAACCGAAATTAACCTCAAAAAAAAATACGAAAGAGGATGGAAATGAAGTGGGCCCTTTAAATGGGGCTTACCTTCGCAAGGATGTTGACTCCGAGAATGAAATTCTGGTTGATATTCCCCATGTAGAAGGGATTGATGTGTATGTTTTTTCAGGTCCAACTATGTTACAAGCCGTTCAGCGGTACAACCTGTTTGCAGGTGGTGGTGCCTTGCCTCCTCGTTGGGGTCTGGGTTTTTGGTATCGTGTACACAAAAATTTAAAACAGGACGAGGTATATAGCATGGCCAAATATTTTCGCGATAGTAAAATTCCATGCGATGTGCTGGGACTGGAACCGGGTTGGCAATCAAAATCCTATTCATGTTCTTACGTTTGGGGTAAAGGGTTTCCCGATCCGGCAAAAATGCTGAGTGATTTTAAAAAAGATCACTTCAAGGTGAATTTATGGGAACACGCTTTTGTCCATCCAACTTCGCCTATTTATAAGGATCTACTGCCATATTCGGGCGATTATGAAGTTTGGGGTGGATTGGTTTCGGATTTTATCACCAAAGAAGGCCGTCAGATTTATGCCGATTTTCATAGAACAGAACACGTTGATATTGGGGTTTCAGGTTATAAATGCGATGAATGCGATAATTCTGACTTTACAGGACCTTGGTCTTTTCCCGAACTTAGCCAGTTTCCTTCCGGAGCAGATGGTGAGCAAATGCACAGTTTGTTTGGGCTTCGTTATCAGGACGCGATCATGAGTGTTTTCAACGGGAAAAAGGAACGTACGTATGGATTGATTCGCTCTTCTGGTGCTTTGGCTGCACCATATCCATTTGTTCTGTATAGTGATTTGTACGATCACAAAACCTTCATCCACGGAATTGCCCAGTCGGGTTTCTCCGGTTTGTTATGGACTCCGGAAGTCCGTCATGCCGAAAGCAACGAGGACTTGATCAGGCGCTTGCAGACAGTAGTTTTTTCGCCGTTGGCCATGATTAACGCCTGGTATCTGAAAAATGCACCATGGAAACAGATCGGGAAAAAAGCCAATAATGAAGGTCATTTTGCTGCTAATTGGGAAGAACTGGAATCCAAATGCCGCGAAATTATTGAATTGCGCATGAAATTAATTCCATATATTCATGGATCTTTTGTTCAATATAATCAACTGGGAATACCTCCGTTCCGGGCTTTAGTGATGGATTATCCAGACGACCCGGCTGTACGAAACCTTAGCAACCAGTTTTTGTTGGGCGAAAATATGTTAGTTGCCCCTGTTGTTGCAGGTGAGTCCAGTCGAAAAATTTACCTTCCAGAAGGTGAATGGTACGAATTTTGGACCTCGAAGAAATATGCCGGTAAAACTGAATATACGATTGATGTTCCTTTGGAACAGATTCCGGTGTTCATCAAAGCCGGAACCATCCTACCCTTGGCAAAACCAAGCTTGCATACCGATGATCCTAAAAGCTGGCAGTTGACCGCTCTGGTATTTGGCGAAAACACCAAACCAGCTATTTTGTTTGAAGACAATGGGAATTATGCTCCTGAACTAAAAGAAGTCAGGCTGATTTGGGACAATAAAAAGCACGAAGGTCATTTGGAACGGGAAGGAAAACCGTCAGATCATCAATATTCTGTGATAGCATGGAAATTTATAATTTAATATCATAATTTGACGCAAAAAATTCCAATTTTTAAAATCTGGAAAATGAAGAATTTGATTTTGACTAGTTTATTTTTATTTATCCTGCAGATTCAGTGTTATGCTCAGGAAAGGAAATCGAATTTAAATTATGTTGATCCAACAATTGGAGGTGTAGGCGTTATTCTCGAACCAACTCGGCCTACAGTGCATTTGCCAAATAGCATGGTGCGGGTTTTTCCAATGCGAAAAGATCAGCTTGACGATCAGATCAGTAATTTTCCATTGACCATTACATCACACAGATTGTCGCCCGTGTTTGCCCTGATGCCGGTAAGCGGAACGGTTAATCAGGCAATATGGAATGAACGTATAGAGTATGGCCATGAAACTTTAACTCCATATTATTACAGTACGTCCTTTGAGAATTCAGGTAGCTCGATCGAATTCTCACCCCAGTCGCGAAGCGGATATTTCATTATTGATTTTGCTGACTATCAAAAGCATTTTTTACGGATGGGAGTTTTTAGCGGCAAAGGTGAAATTATTGTTCAGGTTAAACGGATAATCTCAGGAACCGAGGAATTTTCAGGAATGAAAGCCTATTTCTATGCCGAAGTAGATACCGATATTTCAGAAGTTCAATACCAAAGTTCAGCAAATAAAAAATTGGTATTAATTGGTTTAGGCGATCAGCCTCGACAGGTTTCATTTCGGTATGGAATATCGTATATAAGCATCGATCAGGCCAAACAAAACCTAATTCGTGAAATACCCGACTGGGATTTTGAAACGGTAAGGAATAACGCACAAACGATTTGGGAAAAAGTTTTGTCTCAAATCAACGTCACAGGCGGAACCATCGCACAAAAAAGAGTTTTCTATACATCGTTGTACCGTTGCTATGAGCGAATGGTTGACATTAATGAATACGGCAACTATTACAGTGGCTTTGATCATCAGGTTCATGAATCAAAAGAAGCTTTTTTCGTTGATAACTGGTTGTGGGATACCTATATCGCGCTGGAACCGCTACATATGATCCTAAATCCTGAAATGGAAATGAAGAAAATAAAATCCTATATCAGTATGTATGAGCAGGGTGGTTCTATGCCTTCCTTTGCTTTGGTTTTTGGTGATTGGCCTGCCATGACCGGTAATTTTGCTGCCTCCTGGATTGCAGATGCCTGGTTCAAAGGTTTGCGTGATTTTGATTTAATAACAGCTTATTCCGGAGTCAGAAAAAATTCGATTGACGCAACACTCATCCCCTGGCGAAATGGTCCGAGAACTTCGTTGGATGATTTCTACAATGAGCATGGTTATATGCCCGGTTTGCATCCCGGA
This sequence comes from Draconibacterium sp., assembly GCA_021648495.1. Classification (GTDB taxonomy): domain Bacteria; phylum Bacteroidota; class Bacteroidia; order Bacteroidales; family Prolixibacteraceae; genus Draconibacterium. The sequence goes on from JAKIST010000017.1 coordinate 20,612, forward strand.
GAAAGGGAAACAGTTTCGATTGTAGATACTGTTTGGGAAAAAAGACAAGCCGTATCGGTAACAACGGCGAATAGTTACTCCGACTGGTGCATTGCCCAAATGGCATCGGAATTAAAAAATAAGAACGATGAAAAGTTATTCCTGAAACGGGCCGCGAATTATAAAAATGTTTATCGTGCCGATAAAGGTTTTATGTGGCCAAAAGATAAGGATGGAAACTGGATTGAGCCCTATGATCCGCGTTTCGCTGGTCGCGAATATTTCACAGAAAATAATGCTTATATCTACAACTGGGATGTAAAACACGATCTGCATGGATTGTTTGCAGAAATGGGTGGCCGTCAGAAAGCAGAAGAAAAACTGGATCAGCTTTTCAGGGAAGACCTGGGAAAGTCGAAATGGAAATTCTGGAATACCCAGCCTGATGCCTCCGGTTTGGTTGGTCAGTTTGTGATGGGCAACGAACCCAGTTTTCATATCCCATACATTTATAACTACTTAGGTGCTCCCTGGAAAACACAGAAACGTATCAGGATGCTTTTAAATACATTTTTTACCGATAATCTTTTTGGGATTCCAGGCGATGAAGATGGCGGTGGTATGTCGGCTTTTGTGGTATTTTCCATGATGGGATTTTTCCCGGTTACTCCTGGGATTCCCGTGTATAATATCGGCAGTCCGGTGTTCGAAAATGTAACCATAAAACTTCCAAATGATAAGGATTTTACCGTAATCGCAAAAAACAATTCCGACATCAACAAATACATTCAAAAGGCTTTTCTGAACGGGCAGCCATTAAACAAACCCTGGTTTACTCACGATGAGCTGATAAACGGCGGAACGCTGGAACTGATTATGGGAAGTCAGCCAAACAAACAGTGGGGCAGCGATATCAACAACTCGCCACCTTCAGCAATAAAGTATAATCCAGGATTAGGATATTGAGATTTATCAAATAAGAAATATACAAAATGAAACGTAGCGAAATCAATCAGATTCTGAAAAATGCCAAAACTTTTATGGCAGAGAAACAGTTTATTCTGCCACCGTGGGCATATTGGAGTATTGAAGATTGGAAAAAGAACAGGGAGAATACTTCTGAGATTATCGAAAATATGCTTGGTTGGGACATTACTGATTTTGGTTCAGGCGATTTCTATTCCCGGGGACTGTTTTTATTCACCATCCGGAACGGAAAATATAAGGTGGATCGTAAACCTTATGCCGAAAAAATTATGATTGTTGAAGAAAACCAGGAAACCCCGATACATTATCATTGGGCAAAAATGGAAGATATCATTAATCGCGGAGGTGGAAACTTAGTGATTGAACTGTACAACACAACACCGGATAATCAGCTGGATACGACACCGGTTTTATGCAAGGTTGACGGTGTCAAACATTCTGTTCCGGCCGGAGGAAGAGTTGTTTTAACTCCCGGCGAAAGCATTTGCCTTGAACAGGGCATGTACCACCGTTTCTACGGAGAAGCGGGCAAAGGCAAAGTATTGGTTGGCGAAGTAAGTGCAGTTAACGATGACAGCAATGACAATTGCTTTCACGAACAGATTGGCCGTTTCCCAATCATTGAAGAAGATGAGCAACCCGTTCATCTGTTAGCAAGTGACTATTCTAAATTCCTGTAACCCATCTGTTTTTCAATTATTATAATTATGTCGGAGAAAATTATTGTTTCAGGAGTTGGTTGCTGTCTTGTAGATCTTTTATACAAGGATATGGATTTTTCAAGCGATACGTTTCGCCCGTTCATTTCGTTAAAACGTGGAGACGGAGGATTGACTCCCGGTCATTTGGTTTTTAATGAAGAGTTTGTGGAATTTGCTGGATTTCCTTTCGAAACGGTTATCAGCAAAATTACAGGTGGAAGAACTCCGGACAAGAAGAATATCGGCGGCCCCTCCATTGTTTCCCTGATTCATGCGGCACAAATGACTGATCGGGAACATTGCGAAGTTCGGTTTTACGGACGTGGAGGAAATGATGATGCCGGAAAATACCTGATTTCTGCACTTCAAAAAACTCCGGTTGTACTTCATGATTATCAACTTACTGAAAACATCACTCCTTCAACGGTAGTGCTTTCTGATCCTGTTTATGACAATGGTCACGGCGAGCGGATGTTTATTAATTCCATCGGCGCTGCCTGGGATTATCTGCCAGATGATCTGGATGATGATTTTTTTCATTCTGATATTGTTGTATTTGGTGGAACAGCTTTGGTTCCTGTTATTCACGATCATTTGACCGGACTTCTGAAAAAGGCCAAACAAAATGGGTGCGTTACCATTGTAAATACGGTTTTTGATTTCAGAAATGAGAAGTTAAATCCAACACAAAAATGGCCTTTGGGAAACAGCTACGAAAGTTATCGATATATCGATCTGTTAATTGCCGATCAGGAAGAAGCTTTGCGTCTGAGTGGAGAAACCACTGTTGATGCGGCAATCCGGTTTTTCCTGGAGGAAAAGGTTTCAGCGCTCATTATCACCAACGGATCCAATCCTGTTTCGGTGTACTCCAGCGGTCGGTTTTTTGAGAAGTTGGCTTTAACGCAATTATCAGTTTCCAAAAAGGTTGTTGACGAGTTGAAACACAACAAAGCCGGTGATACGACTGGTGCCGGTGATAATTTCGTCGGTGGAGTTATCGCTTCCATCGTGAATCAGCTGCAACGCAAGGTTCAACATCCAAAC
>JAKIST010000018.1 GCA_021648495.1 Draconibacterium sp.
AGGGTTTGTGAAGAAATAACATGACTGGAATTGACGAAGTTATTTTGTGCGATAACAAGGCAAAAAACGTAGCTATAGCCATAGTTACAGCGAGGCTTTTTAACGAAGTTAGCGTGCAAAAGAACGAATTAAAACGGTCAGGTTATTTCATTACAATCCCTTTGCCTGTTAAGGCAAGGCACTAAGCCATTTCCCCATATTTTATTTTTAATATTAAAAAGCCGGGGTTGAATTTCTCTTAATGCTCTGGTCTTTAGCATTATAAAAGTACATATATGTTTTTGAAACGTGCAAATGCTTATTGGGGGAATGTGCATTAAACCAAAGTAAAGAAAGGAAAGGAAAAGAAATGAAAACCTAAAATAACCTGATAGTTTCAACAGTTACAAAAACTGCTGCCGGGGGGATATTGTGCGAAAAATAAAACATACTACTTGAATCCGCTGAAGAAAATACTCACCGAATTAATGCAAATTGGTGTAACACGGTCGAACACATTTATTAACCTGATTCCTGTTTTTGTTGCTGTTGTTTCATACCTTATTTTGAAGGAAGAATTAGGGGCACAAATAATTATAGGAATTGTAATTGTGGTTGCCGGCCTGTTTTTAGTACAAATCAAACGAAAACCCGGAATTAAGAAAGATGCGGTGATTGAAGTACACCAAAAATAGTTGAGGTTTTTCAGTCACAGTTTTCAGAAAGAATTAAGAAAGTTTTCAGTCGCAGTCGCAGTTTTCAGGAAGAACTAAGAAAGTGGGCAGTCGTTGTTTTCAGTCGCAGTCGCAGTTTTCAGAAAAAAGAAAGTGATCTGTGTTCGGGTTTTAGTTGGGTTGCGAAATTATTTTTGGATCTCGAATTAAAGTGTGGGTTGGGAAAGTTCACAATCGCAGTTTTCAGTTTTCAAAAAAGGATTCCATCTTTGCTGTTTACAGAATTTTTAAAAGTTGGTAACGTCAATGGATTTATTTATGATAGAGATGGAATCCTTGCCACAACAGTCTTTCAGGCTCTGAAAGAGCGAAAGCAAACAGTACAGTGCAACGCCCTGTGTAAATTTACACCCCCCAATTCTTGCCCCACTTTCGAACATCGAAAAAAGGGATGCAGTTTCATGGGGCAAAACCCAAAAGCCACAAAAAGGAGTATTCGCCAAAAGAATTATATTTGCCACCAAAAATTTCAAAATAAAAATTAGACATTTGCAACTCAACATACGAATGAAAAAAACAGAATACAAATCACCTGAAGAACTAAAAACCATCACCGACAAAACCCGGGCTGAAACCTCATCATTCGTAAAAAAACTCAAAAAGAAAAAACCTAAAAACCTTGATAATATTGTTCATGAATTGCACGAGGAAGCATTTGCAATGTTCGATTGTTTAGATTGTGCCAACTGCTGTAAAACCATTGGTCCACGATTAACGGACAAGGACATTGACCGCCTTGCAAAACACCTAAAAATGAAGACCTCGGATTTTATGGATCAATATATTTTAACCGACGAAGACAACGACTTTGTATTCAAAGAACACCCTTGCCCTTTTCTTTTGTCCGACAATTATTGTTTGGTTTACGAAAACCGGCCAAAAGCGTGTCGCAAATACCCACACACCAATCGCAAACGATTTTACCAAATTCTCGATCTTTCGCACAAAAACTGCGAAACCTGCCCGGTTGTTTCTGATATTTTTAAAGAATTAATAACCTTATTGAATTAGGAATTAAAAAAGAAGATATTGTTTTTAGAAACATAGGGAATAGTAGTTATAAAGCAAATAATCGTGTTTTGTTTGGTAAACAAGTACAAGTTACAGTTTCCGATTTTTCAAAAATTGCACAGTTCTCAAAAGCTGCTGATATAAGAGGAGTTAATCATGTAAATATAGAATCACGAAAGAATTCTAAAATTGTATATTTTCAAAAACAAGTATAAATTGCAGCTTTAAAAAATGCAAAACAGAAAGCTAAATATTTGGTTGAAAGTATGGGTGAAGAGTTGGGAGAATTACAATGTATTTCAGAAATAGCCGATAACTACCAAGGTTACCGTCATTATAATGATGCGGTAATTTTAGAAGAATCTTCGATTTACAGTGTCTCGCAAGTTCAAAAAATACAATTAGATTATACCATTACTGCAAAATTCAAGATTAAATAATAGTTTTCTTTTCTGTCAACAATACAGAATCATTACCTTGCAGCAAATATTTCGAAATGGCAATATTTAAAGTTAAACAGTGTCCTGTTTGTGATGGGAAAGAGTTTTCGTCCTTTTTAACTTGTACCGATTATTTTGTTTCAGGCGAAGAATTTCAAATAAAACGATGTAAAAGCTGTGGTTTTAAAATCACAGAAAATATTGAAGATGAAGAAAATATTGGACCTTATTATCAGTCGGAAAATTATATTTCCCATTCAAATACAACAAAGGGCTTTGTAAACGCAATTTATCATCAGGTGCGTAAATTCATGCTTGGCAGAAAAAGGCTGTTGGTAGAGAATGTAGCAGCATTGCGAAAAGGGCATATTTTGGATGTGGGTGCCGGGACTGGTTTTTTCCTGAATGAAATGAATGAATATGGCTGGCAGGTCACCGGAATTGAAAAAAGCGAAGATGCCCGGAGATTTGCAAAATTGGAATTTAACCTCGATATTTTGCCTGCCTATGAACTTTCCAAATTGAAAGGAAAAAGTTACGATGTAATTTCGTTGTGGCATGTGTTGGAGCACATCCACCAATTAAATGTAAACTTGGATATATTTTTTAGCTTGCTAAAAGACGATGGAAAATTGGTAATTGCTGTTCCAAACCACGATTCGTACGATGCAAAACATTATAAAGAATTTTGGGCAGCGTACGATGTACCGCGTCATATTTGGCATTTTGCTCCGTCCCAAATGAAACTTCTCGGCGAAAAGCACAATTTTAAATTGATAAATTTACATACCATGCCATTCGATTCTTTTTATGTTTCAATGCTCAGCGAGAAATATAAAAAATCTGCACTGGCTTTTTTTAAAGGAATTTTTTATGGAAAAATATCGTGGCTTGTCAGTCTCGTTAACAAGGCAAAATGCAGCTCGGTAATTTATGTATTTGAAAAAAATTAATTAATTGCAGCAAAACTATTCAATAAAACTAAGTAACTCTTTATTCGATAGATTGTCTTTTTCAGATTTGTCGTAAATTGCTAAAAGGTAAACATCATTTTTGGATATAACAACATGAGTAATTACTCTTGCGCCCCCACTTTTCCCTCTTCCTTTTGATTTTATAGCAATTATTTGATAATAAGGTTCCTTGAAAAGGATTCTCTTCAAGATTATTAATCAAGTAAGTAAACTCATTTTGTAATGAATTGTACTTTTTCGATAATCGTTTAAGTTGTTTCTCGAAAGGAGGAATGGATAGAATATTATAACTCATTTAATAAGTCTTTCGCCGGACGTGCCTTAACCTCTCCTTTTTTTACAAGATTAATATACTCCACGGCTTCTTTAATCCCTTCCATTAGTTCAGCTTTTGAAGGCGAAATTGATTTCGCTTTTACAAAAGATAAACTATCAAGAAGTTCCATTACAAAATCTACCATATTATCTTTTATGTCGAGAATTACTTTCATCTTTTTTAATATGAGCAGTACAAATATACAAACCTAAATTGAGAATAAGGTGAGAATCTTAGTTCAAAGTATAATTGTACAAGTTGCCCCCTTTGCTTCCCACAATTAAATTCAGTTTATTTGAATTTTTTGAGATACTGCCAATGCTAAATTCGCTGTTTCCCTGTAAGGGAAATCCGTTGTGCAATTTCCCCGATGGTTCGAACAAATAAATACGATTAGCAGTGGATTCAACAATACCGATTTCTTTCATTTTCGAAGAAAAACTATACAGGTTAGGTGGTTGTTGAATCTTGTTTTTGAACTTTTCGGAAAAAAGCTTTTTCCCATTTTCATCCATAACCGTTAATTCCTTGCCATCGACAAATACAAAGTCGGGAACTCCGTTCCCATTGATATCATCAACAGTGAAAAAATGGTTTTTGCTAAATCTCGCGGTTTTCTTTGTCTTAAATTCCCCATTAAAATAGAGATAGAAAACTTTGCCCGTTTTATCGCTTGCTACAATTTTTGGCGTACCGTTTAAATTCAGGATTAATGGATTGTTTGAACTCTCGAATTTAGCCTCGCTGTTTACCCTTGTTCCGCCCCTACGATCTTGAATATAAATGTGCGATTGGTCTTTAAAAACAATGTAATCTTTATTGTTCACCCTAAAATGCTGGATTGGTGTTGTAACCCGATTGTCTGTTTTTCCAAATTTCCATCCAGCTAAAACTTTGCCATCGTGGTCGAGTGCATACACTTTTTTATCTTCGCACGCCACAAAATAGCGATAATTCCGGTTGTTGTCGTAATCGAAAACGCTAACTCCATTGGTTGCCGGCGAACGAAAATCTATGGGAAAATGTGCCACATTATTTCCATTGCGGTCAATTAAATACAATTTACTTTTTGTATTGAAAAGGTATTGTAATTTTCTATTTTTGAAATAATCAACCTGATGAATTTTACTCAATATTGTTTCATGAATTGGTTTGCTCCAGCGAATTCGTCCTTCGGCTGTAATTTGGTGCAAATTATTCTGTGCATCTTGCAAAATTATTCCGAGGTTATTTACATCCGTATGATTTTTAACAAACTGGGGTTTACTAATTATTTCATTGCCAACATTACTTTGCCAAGTTGTTTGTGCATCTTCTTCCGAATTGTCGTTAAACGACAAATTCACAGAATTAAATGAAATTCCTTTTTCGCAAACTACTTGCCAATTTATTGCCTGGAATTTCCGTAAATACCCTTCGTAAGTTTCAAAATCTTTTGAAACATCTACATTAAAAACTTCTTTGTTCAAACCAAAAATACGATTTACGTTTAGGTATGAATTTATGTTTGCCCGGTTGACTGTATTCTGTTTAAATTTCAAGTATTTAATGTCTTTTATTAACGATGACTCTAAAACCATGTTGTACAAATATTCATGAAGCCCTTTTTCGGTGTTGCAAAAAACAAGGTAGTTCTCGTAAAATGCCGCAAAATTTGCTTGTGCAATCCCAAATGGTTTCCCGAGCCAGATTCCCGGAAAAGAGGGGTACGGAAAACGATAAATAGTAAAGCTGGTTTCCGCATCAACTTCAAACGATGTTTTTAAGCTATTTAGATCGATGTTTTTTTGTTTTGAATAAGCATTTAATAAATTGTTCAATTGTTTTTCTGCACTCGGTTTTTCTTTAGTTTGAAGGATAAACAGGGTTGTTTTTCCGCTTGTTTCGGTTGGTATTGATGTGGTTGCAACAATCACTTCGTTTTTTACCAATTCCTGAAATGTATTTTTAAAATTAGTACGAAACCCGGCTTCAATTTTTTTAATCCTGTCTTCGCGTTTGTAGTACGACCTGGTATGTTTAAAATAATTCTCCAGCTTATCGAAGAAAAGCGTTTTATTTGAAAAAGAATAGCTGGTAAAGAATGAGGTATTTGTTGGAAGTACCTGATCGGCCTGAGAACGAACAGGGGACTGACCGTCGAAAACCGACAAGAAATGGTTCAACGAGTCGGCGGCGGCTGAAATACCATTAAAAAGAATTTCGTTTTTGTTTAATTTTATATCCAATTCGCTCCATGCTGCAAGGTTTTGGAAGTTGCTAAATTCATTTTTAAAATTATTGCGGACAGTTTCTCCAAATTCGTTTGTACTTTTTGTTGAACTGTTATTTAACCAAATTGCAGCCAGGTCGGGGAAACTCTTGTGGTTTATGTACAACGAAATTTCCGATTGTGAATTAACTGTTTTGTTTACTTTTGCGAAGAACGAATCATCAGAAATACTTTGGGTGTTTAACTGCCGGATGCATTTCTCGACAAGCAAAATTTTTGGGCTGGCCAAAAACAATCCATCAGTAAAACAAAAGTGCAATGCTTCTTTGTCTTGAGCTGTTTTAATGGTCGTTATTTTGTGTTTACTGTACACTTCCTCTTCGTACGTGAATTTGTCGGAGGGGAATAAAGCGGTCAACAAATTTCTCATTGCTTTTTGCTTTTTGCTACTTTCCACTTTGTTTATTATCAACGGGAAAACATTGCTCTCGCCCACAAAATCGAAAGCTAAAATAAATGGTTCATAACGCAAATTGTTTTGAATTTCTTTATTGTTTTGAATGAGTGAATCTATTTTTGCCACATTGTTCAAAAACAATATGTTTTTTTCCATATCGATTAGTACCTTAAAAATAGGGTTATCGATTGGGATTGATTTCAATGCGTTTAATTCGATAAAAACCGGTGCCGATAATGGTACTGCCTTGTACATGGAGGTTTCCTTTGTAAGAAATGCTTCGTCTTTTGTAAAATAGATAAAACCTGCGGTAGCTGCCAGTAGTACGATTAATATTGTTATTAAATTTCGTTTCATTTATTCGGTTTTTTTCCATGAGTTTTCCCGATTTAACAGAACAAAAAATGGATACTTAGTATTAAACAAATAAAATTTCATAATCGTTTCATTCGTATTTGTTTCAAAAGTACAAAATAGAGAACGTTATAAATTGTATTTTTCGTTTATAAAATGAAACATTGCTTGTTAATAACCTTAACTTATGTAAACGGGATAAAACACAAATTTTCACTAAGGGATTGTAATGAAATAACCTGACCGTTTTAACTCGTTCTTTTGCACGCTAACTTCGTTAAAAAGCCTCGCTGTAACTATGGCTATAGCTACGTTTTTTGTCTTGTTATCGCACAAAATAACTTCGTCAATTCCAGTCATGTTATTTCTTCACAAACCCTAAAAAGTATTTTTTGTTGCATAAAAAAGGCTGAGAATAGCCCAGCCTTGAATTTATGATTTTAATCTTTTTTTAGAGATGTTTGGCAATTTCAATTTCATGGAAAGACTCAACATGGTCGCCAACTTTAATGTCGTTGAATTTTTCGATGTTCAATCCACACTCGTAACCATTCTTCACTTCCTTCACGTCATCTTTAAAACGTTTAAGCGAGCCCAGTTTCCCAGTATGTATTACAATGCCATCACGGATAACACGAATTTTTGTATTTCGGCTGATTTTACCATCGCGGACAATGCAACCTGCAATATTTCCTACTTTGGTAATATTAAACACTTCGAGTACTTCAACAGTTCCCAGTATTTCCTCTTTAATCTCAGGTGCCAACATACCTTCCATTGCAGCCTTAATTTCGTTGATAGCATCGTAAATAATCGAATACAAACGAACATCAATTTGCTCTTTTTCAGCCAATTTCCTTGCATTCAACGAAGGGCGGACCTGGAATCCAATAACAATTGCTTCGGAAGCCGCAGCTAAAAGAATATCCGATTCAGAAATTTGACCAACTGCTTTATGAACAATATTAACTTGTATTTCTTCATTAGTAAGTTTAATTAACGAATCAGAAAGTGCTTCAATTGAACCATCCACATCACCTTTTACAATCAGGTTCAATTCCTGGAAATTGCCAATGGCAATTCTTCTTCCAATCTCATCGAGTGTAATATGTTTTTGAGTTCTAAGTCCTTGCTCACGAGCTAACTGGTCGCGTTTATTTGCAATGTTTCTGGCTTCCCGTTCATTGTCCATTACATTAAACTTGTCGCCTGCTTGTGGTGCGCCGTCCAATCCAAGTATGATTGCCGGTTCTGCGGGGCCAATCTTGTTGATTTTTTGATTACGCTCGTTGAATATTGCTTTAACACGACCATGATATGGTCCTGCAATTACAATATCACCAATATTTAACGTTCCTGTTTGTACCAAAATTGTTGAAACGTATCCACGGCCTTTGTCCAACTCCGATTCGATAATAGTTCCTTGTGCCTTTTTGTCCGCATTTGCTTTTAATTCAAGCATTTCAGCTTCAAGAAGTACTTTTTCAAGCAAATCTTCAATGCCAATACCATTTTTCGCAGATATATCGTGTGATTGATATTTCCCACCCCACTCTTCAACGAGGTAGTTCATTTCTGCTAATTCTTTCTTTATTTTTTCCGGGTCGGCACCAGGTTTGTCAATTTTATTAATGGCAAACACAATTGGTACACCTGCCGCGCTTGCATGGTTAATTGCCTCAATGGTTTGTGGCATAACATTATCATCGGCAGCTACAATAATTATGGCAATATCGGTAACTTGGGCACCACGGGCGCGCATTGCTGTAAATGCTTCGTGGCCAGGAGTATCAAGGAAAGTAATTTTTCTTCCGTCATCCAAATTAACATGGTATGCTCCAATATGCTGTGTAATTCCCCCCGCCTCGCCGGCAATAACATTAGTGCTTCTGATATAATCGAGCAACGATGTTTTTCCGTGGTCAACATGTCCCATTACGGTTACAATGGGTGGGCGAGCTTTTAAATCTTCTTCTTTATCTTCAACTTCTTCAATGGCTTCTTGTATTTCAACACTTACGAATTCTACCTGAAAGCCAAATTCTTCAGCTACAATTGAAATGGTTTCTGCATCTAACCGTTGGTTTATGGATACAAATAAACCAAGGCTCATACATGAAGAAATAACTTGGGTTACACTGGCGCCCATCATGGTAGCAAATTCAGACACCGAAACAAATTCGGTAACTTTCAGAACTCCTTGTTCTTCTATTTGTCGCTCAATGTCGGCCTGGATTTTTTCATTTACCGCAGCTCTTTTGTCCCGTCTATGTCTCGAACCCTTCGATTTCCCTTTCGATGTTAACCTTGCAAGTGTATCTTTTATTTGTTTTTGAACATCAACTTCGTCAACCTCTTTTTTAAGTGGTTTTTTCTTTTTGCTGCCTTGTTTGTTGACAACAAAATTCCCTCTTGGCCTATCTCCCTGTTTTCTTTCCAGATTGACTTTTCCAACGGTATCTTTAGGAATTCGTTTTCTACGTCGTTTACGCGACGAATGTTGGTCTGCCGAACCCGATTTTTTACTAGGCAAATCAATTTTGCCCAATACAGTAGGCCCGTTTAATTTAACTGTGTTGGCTTTGATAACCTCAATTTTACCTTCTTTGTTTTTTTCGTGTTTTCCTTCGCCGCCTCTTTTAATACCCTTTGTCTTTTGGCGTTCTCTGCGCTCTTTATCTTTTTCCTCTTTTGATTTTTTTGCCGGACGGGTTTTCTGATTGATATTTGTTAAATCGATTTTGCCAACCACCTTTACCTCATCAACTCGGGGAATTTCAGGAGCTATCATTTGTTCTTCTACGGGCTTGTTCTTTTTCGAAGCTTCTTCCTGTTTAGGTTCTTTAGGAACTTCCTGTTTTATCTCGATTATTTTTTGTTTTTCTGCTTTTTTTTCTGCTGGTTTTTCAACTTTCGCAGTTATTTTCTTTTGTGTGGGTTTTACTTTTTCAACTGGCTTTTTTAATTCAACAGGTTTTTTTACTTTAACAGGCCTCTCGACTTTGGCCGGTTTTTCTGTTTTTTTCTTGGGTTTCGAAATACTGTTAAGATCAATTTTACCCAATACTTTCGGTTTTTCAACCTTCTTAATTGGAATAAGTTCTTCTTCTACTTTCTTTTCTTTGATTACGATTTTTCTTTCAATCTTCTTTTCTTCAGTTTTTATAACTGGAGCAGGCTTTGTTTCAATTTCTTCAATCGGTTCGCCTTCAGGATTGTCGATGCTAATTACTTCCTTTTTTGGGCGATGGCTTTTTAAGCTGATCTTTTCCGACTCTTTCTTTAAAGAAATATCTACTTTATACTCCTTTTCAAGAAGTTCAACGGCTTCTGCAGAAACTTTAGTATTGGGGTTTGTATCAATTTTAAACCCTTTTTTATGCAACGATTCAACAATGGTGTTAATGCCTACGTTGAACTCTCTTGCAAGTTTACTAAGCCTAAATGTTTTGCCTGCTTCCATAAAAATTCTTTTTCTTTACAATATCAAGTGTGCTAAAATCCCTCTTTGCAATGGTAGCTAAAAACTGTTACTGCAAATTAATTTTAGCCGATTTATTCAAATTCAGATTTAAAAATACTCAAAACATGATCGATTGTTTCTTCTTCTAAATCTGTTCGTTTAATCAATTCAGCTCGAGGGATATTCAATACGTTTTTTGCTGAATCGCAACCTATGCTTTTTAGTGCATCAATAACCCAGCTTTCAATTTCATCGCCAAATTCATCAAGGTTTACATCTTCATCGTCTTCTTCAATTTCACGATAAACGTCAATTTCGTAGCCCGTAAGTTGACTTGCCAAACGGATATTTAACCCGCCTTTTCCAATTGCCAGCGAAACTTCCTCTGGTTTAAGATAAACTTCAGCTTTTTTATCGTCTTCCAAAAGTTTAATTGAATTTATTTTTGCAGGATTCAATGCCCGCTTAATAAACAATTGTGTATTGGTAGAATAATTGATTACATCAATATTCTCATTCCCCAATTCCCGAACAATACCATGAATGCGCGAACCTTTCATCCCAACGCAAGCACCAACCGGGTCTATTCTTTCGTCGTATGACTCAACGGCAACTTTAGCTCGTTCTCCAGGTACCCTTACAATTTTTTTAATGGTAATTAGCCCATCAAAAATCTCTGGGATTTCAAGTTCGAACAATCTTTCTAAAAAGGTAGGGGCAGTACGCGACAATATAATTAGAGGATTATTGTTCCTAAGTTCTACTTTATAAACAATTGCCCGTACATTATCGCCTTTCCTGAAATAGTCTGATGGAATTTGTTCCGACTTTGGAAGGATCAATTCATTTCCTTCATCATCAATAATCAGGATTTCTTTTTTCCAAACTTGATATACTTCACCGGTTACAATGTCTCCAATTTTGTCTTTGTATTTCCCATAGATATAGTCTTTTTCCAGCTCCATGATTTTACTGGCAAGATTTTGCCTCAGGTTCAAAATTGCACGGCGTCCAAAATCTACCAACTTAACTTCGTCGGTAACATCTTCTCCAACTTCGTAATCCTCATCAATTTTTACTGCCTCCGAAAGTGTAATTTGCGAATTTGGATCTTCCAATTTATCGTCTTCCACTACTTTACGGTTTCTCCAAATCTCAAAATCACCTTTATCAATGTTTATAATAATATCGAAGTTGTCATCGGTTTCATATTGTCTGACAAGCACACTTCGAAACGCCTCTTCGATAACGCTCATCATTGTAGCCCTATCTATATTTTTAAGTTCTTTGAACTCAGCAAATGAATCTATCAGATTAATATTTTCCATCTCTCAATACTTTATTTAAATGAAATAACCGCTTTGGCACTGTTAATTTCATCGTATTTTAATATGTGTTTTTTTACTATTAGTTGTTTTTTTTTGTGACCTTCTACTTTTTCGCGCGAAGATGTTTCAAGTGTAAAATCGGTTTCATCAACTTCAATTAAAATTCCTTCCAGTTTCTTGTCCCCCATAACAACTTCAATATTTCGCTTGGTATATTTTATAAACTGTTTCTTTACTTTGAAACCTTCGGTTAAGCCCGGAGAGGATACATGTAATTCAAAGTCTTCTTCTTCACGGTCGAAGTTGTGCTCAACATGTCTGCTAACTGCAATGCACTGGTCAATAGTAAGCCCATCGAAACTATCAATAAAAATATCGATTACGTTTCTTTCGTTCACCGTAATTTCAACCAGAAACATCCCATCTTCAAGCTGCTCTTCAACCAACCGTGTAACTTCAACTTTGTCTATCATTAATTACATTCAACAAAATAGGGAACCAGAGGCCCCCTAAAAACTTGTTTTAGAAAAATCACGGCAAAAATAGTAATTTAATCCAATAAACCCAAACATCTTTCTGTTTATAAAGTACTGGTTTTAAAGAATAAATAACACAAGATTATGGAAAGAATATTTCCAGTTTATTTTGAAATCAATAACAACAGCATTCTATTCATAGAAGGTTGTATTCAATTTAACAAAGTTTTGTACATTTGGCTTGTAAGAACAAAACTAATTTGTGGCTCAAAACCATTTAAATAAGAAGAAAATAATTAACGATCCGGTTTTTGGGTTTATAAATATTCAATCCGAATTGGTTTTCGATTTACTCGAACACCCGTTTATTCAGCGACTTAGAAGAATCAAACAACTTGGTCTTTCCTATTTGGTTTTCCCGGGGGCTAACCATTCGCGGTTCGAACATGCGTTGGGAGCTAGCCATTTAATGCGACAGGCGATTTCTGTTTTACGGTTAAAGGGGCATGAAATTACTCGTGATGAAGCTGAAGCTGTTACCGTTGCAATTTTATTGCACGACATTGGGCACGCACCTTTCTCGCATGTTTTGGAAAATACGCTGGTAGAAATTTCGCACGAAGAAATTTCGCTTTTATTGATGAACGAATTAAACCTCCAGTTTAAGGGGAAATTGGATTTGGCAATTAAAATATTTACGGACCGGTACAAAAAGAAATTTTTGCACCAGTTGGTTTCCAGTCAGTTGGATATGGACAGGTTGGATTATTTAAGCAGGGACAGTTTTTTTACAGGCGTTGCCGAAGGAACTGTTGGGATTGACAGGATTATTAAAATGCTCAATGTTTGGCAAGATCAACTTGTTGTTGATGTAAAAGGAATTTATTCAATCGAAAAATTCCTTATTTCGCGCCGATTAATGTATTGGCAGGTTTATTTACATAAAACGGTGGTTTCAGCAGAGTTCCTTTTAATAAACGTTTTGAAAAGGGCAAAGGAATTGATAACAAGCGGAATCAATGTTTTTGTTACGCCAACTTTGGATGTTTTCATGAAAAATAGTTTTACTCCGGCTGACTTTAAGCACAATATAACGAATAAGGGGAAAACGGTGTTGGAATGGTATTCGTTATTAGACGATAACGACATATTAATTTCAGTAAAAGAGTGGCAAAATCATTCCGATTTGGTACTTTCTTCGTTGGCTAAATCTTTGATTAATCGAAAATTGTTTAAAACAACTTTGCAAACAAAACCAATTTCAAATAAATTGGAGAATAAGGTTATTAAAAAGATTACAAAAGATATTACCGGCGACGCAACCCTGGCAAAATATTTTTTAATGACAGGGGAGATAAGAAATAACGCATACAATAAACATAACGAGAATATTCTTGTTTTAGATAAAATGGGGAATATCAAGGATATACAACAAGCTTCGGACATGGATCTTTCAGCATTGACAAAAACAGTTAGGAAGTATTATTTATGCTATCCGAAAGAATTGGACATTAATTAGTTTAAAACTATATTTGCAACGCAAAAAAATAGATGATGGATTTTAAAGCTGCAGACATTGCTGCATTTCTAAATGGAGAAATAATTGGTAATAAAGATGTTAGAGTTACGAAAGTTTCGAAGATTGAAGATGGAAAACCGGGCACATTAGCATTTCTTGCCAATTTGAAATACGAAAATTTTATTTACACTACCAGAGCTTCGGTGGTTTTGGTGAACAAGAGTTTCGCTGCCAAAGAAAAAATTAACACTACCTTAATAAAAGTTGACGATGCATATCAGGCATTTGCATCTTTGTTAGATTTATATACTCAGTCTAAAGCATCGGTTAAAACAGGGATAGAACAACCTAATTTTATTGATGGCACAGCTACAGTAGGCGATAATGTTTTTTTAGGGGCGTTTTCGTATATCGGAAAAAATTCAAAAGTTGGAAAAAATTCAAAAATATCCCCACAGGTCCATATCGGCGATAATGTGACCGTTGGCGACGATTGTATTATTTATGCAGGGGTTAAAATTTACGACGATTGTATTATTGGGAATGCTTGCATATTACATTCGGGTGTTGTTATTGGCTCCGATGGATTTGGGTTCGCTCCCCAAAAAAATGGAGTTTACAAGAAAATCCCTCAAATTGGAAATGTAATTTTAGGAGACGATGTTGAAATTGGGGCAAATTCAACAATTGATTGTGGAACAATGGAATCTACTATTCTTCGGAAAGGATGTAAAATTGATAACCTGGTACAAATTGCCCATAATTGTGTAATAGGTGAAAATACAGTTATTGCTGCACTCTCAGGTATAGCTGGTACTACAAAAATTGGAAAAAATTGTAGGATTGGTGGCCAAGTTGGTTTTGGAGGGCACCTTTCGGTTGGTGACAATGTTATGATTGGAGCGCAGTCGGGAATTATAAAATCGGTGAAAAGTAATCAGGTAATTTTAGGTAGTCCCGCCATTAATATAAAAGATGCAATTAAATCAATTACTGTTTACAAGAATCTACCAAAATTACGCGATGAAGTAATTCAACTTCAAAAAGAAATAAAAGCATTAAAAAAAACAGATAGTTAATTCTAAAAAATTCTATTTTGGTATGGTTGTAAGACAAAAAACGCTGGCAAATTCATTTATTATTGAAGGAAGAGGACTACACACAGGTGTTGATGTTACAATGAATTTTCTGCCGGCCCCCGAAAATCATGGTTTTAAGTTTAAACGGGTAGATCTTGAAAATGAGCCGATTATTGAGGCGGATGTCAATTTAGTGATCGACACTTCAAGAGGCACTTTGCTTGAAAAAGATGGGGCAAGAATCGGAACAATTGAACATGCTTTAGCAGCACTAATTGGAATGGATCTCGACAATGTTTTAATTGAAGTGGATAACGAAGAAGCACCAATTCTCGATGGGAGTTCGAAATATTTTGTCGAAGCAATTGAAAAGGCCGGTATTGTTGAGCAAGGTGCAGAAAGGGAATATTTTGAAATAAGAGAAAAAATACAGATTAACGATGAAAAATCGGGAGCAGAGATTATAGCACTCCCCGATGACGATTATCGGTTGAATGTAATGATTTCATTTAAATCAAACGTGCTGAATAACCAATTCGCCACTTTGAAATCGATTAGTGAATTTAAAGATGAAATTGCCAATTGCCGCACATTCGTTTTTCTACATGAATTGGAATTCCTGCTAAATAATAATTTAATTAAAGGAGGCGATCTCAACAATGCTATTGTAATCGTCGATAAAGAAATATCGCGAAAAGAGTTAGACCGGTTGGCAGATCTTTTTGCTCACGACAGGGTTGAAGTAAAACCAAAACAGGGGATTTTTAACAATGTTGATTTACATTTCGACAATGAATGTGCCCGGCATAAATTACTGGATATAGTTGGCGATCTGGCACTTTGCGGAAAACATATAAAGGGAAGAATAATTGCAACTAAACCGGGGCATGGGCCAAACACTATTTTTGCAAAAGCACTTAAAAAAGCTTATGCAAAATCGATTGAAGGAGCTCCGGTAATCGACCCAAATGTAGAGCCTGTTATGGATGTGAACAGAATTAGGGAACTTTTGCCCCACCGATATCCATTTTTATTGGTCGATAAAATTGTGTCTATCTCGGAAAATGAAATTATTGGAGTGAAAAATGTTACGGTAAACGAGCCGTTTTTTCAAGGGCATTTCCCCGAAGAACCGGTTATGCCGGGAGTTTTGTTAGTTGAAGCAATGGCGCAAACGGGCGGATTATTGGTGTTAAATAAACAAAAGGGGAAATATTTAACCTACTTCATCCGCATCGACAATGTTAAATTCAGGAAAAAAGTTGTTCCCGGTGACGCCCTGATTTTCAAATTAACATTAACTTCGCCGATTCGTCGTGGAATTGCAAACGTAAAAGGCGTAACTTATGTAGGGGACAAAGTTGTTGCAGAAGGCGAATTTATGGCTCAAATTGTAAAACAAACAGAATAATTAAGAAGTGGATGGATTGAAAGGAACAAGTAAATCTTAACCCTTGAATTTTTAAAACACTAAATTTAGTTTTCTAACGTTTTCAATCTGAAATCTTATAAAAATAGAAATAAATAAATAGATGAAACAACCACTCGCATATGTTCATCCCGATGCAAAAATTGCCGACAATGTAGTTATTGAGCCCTTTGTGTCAATCGACCACGATGTTGTAATTGGTGAGGGAACCAGAATTGGTTCAAGCGTTACCATTCTGCCTGGGACCAGAATTGGCAAAAACTGCATTATTTTTCCTGGAGCTGTAATTGGTGCCGTACCGCAAGATTTGAAATTTAGAGGTGAATACACCACCGTTGAAATAGGTGACAACAATACAATTCGCGAATTTGTAACCATAAACAGGGGAACTGCTGCCAAAAACAGGACAATTGTAGGAAACAATAACCTAATAATGGCTTACGTCCATATCGCTCACGATTGCAAAGTGGGTGATTTTACTATTTTGGGGAACAATACGCAACTTGCAGGAGAAGTAATTGTTGACGACTGGGCAATTTTATCAGGAATGTGTGGTGTCCATCAGTTTTGTCATATTGGCTCGCATGTAATGATTGGTGGTGGTTCTTTGGTAAGGAAAGACGTTCCTCCATACATAAAAGCTAGTCGCGAACCATTGTCTTACGTTGGAATTAACTCGATCGGGCTACGGCGCAGAAAAGTTACAAACGAGAAGATTAGGGAGATTCAGGATATCTACCGGTTTATTTATCAGAAAGGATTGAACATTGCACAAGCGGTTGAACTTATTGAAGCTGAAATGCCTGCGACTCAAGAGCGGGACGAAATATTACTGTTCGTAAAAGACTCGAAACGTGGAATTATTCGTGGCTATTTACCAGATTAATCTTATCAAGAATATTTGTTTAGGATGGCATCCATTGCCGCAGGCTGGATGCTATCCGTTGTCTCCTCCATATGTTTATTCTATAAAAAGAAATGTAAAATATTGAATAAGGAATATTGAATAAAAAATTAGAAAGTAAATTTTCGTAGTTCTTATTTTCGTTACTACTCAGCAGGTTTAATAGATTGAATATAAAATACTTATAGCTATTTAAATTCTCGAAAAATTTACTAATAAATAAATGTCATTTCTTTAATATCCTGATAATCTATAAATTAACAAAATAAATAAGTTATTAACGAAAATGTAACTTATTGATTAACAATGAATATTACTGCTGAGTAGTAACTTATTTTCTCATTCCTTATTTATTATTTGGTGTTCCTTATTTTCTCAAAAAACAGGGACGGCATTCTTTCTTGCATAGATGCCATCGCTCGCTGGCACCGATCTGTGATCGGTGCCTCGCTCCCGCGCAATTGTATCGCGTGGTTTATGGAACTACTATGTATTTCGAAAGATTCAGAAATAAGTAGTAAACTTGCTTTATGAGTCGTAATTACAAATTTCATAATCCTGATGGTGTTTACTTCATCTCTTTTGCAGTGGTAGAATGGCTAGTGCATTTACAAGAAACGAATACAAAGACATAATAATTGAAAGTTTAAGTTATTGCCAAAAAGAAAAAGGGATGAAAGTATTTGCATGGTGTATAATGACGAATCATATTCATTTGATTTTTAGGAGTGCAAACGGACAAAAACCAGAATTACTTATAGGTGATTTCAAACGGTTTACAAGCAAGGCGATAGTAAAAGCGATTACCGACAACCCAAAGGAGAGCAGAAAAGAATGGTTGCTATGTCAGTTTTTAAAAGCAGGGAGTAAGTCTTCGAATATAAACAAATATCAGTTTTGGAGACATGACAATAAACCAATAGAATTATGGAGTAATAAAGTAATCGATGAAAAGATTGATTATATCCACAGTAATCCTGTAGAAGAAGGTTTGGTTTTTAGGGCAGAAGATTATGTGTATAGCAGTGCTGCCGACTATGCAGGAGAAAAAGGGATGTTGGATGATGTTATTGTTGTTAAATAATTACTGATTACCACGCGATGCAATCGCGCGGCAGCGGGGTACATGCTACTTCGAAAGACGGAATTGATTGGGCAATTAGCAATCCTGCAAAAGCCTATTCACGAAATATTACGTGGGACGATGGAACAACTGTTAATTTGGGCAGTTTCGAGCGCCCTCAGCTTTTAATAGAAAACGGAAAACCGGTGTGTTTGTATTGCGCTATCGGTGACGGCCCCGGAGGTTTTAACAACGCTTTACGAACATGGAATGTGGCTACACCGTTTAAAAAATAAAATGTAATTTACAAGTTAAAGCCGCTCGTTTACCACGTTGTTATAAATTGATCCAAATGTAAAACGCAAGCCAATCTCTCCGCTAACTTCGTAAGTAGTTGCCAGTTTCCGGCGTTTTAAAAGTAAGTCCTCCAGCGAAGCATCGCCTTTTGGTAAATAAAGTTGATCGTGAATTACTTCTGCCTGCATTTTACTGTACACCGAAATTTGTTTGGATAGTCGCACCGAAAAATCAGAATCAAATGTCATACGATTTTTCGAGAAGTCATAAAAATAATGCTTCTCTTCAAGGCTCAAATCAACATCGCCCCAAGGTTGTACAAGTTCAAGTTTTATCTCCATTGCCTCGTAAAAATGTGCTTCGTTCAATTTATCGTAAATGGTCTTTTTATTGAAATTATATTTTTTATAACCTGTTTTATATCGGAATGTAAACACTTTCCGGTTACAAACATCCCAAGGGAAAATATTATACTCTGCTGCCATTTCAAGTTCGTACGAATTTTTAATGTTTAGATAGGTAATGGAAGATAATTCTCCACTAACTCTGGCCGACCACTTCGGGGTAATGCAACTCTCGAAGAAAAATCGTTGAAAGAAACAGTAATTGCCATTGATGTTTTTGGCCGCGATGCTTCGTTCGATCCCGGCTCCGATTCAATAGTCCGTTCAAACATTTATAACCTCAGGAAAAAGTTGGAATCATATTATTTTAATGAAGGTACTAACGATGCCATTCATTTTGATATTCCAAAAGGAAGTTACAGCGTTGAATTTGTAGTGACACAAAAGGGTAAAGTTAATAAGCCGCGGAATTTTTTCATAATTTATCAAATTATGTCTGCCGTTTTTGTACTATCGACCATTATTTTTGCGCTACTTTTCTTTTACGGGAAGGGGTATCAAAATAAAAACCTGAAAGACAATCGGATTTGGTCGCATTTTATAAATTCTAAAAACCACGTGATGATTGTACTTGGCGATTATTTTATGATGGAAAAAATTCAGTTGCCCGACAGTAGCTACAATTATATCTACGATCCTAAAATTAATAATCAAAACGATTTTCAGGTGTATCTCAATAATAACCCGGCATTAAGAGAGAGATTAAAAGCACTTGGGCAAGGTTATTTTGGGGAAGAAATTCCCAATTGTTATTCGAAACTTGAGACGGTTTTCAGAGGTTGTAATAAAAATGTTTCTATGAAATATTCATCAGAATTAACGTTGGATGACGTTAAAGAGAATGATCTGATTTTTGTTGGTGATTTTGCAACCATTGGTATTTTAAACCCGTTTTTCAAGAAAACGCATTTTCATTTTACCAATTTTCCTCAGGCTATTTATATTTTTAATGAAGAACAGGATACCACCGAATTTATCTCATTAAATAATCAGGATAAATCAGTATTTCAGAACGATTATGCGGTAGTTGCAAATATCAATAGCTACAAAGGGAAACAAGTACTTTTTTTTGTTTCATTTCTTCCGTTTGGGAAATCGGAAGCTCTTTATCAATTAACCGAAAAATCTTTTCTGAATGAACTTGCCAATATTACTTCACCAATACCTGCAAACTGGAGTCTGTTGATGAAAGTATCAGGGCTTCAAGCAACAGGATTTTATTATGAAATTCTTAGATTTACTAAGGTAAATTAGAAAGAAGATTGGTAATAATTTATTATTTTCTCAGCAATAAGTCTCTGTAAATAAATAAAATTTACCCCACGCTGGCGCGGATTTACAATCCGTGCCAAATAAGTTTTACTCAAATAAATTAAAACAAGGATTCCATCTCTAAAAAAAGATGGAATCCTTACCTTTAAAACAGTATCCTTTGAAAAGCTTGTCCGGCTTTTATTGGATGCTGTCCGCAATTTCCTCAATCAGTTTAATTCTATAAAAAGAAATGTAAAATAAGGAATAAGAAATAATAAATCTAAAAGTAGATTTTCGCAGTCCTTCCTTTTTCATTCCTTATTCGATATTCCTTATTTTTCTTATTTCCCATGATTCCAACCCTGCGCTACCAAAGGAATAGCAGAACCACCAGTTGTAATTAAATTAATGCCATCTGCTGTTTCAGTAATATGTCCAATAATTGTAAAATCGGGGTCGGTTTTAATTTTTTCGTAGTCGTTTTGAGAGATGGTAAAAAGTAGCTCGTAATCTTCCCCGCCATTTAGTGCTGCCACCAGCGGATTAATATTCATCTCCTCTGCCATTTCCTTTGTTTGCTCATCCATGGGAATTTTTTCTTCATACAAATTGCAACCTACTTTGGAATTTTTGCAGAGGTGTATAATTTCAGACGAAAGACCATCAGAAATATCAATCATTGATGTAGGTTTAATCTCCAATTTTTGAAATGCTGAAACAATATCTTGCCTGGCTTCTGGTTTTAACTGTCGCTCTAAAATATAGTCGTAACCTTCCATTTGTGGCTGCATTTTCGCATTTACTTTATAAACCTCATTTTCACGTTCCAACAGTTGAAGCCCCATGTAAGCACCGCCCAAATCGCCCGTAACACAGAGTAAATCGTTTGGTTTTGCACCGCTCCGCAAAACTGCTGCATCCTTTTCAACTTCACCCAAAACAGTTATGCTAATAGTTAAACCTGTTAACGAACTTGTTGTGTCGCCACCAACCAAATCAACTCCATATTTTTCGCAGGCCAGGTGAATTCCGGCGTATAATTCTTCAACTGCTTCAACCGAAAACTTACCCGATAATGCAATATTTACAGTTATCTGTTTTGGAATTGCATTCATTGCATAAACGTCGGAAAGGTTCACAATAACCGCTTTATAACCCAAGTGCTTTAATGGTGCATACATTAAATTAAAGTGAACGCCTTCAGTTAATAAGTCGGAGGACATAACCACTTGCTTGTCTTTAAAATCAAGGATTGCAGCATCGTCGCCAACACCTTTTACAGTACTACTATTTTTTAACTGAATATCTTTTGTAATTCGTTCAATCAGGCCAAATTCGCCCAATTCTGAAATGCTGGTTTGTTGAATTTCTTTGTTCATTGTTAATTTAAGACAAAAGGGTGTGAATTAAAAAGTTTAAACTTCAAAAATACCCATAGTTTTATATCTTTGCAATTTTAAAACAGACCAAATTAATCATTTGTTATCTGGGAAGAATACAATGAAATGGAAGAACAGGAAAAGATATTAAATGACGTTACGCAAGCCGACTATAAATACGGTTTTGTAACTGATATAGAAACCGATATCATTGAAAAAGGGCTGAACGAAGAGGTTGTCCGTATTATTTCACAAAAGAAAGAAGAGCCTGAATTTATGTTGAATTTCAGATTGGATGCTTTCAGGAAATGGCAGAAAATGAAAATGCCGGATTGGGCATATTTGAAGATTCCACCAATAGATTTGCAAGAAATAATTTACTATGCAGCACCAAAAAATCAACCAAAATATGAAAGTTTAGATGAAGTTGATCCGGAATTACTGGAAACTTTCGAGAAACTTGGAATTCCAATTGAGGAGCAAAAACATCTTGCTGGCGTTGCTGTAGATATTGTAATGGACAGCGTTTCGGTAAAAACAACTTTCAAAGATACTTTAGCTGAAAAGGGAATTATTTTCTGCTCGTTTAGCGATGCTGTGCAGGAACACCCCGATTTGATAAAAAAATATTTGGGGCAAGTCGTTCCGGTCGCCGACAACTATTTTGCAGCATTAAACTCCGCAGTTTTTAGCGACGGTTCGTTTTGCTACATTCCAAAAGGAGTTCGCTGCCCAATGGAATTATCAACTTATTTTAGAATTAATGCAGCAAATACTGGCCAGTTCGAACGTACGTTAATTATTGCCGACGACGATAGTTATGTTAGTTATTTAGAAGGTTGCACGGCACCCATGCGAGACGAAAATCAGTTGCATGCAGCGGTGGTTGAAATTATTGCTCTTGATCGGGCTGAGGTAAAATATTCAACGGTTCAAAATTGGTACCCGGGAAGTAAAGAAGGTGTTGGTGGAATTTACAACTTTGTAACAAAACGAGGAATTTGTCGGGGAGTTTCGTCGAAAATTAGCTGGACACAAGTTGAAACGGGTTCTGCAATTACCTGGAAATATCCAAGTTGTATTTTAATTGGAGACAACTCGATTGGTGAATTTAATTCGGTTGCACTTACAAATAATTATCAGCAAGCCGATACAGGTTCAAAAATGATTCATATTGGTAAAAACACAAAATCAACAATTATATCCAAAGGAATTTCAGCCGGGAAAAGTGATAATTCGTATCGGGGTTTGGTAAAAGTGATGCCAGGCGCAAAAAATTCGCGAAACTTTTCGCAGTGCGATTCATTGTTACTGAACGATACTTGCGGGGCGCATACATTCCCGTACATCGAAGTTGGGAATAAATCGTCGGTTGTGGAACACGAAGCAACTACTTCGAAAATTGGCGAAGACCAGATTTTTTACTGCAACCAGCGTGGTATCGACACGGAAACTGCCATTGGAATGATTGTAAATGGTTACGCCAAAGAGGTGTTGAATAAACTTCCCATGGAATTTGCTGTTGAAGCTCAAAAATTACTTCAACTAAGTTTAGAAGGCAGTGTAGGGTAAACCTCAAAGAAAGAGCTAATGTTTATACGCAAATTAGAGTTTGAAGATTGCAAGAAAATAAGAAATAAGGAATGAATAAATATTCAAAAAGAATAGAAAAGGACGGAAACTTTCTAATTTCTTATTGTCCATTGGACTCCTTTGGAGGATATTTTACATTGAAATTATTCATATTCTTCTTCAAAAGTTGTA
>JAKIST010000019.1 GCA_021648495.1 Draconibacterium sp.
TCTTGACAAGAATAATGGGAATAATTGCCTTCACGGGGGCAATAAAGGATTTCATAATGTTTTCCGGGAAAAACGGAAGTCTTGTTTGTGGCATTTTGGTATCATCTTTAAATCCAAGCGCAAAATAACAACAATTTATTAAATAATTATCAATCAAATGTTTAATGAATATATCGGTTTCCTTGGGTCAGTTGTTCTGAAAATTGAAAGTTTTGTTTCTACCGCAAGAAAACACGACCGCAATATTTTTTCAGAATTATGTAATACCTTTGAGGGACATAATTTTATTACCAGAGAAATAGTTAGTAAATAACTACTGAAAATCAAAGTAAACGTGTAAATGCCGATTGTTATCCGGTGTTGAAAATGAAGCATAAAAATTGGTTCGTTTTACCATCGGCAATGGAATATTATTTTAACCCGAATAATCCGATGTATGCTGTTTTACCTCCGGTTTTATCGGGTTGTACCGATGAAATTTCAAACATGGAATTCGTTTATCCCCGCGAATGGAATAAGCTGTTTATCCCAACCGATCTGGACGGAACGCCGGGTCAGTTGATTTTCGAGTTGGTACACCGGCAAAAGCAAGCTATAGTATATTGGCAAATTGATGATAAATTTATGGGGACAAGCAAAGGAATACACCAGTTGGCGTTAAATCCTGACAGTGGTTGGCATTTGTTGACGATAACCGATAATTTGGGAAACCAATTTTCAAAACGATTTCAGATTGTAAATGACTGATATTTTCAGCAAAGGTTTCGCTTTAAGCGAAGCCCTTGCTTCTTGTACCCAATTTATTTATACAACCCTTCTGCCAAATGGAGTTAAAGCCAGCGATGCCATTTTGAAATGTTGCTTTGCCCACGGAATACCAATAATTGTAATTCCAAGAAGTATCCCAAAAAACAGGTGAGTGAGTGCAATCCAGATTCCGCCAATAAAAAACCAGATTACATTCATAATTGTTGAAAGGCAACCTGGAGCATAATCCATATACTCAATTTTTTGCCCGAATGGCCACAATGCCAGGATTCCCAGTTTAAACGATTGGATTCCAAAGGGAATTCCAATAATTGTGATACAAAGTGCAAGCCCTGCAAACATGTATTCGAGAAAAATGGCACCCCCCCCAAAAATTAACCAAATAATATTACCTAATATTTTCATGATTTTTGTTTTATAAGTACAAGTTGAAAATTTAAAATTACAATAAATTTGAAGAATAATTTTCAGAATTAGTTTTAACTTTCGCCTGCATTATTTATGAATTTTCGTTATGAAAAGGTAAAATGCAAAGAATAAAGAGAAGCGCAGAGTTGAGCCTCGCAGAAATAGCCTTAGGCATTTCAAGAATCGGAAAATGAGCATCGCCTTTACTCAAAGTAGTTTGGCTTCGGAATAGAATGATTTGTGAATAATTCAGGCCAAAATACCGTTTGGATAAATGTATTCGTACAATCGTTGCCCGCCCGTTTTGCCAGACATTCCTGTTTATAAAAACAATTTTATAATTTAAAGGAAGTAGAATAAAGTAAAAATCTTTTCATAAAAATAAAAGAATGGCTGTTTTATTTTTTGAAACTTATTATTTGCCGCAGTAGGCTGTAACGGTCAAAACCCAGATAAAATGAAACATCAATATACGAATAAACTAATAAATTCCACATCACCTTATTTATTGCAACATGCACACAATCCGGTAAATTGGCAGCCCTTGAGCAACGAATTAGTTGAGCAGGCTAAAAAAGAAAATAAACTGATATTGATAAGTATTGGTTACGCTGCTTGTCACTGGTGCCACGTAATGGAGCACGAAAATTTCGAAGATTTGGAAGTGGCAAATTTGATGAATGAATATTTTATTTGTGTGAAAGTCGATCGCGAAGAACGCCCGGATGTAGATCATTATTACATGACCGCGGTACAGGTGATGCAACAGCGCGGTGGCTGGCCGTTAAACGTTATTGCATTGCCCGATGGTCGCCCAATTTGGGGAGGTACATATTTCCCAAAAGCGGATTGGATAAAAAGTATTAAATCTGTTGCAGACTTTTATCGGCAAAATATTGATAAAGCAGAAGAATATGCAGAGAGGCTTCAAAATGGTATTAATCAGGCTTCGTTAACCGCTGACATCAAAAATGCTGTTCCGGCAAATGCAAAACTCCTAAAGTACGGTGTAGATAGATGGAAAAACAGGTTCGACATGAAAGATGGCGGCAGTGCAGGCGCACCGAAGTTTCCAATGCCGGTAAACCTCAATTTTTTGTTGTACTACGGTTTTATGAAAAACGATGAAAAATTGCTGGAGTTTGTGGAAACCACACTAAAGAAAATGGCACGCGGCGGAATTTGTGACCAAGTTGGTGGCGGTTTTGCCCGGTATTCGGTAGATGGGAAATGGAAGGTCCCGCACTTCGAAAAAATGTTGTACGATAATGGACAGTTGCTAAGTATTTACTCCAAAGGGTTTCAACAATTCAAAAATGAAGAGTTCAAAACTGTGGTTTACGAAACCGTTGATTTTTTAAAACGTGAATTAATGGATAAATCGGGTGCATTTTATTCGTCGCTCGATGCCGACAGCGAAGGCGTGGAAGGGAAATTTTATGTTTGGAACCCGACGGAATTGAAGGAAATATTAAAAAATGACTTTGAGCTGTTTTCCAACTATTACAATGTAAACTCAAAAGGTTTTTGGGAACACAACAATTATATTTTGCTGCGGGATGGTTCTGACGAAAAATTTGTACAAATAAATAACTTGTCGTCAGGGCAACTTCAAAAAAAGGTTTTCAATTGGAAAGGTATTTTGCTCGCAGAGCGGTCGAAACGAATTCGTCCGGCCCTCGACGATAAGATGTTAACCTCGTGGAATGCGTTGGTAATTCAGGGTTTGACAGATGCTTACAAATCTTTTGATGAAAAACTATTTCTGGATTTAGCAAAAAAGAATGCACTCTTTTTGAAGGAAAACATAATGTCGCTGAACGGAAAACTCTATCATAGTTGGAAAAATGGCTTAGCTTCGGTTGACGGTTTTTTAGAAGATTATTCATTATTGATCCAGGCATATAATTCGTTGTTTGAAGTAACTGGCGATGAGGATTGGTTGAATCTTTCCGAAAAAATGGCTGCCTACACTTTTGAGCATTTTTATGATGAGAAAAGTGGCTTGTTTTATTGCGCTGAAAAAAATGAAAATTCGCTTGTTACCAACCATTTTCAAAAAGAAGACAATGTGCTTCCTGCTTCCAATTCGGTGATGGCAAACAACTTGCACCGAATGTACCTTATTTATGGTCGTCCTGAATATTTAACAATGGCGAAAAAAATGCTGCAACACATTACTCCGCAATTTGCCCAATATCCAATGGCTTTCGCTAATTGGGGAACTTTAATGCTGAAAACAACGGAGCCATATTTTGAGGTTGCCATTTCGGGCGAAAATGCCGGGCACGTTTTTAACGGGATGAAACGCGGGTTTCAACCCAATATTCTTTGGGCTTTTTCTAAAAGCAACAGTGCTGTCCCCCTTCTAAAAGATAGGCTTGTAAAAGGGAAAACGCTGATTTATGTGTGCGAAGAAGGAGTTTGTCAATTGCCGGTCGAAACCGTTCAAGATGCATTTAAAATTACTAGTGTCCAGTAAAAAATTTGAGATTGCTTCATTGCATACTGCCAATGACAGATTTACGTAACATGCTGATTGTCAGCGACTATTTCAAAGACCCTGAAACAAGTTCTGCCATAGGCATCCCTTTGGGTCAACTCCAACAAATAAACAAACAAACCGGACTTGGGCTTTGTAGGAATTCAGTTGGAAAAAGTCCGGTTCCCATTTCTTTTATTTTTTCATTATACCCAATAATTTTGGGTGAACTCTCGGAATGACGATCCTAAAATTTATGGTTGTAAAGACAATAGGAACTTAATAAAATTAAAGGTTTTAGAGATTATAATAGATTTTAACCGGACAACAATGCTATATTTTCTTATTTTAGAATTTTGAAATTAAAACAATATTATGGAAGTTAAAATTGAGGAAAGCTGGAAATTATTGTTGGCAGATGAATTTGAAAAAAAATATTTTATTGAACTAAGGGGTTTTGTCCGAAAAGAATACAAAACGCACAAAATTTATCCACCAGCCAAACTCATTTTTAATGCCTTCGACCAGTGCCCGTTCGATAAATTAAAAATAATAATTCTCGGGCAGGATCCGTATCATGGTCCCGGACAGGCACACGGGCTTTGCTTTTCAGTAAACGATAGAGTTGCTTTTCCTCCAAGTTTGCGGAATATTTTTAAGGAGCTCAAAAATGATGTCGGGAAAGAAATCCCCCAAAGTGGAAATCTTATTGATTGGGCGAAACAGGGTGTTTTATTGCTCAATGCCACTTTAACGGTGAGGGCAAACCAAGCCGGTTCGCATCAAAAAAAAGGTTGGGAAACATTTACCGATGCTGTAATTCATAAAATTGACGAGGAAAAGGAACATGTTGTTTTTATTTTGTGGGGAAATTATGCCATCCAAAAAGGGAAGTTAATCGACCAAAACAAACATCTCGTATTAACTTCGGTACATCCTTCCCCCTTATCTGCCAGCCGTGGCTTCTTTGGAAACCACCATTTTCAAAAAGCAAATAATTTCCTAATAAAAAATAATCTGAAACCCGTTAAGTGGTAAGAAACTGTTAAGGAGCTGTAAATCAATAAACGCTTGTTTTATGCGTAGATATTTTGATTTTTAGCGAGTTGAAAAATCTGTAAATAGTGGTTCTATTAAAAAGAATTTTTCAAAGAAGATAAAAAGCAAAAGAACAAAATACCTTCGCTCAAATCATTCATCTTATTACGTAATAGTTCCTAAACTCAAACTTTTACCATTTGTAAACAATTGAGTTGATATTCATTCCCGCACCAACCGAGCAAAGAATTGTGCAATCACCAGTTTCTACCTCTTGTCCTTCCATTTTTCCTTTTAACACCAAATCGAGAAGCGTTGGAACTGTTGCGGCTGAGGAGTTGCCCAACTTACTAATGCTCATGGGCATAATTCCATCGGGGATATTTTTTTCACCGTAAAGCTTAAAAATGCCATTCAAAATAGCATCGTCCATTTTCTCATTAGCCTGATGAATGAAAATTTTCTTAATATCGCCTAAATCAAGGCCGGCTTTTTCGATACTGTCTTTTACAACACCCGGAACAGTGTTAATGGCATAAATGTACAATTTGTGCCCTGCCATTTTAAGGAATAATTCATCGCCATTATAATTCGGATTATTTGATTTGCCCAAAATAAGCAGGTTCGCAAAACGAACTGAATCTGCACGACTGGAATGTGAAAGGATTCCTGTGGGTTCATCGCTTTCAATGCCTTCAAGCAAGGTAGCACCTGCACCATCGGCATAAATCATTGAGTCACGGTCGTGCGGATCCGAAATACGTGAAATAACATCGGAACCAACAACCACTCCGCGTTTCATAAAACCGCTTTTTATGTAGGCATCGGCAATAATCATTCCCTGTGTCCAACTCGGGCAACCCGCAATTACATCGTGGCAAATGCAGCTGGGATTATCAATCTTCAACTTCATTTTTACCTTGTTTGCCAACGAAGGCAAAACATCGGTCCGAACATTTCCGTGGATAATATCACCAAAGTTATGGCCAATAATAATAAAATCGAGACTTTCTTTCGAAATGCCTGCCGACTCACAAGCATTGGTAACTGCCAAAGCTGCAATATCAGAAGTTAACTGGTCGTCAGCAACATATCGCCGTTCTTCAATATTTGTAATCTCTTTGAATTTCTGAATTATTTCTTCATTCGTTTTGCCTACTATTTTCTTCTTCGAAGGTTCGTAAAACTCATGGTTCAAAAAATAACTGTTTTTTATAATTTGTGGTGGTAGGTAACTTCCTGTCCCGATAATCCGGGTGTAAATTTCTTTTTTCATATTATCCAACTTGCTCACTTTTAGCTATATCTTTTTAATTCAAATTTTTCGCCATCGAAAGTACCATAAGAAAAGTTTTTAATCCAGTCACCGAGCAGAACAAATCTCGAATTTTGCCCAATTGCTGCGTTGCTCATACGATGGCGGTGCCCAAAAACAAAATAATCAATATATTCCTTTTCCAAAAAACTTTCGGCAAATTTATATATTCCTTCTTTATTAACTTCAAATTCTTCTTCAATGTTAATTTTAGCCAACCGGGTTGACTTCGACCATTTGTGAGCGAGGGTAAACGCAAAATTTGGGTGCAGCCGCGAAAAAAACCACTGTAAGGTTTTATTGGTAAAAATCTTTTTTAAGAAAGTGTACCCTTTATCCCCAGCATCCATCCCATCGCCATGCGCAAGGAAAAACTTTTTCCCACTAATTTCTTTTATAATTTCGTTTTTATGAAGAATAACTCCCAACTCTTCGGGCAAATAATCGAAAGCCCACAAATCGTGGTTGCCTGTAAAAAAATGAACTGGAATCCCTTTATCGGTTAAATCAGCAATTCGTCCTAAAATTCTTGTAAAACCTCGCGGGACAACTTTTTTGTATTCGAACCAGAAATCAAAGATATCGCCCATTAAATATAATTCAGCAACATCATTTTTTATTTCGTCTAACCACTTTGCAAAAAGGACCTCGCGTTCACGGTTATTGTTCAATGCAGGTGCACCAAGATGAACATCGGAAACAAAATATATTTTCCCTTTTCCTATCAATACACAAAAATTTTCTTGATTAGTTATTTGAACAAAAATAATTTCTATTTCAGAATTCTTGCCAATGTTTTATCCAATGCCGGACCTTTTAAATCCTTGGCAATAATAGCTCCCTCTTTATCCAGCAGATAATTATAAGGTATCTCCTTCACATTGTAAACAGTAGCGGCATTGTTGCTTCCTTTCATATCGCCCACATTTATCCAGCTTAGTTTATCTTTATCAATAGCATCCACCCATTCAAACCGGTTTGTATCAACACTTACCTGATAAATTTCGAATCCTTTATTTTTGTATTTTTTGTACACTTCAACCAAAACCGGGTTTATAATTCGGGAACCTCTGTCTTCTGCGGCCCAAAAATGCAACAGCACCACTTTCCCGCGCAACGACGAAAGTGCAATTTCCTTTCCGTCCTGATTGGGAAGAACAATTTCTGGGCTGTTTTCACCCTGCTCTTGAATAAACTTCTGAACTTTAGCTGCCTTCTCGCTTTTCAAAACCGATAGAGTATTCTGATATAATGCCTTAACATGTTCCGAATTGGGATAAATGGAATTTAATGCAGATGCTGCTGTTCGCATGGTCTGCAAGTCGTTAATTACGTAACTTTGATCTTTGTATTTCTGGTACAGGGCATAAACACTCGCCATAGAAAAGGGGTTGCTCATTACAAAATTTTTAGAAAAATCATATTGCTTTTGAACGATATCCCTATACGTTTCGTTCCATTTTTGTTTTAACGTTTCATAATCAGGACTGCCTTGATAGAGCCGATTCAGGGCTTGCAGCGAATCAAGTTTGTGTTGAGTGGAAGCTAATGTTTCAGCTAACTCCCTCACTTGAACAGAACCAGGCGATCCTTCCACATGGTAATCTCTCCCAAAATTTGCAAAATCAGCTTCAACCACAATATTCTCTATCGAATCAATCAAAAGCGTAATAAACTTTGTATTCGAAAATTTCAACAAATAATACGAAGGAATCCCGGTTTCGCCTTTAAATTTAAATTCGCCGTTTTTATTCACTTTCACCTCTCCCACCGGTTTTAACGACGAAACATGCAATTCTTCCAAATAAATGGTATCCCCCTCGGCGTGTGTAATTTTCCCACGAATGGTAAACTGGTTACTTTTCTCGCAACTACTTAGTACTATAAGCGCGGCAAACAGAATAAAAACAAATCGATTCAATGTCATGCTAATTCTTGTTAAAGGACGTAAAATTAACAAAATCCGGTACACCAAAAACAGTATTTTGGAAAATAACGTATTTTAAGTAATTCTGCTAAAAGCAGATTTTTTACTTTTTTTGTCCTTAATCCATTAAAAAAAATTATGTTCGTTCTTAAATAAAGAGAATTCTTAAAGTTGACTATCCCCGTGGCAGGCCAAGGGGTATTTCACTAACTTTACTTCGGCAAAAAAGCCGAAAATCGAATTTTCTCTATTTCACCATACTGTCATCTGTCAATTAATGGATGAAAGTAGGATGAAATTCAGGGGAGAATATATGGAATCCCGAGGCAAAGCCTCAAGTAATTATTTGATTCAATCAACAAAGTGAAATTACATTTAGGTTTAAAAGAGTTTAATGCAGTAAATCCGGTGGTAACTATCGGTACTTTCGATGGAGTTCATCTTGGGCATCAAAAGGTAATTTTACGCCTCAACGAGTTTGCGAAAAAGCACAATGGGGAATCTGTAATTTTCACTTTTTATCCGCATCCCAGATTGGTAACATCGCCCGATGAAACCAATTTACGACTGCTAACAACACTCGACGAAAAAATAAAACTTTTCGAGAAATCCGGCATTGACCATCTTATTATCTATCCTTTTAACAAAGAATTTTCGGAATTAACTTATTCTGAATTTGTGAAACAGGTACTGGTTGATAAAATGAAAACGCACTGTTTGGTAGTTGGTTACGATCATAAATTTGGGAAAAACCGTGAAGGTGGGTTTGAATATCTAAAAAAATGTGCAACTCAACATAATTTTGAAATTGAAAAGCTTGAAGCACTTTCTGTGAACGAAGAAAATGTAAGTTCTTCTAAAATTCGTGAAATACTTCAATTTGGAAATATTAAATTGGCAAACCACTTTCTCGGATATAATTTTACGCTTCGGGGAACCGTGGTTGCCGGGAAACAGCTCGGTAGAAAACTGGGTTTCCCCACTGCAAATATTGAAGCTTCGGATAAACACAAAATTATTCCCGGGTACGGTGTTTATGCTGTTAAAGTGATTATTAATAAAGCGGAATACAACGGGATGTTAAACATTGGTACCCGGCCAACTTTCAACAAGAATGCCGACAACCGGAGCATTGAAGTAAATATTTTTGATTTTTCGGATGATATTTATGGACAAGAAATTACATTGGTTTTTATTGATAAGATTAGAGAGGAGCAAAAATTTGATGATATTGAGATGCTTGCCGGGCAACTCAAAAAAGATAAAACAGCAGCTTTAGAAATACTGACAGAATAATTTTTATTTTTTAAGCAACTCGCACGAAATAGGGAGATGGTCGGACAATCGAAAATCGTAGGTTTGAAAATTAAACGATTCAAATTCTTCGCTGTAAAAAATATTATCAATTCGGAACGAAGGTAATTTCCCGATGTATGTTCGCCCGATTCCTTTGCCCGAACTCACAAATGCATCTGTCAAATTGCCACGTAACTGTTGATATGCGAACGAAACGGGAGTGTCGTTAAAATCGCCACAAACAATTACTTTGTAGGGCGAGGTGTCGATGTATTTTCTAATTTCCCGTGCTTGTGCTGCCCGCATTTGAAAAGCATTTTTAAGCTTGTGACCCATTTCGCGCAGCTCTTTCAAATCTTCACCCTGGTTTACGCCCAACGAATCGATAATTGAATATTTATTGGGATCGATTTGGTACGATTGCAAATGCACATTAAAAACCCGCACAGTATCAGCATCAATTAACATGTCGGTAAAAATGGTCATGTTGCGCGATTTTTCGAACCTGATTTCACCCATTTTTACGATCGGGAAACGGGTCATTGTAACCAACCCGAATGTTGTACTCGACCGTGCGTATTGATAATGTTCTATCGAAGTCAAATTTTTTACTGCGTTTGGCAGGTTAAAAATGCTCTTTTTTCGCAAGCGGGTTTCCTGAAGACAAATAATATCTGCTTTCTGTTCGTTTAAAAAAGCAATGATTTTATTGGCATTTTCTTTTTGCGCTTCCATTCCAGTGCCCGCAAAATACTGTACGTTATACGATAATACTTTTATACCTCCATTTTCATTGGTTTTCCCTTTTAATTGAATGTACCTCGAAAGAAAACCCCAACCCATTAAAATGGTGATTAGCGAAACCAAAAAATAGCGTGGTTTAAAAAGTAACCAAAAAACGATAAAAAGAATATTCACCAGTAAAAGAAAAGGGTAAGCAAGCCCAAAAAACGAAGGGACCCAATATTGATCTGGCGGAATATATACCGACAAATACCCAATAAACAGGGAAATTACTGCCAATGAATTTAGGAATAGAAATATGTTTACAAGGGTTTTTCTCACTTTAAATCCTTTGTTATTTGAGCAGCAAGATAGAAAAAAGTGTTTGAAAATTTATTCTCGAAACGAGTTCAATGGTTATTTTTTTTTCGACAAGCTAACATTCGGGTTTTACCATTCATGTCTTTTTTCAACTCAACATCAACAAAACCTTTGTTTTCTAACAACTTACACGTTTCTGCCCCCAGAAATTCATTAATCTCGAAAAATAATTTTCCTCTATCAACTAAATATTTTTTAGCAAATTCAGCAATTCTGTGGTAAAAAACCAGTGGGTTTTCATCCGAAACAAATAAAGCATTTTCGGGTTCGTATTCCAAAACGTTAGCCTGCATTTTTTGTTTTTCAATTTCGCGAACGTACGGAGGGTTACTTACAATTATATCAAAAACCTTCCAATTGTAATGTTCCCAACTCAAAATATCGGATTGAAAAAAACCAACTTCCAATTTATTGTTTTCAGCATTTTGTTTGGCCACTTCCAATGCTTCTTTTGAAATATCGACACCGGAAACTTCTGCATTTTTTATTTGCTTTTTTAGTGCCAGGGCAATGCAACCACTTCCAGTTCCAATATCCAAAACCTGGGGCGAGCCAAAAGCATTGCTTTCAATTATCCAATGAACCAGCTCCTCTGTTTCGGGCCGCGGAATCAACACCGCTGGAGTTACTTTCAAATTCAGCCCGTAAAATTCTGTTTCACCTAAAATATATTGAAGGGGTTCATACATTTTTAATCGTCGAACAATTGCTTCAATTTTTTGAATTTCGAGCGAGCTTATTTTTTTATTTTTCATTAAAACCTGACTCGTATAATTCCAACCACAAACCGATTCAAAAATAAAATGTTCAAATCCTTGCACTTCCGTTTTTGGATACATTTCTGCTAATTCCTTTTCGATATATTGAATAGTTGCCCGCATTTTTTACTTTTGACCCCACAAAGTTACAATAGATTTTTAGATGTGAGATAGGAGACAAATAGTACAAAGTATCCTCTAATTTCCCTTGAAAAATGACAACAAACGAAAAACAGATGGATCGCTGCCTAAAATTGGCAAAATTAGGGGCCGGCAACACTTCCCCAAATCCGATGGTTGGTTGTGTTATTGTACACAAAGGAAAAATTATTGGAGAAGGTTATCATCAAAAATATGGTGAGGCCCACGCCGAAGTAAACGCCATAAATTCTGTCGCAAATCCAGAATTACTTAAAGAGAGCACACTTTTTGTTACACTTGAACCTTGCTCGCATTTTGGACTAACACCACCTTGTTCCGATTTAATAGTTGCAAACAAGGTTTCCAAAGTTGTAATTGGAACAATCGATCCGTTTGCAAAAGTTGCCGGCAAAGGAATTGAGAAACTTAGAAAAGCGGGGGTTGAAGTTGAAGTTGGCATTTTGGAAAACGAGTGCCGCGAGCTCAACAAACGTTTTTTTACCTTTCATGAAAAAAAACGCCCGTACATAATTTTGAAATGGGCACAAACACTCGATGGTTTTATCGACATTGAACGCACCAACGAAGAGTTTGGCGAACCCACCTGGATAACCGGGAGAAATGCACTTCGGCGCGTTCATGAAATACGTGCAGAAGAAGATGCAATTTTTGTGGGGACAAATACCGCTTTAAAAGATAATCCATGGTTAACCGTTCGCCGCTGCCCGGGACGAAACCCGATCAGGGTAGTAATAGACAATAAATTGCGTTTGCCGAAAAACCTCAATATTTTTGATGGCCTTGTAAAAACGATTGTTTTTAATTCAAAAAAGAATGGGGGAACTAAAAATATTTTGTTTGTGAAAATCGATTTCAACAGAGATGTTTTACCACAAATATTGAAAGAGCTGTACAACAAAAAAATACTCTCTGTAATTGTTGAGGGCGGAAAACAATTGTTGGAGAGTTTTATTGATACAAAACTTTGGGATGAAGCACACCTGTTTGTTGGTAATAAATATTTCTACAACGGAATAAGTGCTCCACAAATTTCAGGGAATATTGTTTCCTCTGAAAATTTAGATTCAGATAAATTAATTGTTTACAAAAATTGCTAAAAAGTTACTCCCTTAGGGATTGTAATGAAATAACCTAAGCGTTTTAACTCGTTCTTTTGCACGCTAACTTCGTTAATTCCAGTTATGTTATTTCTTCACAAACCCATAGGTCCATCCTGTATAATTTTTATTTTCAAAACTTTCTCGACATACTGAAAATAATAGAAAAGCTCATGGTTTAATTCAAATCCATAATCAATACTTGGTGTATATTCAATAACATTTTCAAAAAACGAATTTCTATTGCCGCTCATTGCCCGACTGTTCCACGCCGAAACATATTGCATGTTCCAACTCTCGTAATAGCTTTGCGAGTGGTACAACGCCGGACTGTCATGCATTGAATACCAGGTTTCAAATTTAGGGTCGAATGTTTCCAAACCATATTCCACACTGTCTTCAACCACTCCTTCATTCACGCTGGGTTCAACTTTAATTGCGCTTTTTTGTGTTGAACAAGCGGCTATCGTAAATAAAACTACTATCCCAAATATTATCTGTTTCATAAAAACAAACTTAATAAACATTAACTACGTATAGTACGAAATGTTTGCCATATTGTTTAATAACTTAAAAATAATGAATTTTGTATTTAAACACGAAAAAATAAAATGATTGAATGGAATGAATTTGGGAGAATATTCTCGCTGGTGTTTTTAGCCACTGCAATTCCGGTTGCCATTGTAATTGTTTTGGAAAAACGGTCGCCATATAAAACAGCAGCCTGGATTTTGGTTTTAATCCTACTCCCCATCATTGGTGTTTTTTTCTATCTTTTTTTCGGACAAGAGTACCGCAAACGCAAACTTTTTTCAAGAAAAGGGATTAAAAGCCTGGGCAAAATCAGAAAACTTTCCTGGCAACAACTTCGCAATATTGACCAAACCCACTTAAAAATAAGTAAAAAAGCACTGGAAAAAGAAAATATTATCCGCTTGCTATTAAACAATTCGAATGCCCTTTTAACCACAGGAAACCAGCTCAAAATTTTGAACAACGGGGAGGAAACATTCCAGGCAATTTTTAAAGCAATTCAAAATGCCAAACATCATATTCATTTAGAATACTATATTTTTTCTAACGATAAAATTGGAACCCGGTTAAAAAGCCTGCTCATAGAAAAATGCAAGGAAGGCGTTGAAGTGCGAATAATTATTGATGACGTTGGCAGTTGGGGTTTGAGCAAAAATTTTATTTCAGGATTAAAGGAAAATGGAATTGAAATTTACTCGTTTATGGAAGTCCGGTTCCCCCGGCTTACCTCCAGGGTAAATTTCAGGAACCACAGAAAAATTGCAATTATTGACGGCAAAATTGGATTTACCGGTGGAATAAATATTGCAGACCGTTATATTGAAGGAGTTAAAAAATTGGGGCACTGGCGCGACACACATCTGCAAATTAAGGGCGATGCAGTAGCTTGTTTACAGGTAATATTTGCCGCCGACTGGTATTTTGTAACTCACCAAAACCTATCAGATCAAAAATATTTTCCTCCGTTTACCGATGCTCCGGGAACACCTGTGCAAATATCGGCGAGCGGCCCCGACTCCGACTGGCAGAACATTGAACAAGCCTTTTTTGCCGCCATCACAAATGCACGAAAAAAAATTTACATTACCACACCCTATTTAATGCCTCCCCAACCCATTGTTTCTGCGCTTGAAACAGCGGCGCTGAGCAATGTCGATGTTCGGGTTATTATTCCTGAAAAATCGGATGCAAGCACTCCAAAATGGTGTTCGTTTTCTTTTGTTGAAAAACTGTTGGAAGCTGGCGTAAAAGTCTTTTTCTACCAACATGGTTTTATGCACAGCAAATTTATGATTGTTGACGATGTGTTTTCAACCATTGGAACTACCAACTTGGATTTTAGAAGTTTGGAAACCAATTTTGAAGTAAATGCATTTATTTATGAGGAAGGGTTTACCAAAAAACTGGAAAAATATTTTATCGCTGATGTAAAAAATTGCCGCGAAATAAAACTAAATGAATGGAAACAACGCCCCTGGCATTTTAAAGTTCGCGAGTCGTTGGCGCATATTGTTAGTCCGATGTTTTGAATAAAATATTTTACTCAAAAACATTTGCAAAGAAAAACTAAAATATGCTATTAAACTTGTACTTGTTATCAATCAGGTTTGGGAACAAAAAAAAGAAACCTATCTATCACCAGCCACAAAAGAATCCTATATATAATTTCACAAACACCTTCTTATGAAAAATTCTTCATTTCATTCTTTTGTGAAGTTTTATTTGGAAAATCCAATCTTACCGGTAGATTTTCAATAAAAGCATTTCCTTCATGATTTTCAATAATTTTTATCGCTGCACTTGCAGAAAATGTATGCATAAATGCATGATGAACAGTTAATAATAAATCTTGGAATTTTTGATCGCCTTCAATATTGGTAATTTTTAAACCAGATTCTTTACATCGATCTATACCAATATGCCTTGCGTGCATTTTAGTTTCTTTATGACTTGAAAATAATTCTAATATTGTATCACATTTACTTTCATCCCCATCACACATATTCCCCAAAAGCCACTCTTTGGCCAATATTTTTGATAGTTCAATTGCTTGGGAACATGAAGTAAGAAAAGTGGAATGATACTTTTGTAAAATAAATTGCCAGTATCCCGCAGCTTTTGGATTTGCTAAAATATCCCTTTTTGCTTGTTCAAATTCTCCAATAACCGCTTCAGCTGGCATATTTCCAACCTGTGGATCAATTGGCCCAAGACTGGAATGTTTACCCATAACTATTTCTTTTCCAGAAAAAGGAATCATTGTTCCTGCCGACATCGCAATTTGAGGAACCAATACTCTAACATTCTTGCCAAAGATTGATTTTATATAATTAACCAAAGCTTCTGTTGCTGAAATTTGCCCTCCCGGAGTGTGCAAAATTATATCCAATCCTTTTGATTTATCTAACTTATTTATATTTAACATAAAGCCAGATATATCCTTGTCATTCAC
This sequence comes from Draconibacterium sp., assembly GCA_021648495.1. Taxonomy (GTDB): domain Bacteria; phylum Bacteroidota; class Bacteroidia; order Bacteroidales; family Prolixibacteraceae; genus Draconibacterium. The sequence goes on from JAKIST010000019.1 coordinate 15,342, forward strand.
TGAACCATCTATTGAATTTGGCTTTTGAAGAAATCCAGAATAATAAGCAATAACATTTCTTCCAGTATATTCAGATAGTTCTCGTAAATATTTTCTTCAAACAAATCAATAGGACTTGAACTTAATTTTTTTGTATGAACTTCGTTTATTTCTTGAAGAACTTCTTTCCAGTTTGGCATGGGGTAATATTATAATTATCTATTCAGGAATAATAGTATCACAAGAAGAATATGCAGGTGGGTAATCTTCAAACATTGTAAATTCCTGAATTATATAGAAAATGGGCAAATAAAATTCACAAGAGACAAAAGTGGTTTCTCCGAATTCGAAAGAGAAGTATTTGACAAAATTGAAAATGACAATATTGACTTAATTAAAGCACGAAACGCACCACAAAAGCTATATGTAATGCGGGGTTCAGTGGGTATTACAACCGCAGTTCTCCGTTGCAACACCGCCAATTCGTCTTTGACGATTTGACGTAAAAAATGAAATATTAAATACACGAATTGGCTCAGTGCCGTTTGAAAGTGAAATGAGCTATTATTTGAAAAATTGCGAAAGTTTCAAGAGACTATTTCTCAGGCTCGGCATCAAAACGTTCAATAAAATCAGTAGAGAGTACTCGAAATTCGGTACGGCGGTTAATTGCAGTTGCAATTTCCTGTTGCTCAGGTGTAAGTTTTAAAATAAACTCCTCTGTTAATTCATCGTTTCGTTTAAGGAAATCGTATTTTTTTGCCAAACTTCGTGTAACCATTTTGGGCCAGGTTTCTCCATAACCTTTTGCAACCAAGCGTTGTGGATTAATTCCTTTCTCGATTAAATAATCGACAACACTCTGTGCACGCTTTTGCGAAAGGTCGAAGTTAAACTGGTCGCTGCCAACGTGGTCGGTGTGTGCCATTAATTCGATCGTAATGGTTGGGTTAAACTTTAAAATCTGGACCAAGGTATCCAATGCAATTTTCGATTCGGGCAACAACTCCCAACTTGCAAACTCATAATTTATATTATCTACTTTTATAGGTGCATCGGTGGGTATTAAAAACATGTCGAACTTAAAATCGCGACTGTCCGCCATCCCAATAGTATTGGCTGTGGCTTTATCGCGTAAAAACCCATCTTTAAATGCCGCAAAAATATATTCTGTTTCCGGCTTCAATTTTAGCTGGAATTTGCCATTTTTAGTACGCATTTTCAAGTTCGTTCCATCGGTGCCAATAATTCGAATTGTAGCTCCATCAATTTTCGAATTTGTTTCTTTATTGAAAACTTCACCTTCAACCGAATAAATTTTAGGAGGTACCACAAAGGAGTAAATATCGTCGCCGCGCGATCCTTTCCGACTGGATGAAAACATACCTTTATTTTCGCCCACAACATAACTAATCCCAAAATCGTCGAAAGGTGAATTCATTGGCGAGCCCATATTTTTAACAAGCCAATTTCCGTCTTCATCTTTGCTTGCAACAAAAATATCGAAGCCGCCCATCCCAATGTGGTAGTTTGACGAAAAATAGAGTTCCCCATTATCGCGAACAAAAGGGAACATTTCATCTCCGGGAGTATTTATGGCTGCTCCAAGGTTTACCGGTTTTGTGTAAGTTGCGCCATTTTTGTCTGCCCGCCAAATGTCTTTTCCGCCAAATCCGCCGGGCATATCCGAAACAAAATAAAGTACTGTCCCATCTTCGTTTAAAGCAGGGTGTGCAGCAATAATACTATCGCCAACTACTTGTACTTTTATAGGATTCGACCACGATCCCCGCGATTGTGACGACTCATATAATTCGGCTCCCAAAGCCTGCGATTTATCGTAACGGCAACGGGTAAAAATCATTTGCTCACCAGTTGACGAAAGTGTTGCCCCTCCCTCTTCGTCCATCGTATTCACAATCATAGTTTCATCCAATAATTTTGGCTCTTCCCACTTTTGCTTTTGCACACCAAATGTAGCCCGGAACAAATCGGCATAGCTTTGCCCGGTAATCATACTCTCCCTTTTCCCTGTGGCTCCTTTACGTGTGGACGTAAATATTATTTCGTTATCGCGACCTGCAACAAAAACAGGTGAATAATCGCTTGCCCGCGAGTTGAGTTCTTTAATGGGATTTATGATATGACGCGTTGGATTTGCAACCCAATCCTGCGTTTTTTGGATGGCTTCCAATCCTGCCAAAGCGCGCTCGTCACCGGGTACCGAGTCTAAATAAATACGGTAAGTTTCTATTGATTCTTCATATTGCTGGGTTGCACGCAACATATCAGCGTGATACAACAATGCGATATTATCTTTGTACCCTCTGCGGATGGCATTTTTATAATACAGTTCAGCCCTTTCGTAATCGCCAATAGCGCGGTAACATTCCGCAGTTTCAAAAGCATAAAGCTTTCGTTTTTCACGATCTTTTTCTTTTCGGCTTGCTTTTCTGTATTTCCCGATTGCTTTATAATATTCTCCAATGTCATGCGAAAGCATAGCATCTCTTCCATACTTTGCTGCACCGCACCCACTTAATAAAACTATCAATAAAAAAAGTAAAGCTAACCTAACGTTCATACCCATTTTCTTTCAGGAGGTAAAAGTAAAATATTTTTTAAAAAGGACTTTAAAAATAACGTCAGTTTAGCCGATTAAGTATTAATGGGTAATTTTTGATTTCTACTAATCAACAATCATCTTTTTTGTTGACGAAAAACTTCCTGCTTCCAATCGGTAGGAATAAATGCCTTTGTTTAGTTGGAATTTCGTAACGCCCTCTATGTTTTAACTTTTTAAAAACGTAAATAAAATTCACGTTTTTTTATACTTAGGGATTGTAATAAAATAACCGAACCGTTTTAACTCGTTCTTTTGTACGCTAAATCAAATTGCTTTTTCAGGTAATTGTGCCCATTAAAGTAAAATTCGCTTACAAAAGAAATGTATGATGATATCTTAAAATAACAAAGACCTAGTTTCTCATCATCAATATAAAAGTGTAGTATTGACTAACAAATTTATTTGCAGGATATATTTTTGTAAAAGTTTTACCTTTTTTTGTCTTGATGTTTTTATTTGTAAAAGTCCTTGTATTCTCCACAGCCCGAATAATGGCGGTTACTTTATTTTTCTTGTTTTTCCTTGTCAATTCATTTTTGTAACGGTCTTGTACGAAATCAATTTTCGAATGATATTGTTTCTTTTCTTGCTCTCCCCACCAATATATTTTTACATCAAACTTCTATGCAGTCTTTTTTATGTGGAAATTTAATTTGTCAGTAAGGATTCTCATAACGCTATTGCTATAGTTGGTAAAGCCTAAATTGCGCAACATATTTATACCGAACCTTCGACCAATAAACGTTGAACATATCCACGCAAAACTACTCTGTTAAAACTTGTGTATTCAAATGAAATATGCTTTTCTAACCTGTTCTCCTGAGTCGTTTGCATTTTTATACAAAAAAAATTACTTACAACACATTCTTAAAATAGATCTTTAGGTCGGTATTAATTTATAGTGCAATTATCTTGTTCGTATTTCGACATTAAAAAAATTAGTAGGAAAATCTCTTTCACTTCCGTTTCATTTTTGGGTTCACCATAAATGGCAATAAACCTTTTTATTGCCTGCTGATAATCTTCTTCTGTTTCAACTTCGTAAATCATAACAAGTGTCAAGTCAAGACTCAAGATTCGGGTACGTCATTCCTCGCAAAGCGATCCTCTCGGGAGAACTCGTTTTGGAATCTTTTGCTACAAGGAGGGATGCTGAAATAAATTCTTCCATAGTTCAGGACTCCCATGGAGAATCGCTTCGCAGAGCATAACTTTCTGAAATAGCTCGATTGTCTTGACACTAATGTGCGTCAAGCCAGTTGTCCGCAGCATTCATCTCCACCGTTAATGCAACTCCAATATCCATAACCGTTTCCATTCCAGTTTTTACAATCTCCTTCACTTTTTCCAACTCAGGTTTAAATACATCAAAATTTAATTCATCGTGTACCTGAAGTACCATTTTCGATTTTAAACCCTGCTCGGTTAATTGTCGATAAATATTAATCATGGCAATTTTAATCAAATCGGCGGCCGAACCCTGAATAGGTGCATTTATCGCATTTCGCTCTGCCATTCCGCGGACAACTGCATTTGCAGAATTAATATCATTTAAATAACGTTTACGCCCTTTAATTGTTTGCACAAAACCCTGGTTTCTTGCCAGTTCAATTTGTTTGTCCATAAAATGTTTGATTTTCGGGAAGCTTTCGAAATATCCGTCAATTAACGCTTTGGCTTCACCACGTGGAATATTCAAGCGTTGCGAAAGCCCAAATGCCGAAATCCCATAAATAATTCCGAAGTTGGCTGTTTTTGCCTTGCGCCGCATGTCTGGGTCAACGTCTTCTATTGAAACCTTGAAAATTTTAGATGCAGTTATGGAGTGAATGTCTTTCCCGTCGTTAAACGCTTGCAGCATCTCTTTGTCTTGGCTCAATGCCGCCATAATCCGTAATTCAATTTGCGAGTAATCAGCCGACAAAAAAATGTGATCAGCATCTGAAGGGATAAATGCTTTGCGGATTTCGCGACCATTTAACGTACGAATCGGAATATTCTGAAGGTTTGGATTTACCGAACTCAAGCGACCTGTAGCGGCAACAGCCTGATTATACGAAGTATGGATTTTACCCGTTTTAGCATTTACAAGCAGAGGAAGTGCCTCAACATAAGTTGAAAGCAATTTTTTCAAACCACGGAAATCCAATATTTTCTGAATGATTGGATGTTTATCAACCAAGCGGACTAAAATCTCTTCGCCGGTTGAATATTGTTTTGTTTTCGTTTTTTTAGCTTTCGGATCTATGTTTAATTTTTCAAAAAGAATAAGTCCCAACTGTTTTGGAGAAGATACATTAAACTCCTGGCCAGCCAACTCAAATATCTCTTTTTCAATTTGGATAATTTGTTGGCGCAGAGCAACTGCATAGCGGTTTAATTCCTCCGAATTCAACCTCACCCCTGCATTTTCCATGTGGACAAGAACCGGAATTAGCGGCATTTCTATCTGTTCGAATACTTCGCGAACTTCCGCTTTCCCCAAATCAGTGTCAATTGTTTGTTTTAATTGAAAAGTAAGGTCAGCATCTTCACAAGAATAATCACGCAATTTTTCAAGTGGAACCGAACGCATCGTCCGCTGGTTTTTCCCCTTTTTACCAATCAAATCTTCGGTTGGGACTTTTTTATAGTTCAGGTAATTTGCACATAACAAATCGAGCTTGTGTTTAAAGTCGGGCTGAATTAAATAGTGCGCCAACATTGTATCGTACAATTTTCCTTTCACTTCAACACCATAATTGCTCAGCATTAAAATATCGTACTTTAGGTTCTGCCCAATTTTAACAACGTTTTCATCAGCAAAAACCTCACGGAACTCATCCAATACTTTTTGCGCTTCGTCCCTGTTCACAGGAAGGGTAACACAATAAGCTTCATGTTTTCTGAAAGCAAAAGAGAGGCAAACAATTTCGGCCAAATGGGTATTTAAACCTGTAGTTTCAGTATCAAAACAAAACTCTTTCTGAACAGAAAGTTCAGCACGTAAACTTGCACGCTGCATTTCGTTTTCAACCAAATAATATTGGTGTGGAACGGTTTCGATTGTTTCCATCTTTATTTCTTCAGGAGATGCTGCTACCGCTCCCATATCAAACAAAGTTCCCTGCATCGAAACTTCAGCCGGTACTTCTTTCAGGTTCAAGCGCTGGATAATCCCATTAAATTCCAATTCTTCAAAAAGAGCAGTTAATGCTTCTTTGTTAACTTTTTCGCGGGTCAGGTTTTTAGTGTCGAATTCAATAGGAACATCCAAGATAATGGTTGCCAGTGTTCTCGAAAGCCTGACTTGCGCTTCAAATTCTATTAATTTTTCTTTTTGCTTGCCTTTTAATTTGTCGGTATTTTGGTAAATACCATCGATGCTCCCAAAATCAGAAATCAACTTTTGCGCCGATTTTGGGCCAACGCCGGGGCAACCGGGAATGTTGTCGGCACTGTCGCCCATCAATCCTAAAATATCGATTACCTGATCCGCCGTTTCAATTCCAAACTTTTCTTGAACTTCGGGCAATCCCCAAACTTCCGGGTCCCCACCAGCTTTTCCAGGTTTAAACATAAAAGTCTTTTCAGAAACCAGCTGCGCGTAATCTTTGTCGGGTGTCATCATATAAGTTGTGAAACCCTGTTTCTCCGCCTGTTTTGCCAAGGTTCCAATTACATCATCAGCCTCGAAACCTGATTTTTCGATGATAGGAATATTAAAACCCTCAATAATTTTACGGATGTAGGGAATTGATTTTCGCAAATCTTCGGGCATCGCCTCACGGTTAGCTTTGTATTCAGGGAACATTTTGTGCCTGAATGTGGGTGCCGAAACATCGAAAACCGCTCCAATAAAATTTGGATTTTCTTTTTCCAAAAGTTGCACAATTGTATTGGTAACTCCCAGCATTGCCGAAGTATTTAAACCTTTCGAATTAAATCGGGGATTACGGATAAAAGCAAAATAACTGCGATAAATTAGGGCAAATGCATCGAGCAGAAAAAGTTTTTGCTGACCAGTTTCAGGCATAATACTATTTTTAAATTATTAATTATTTTTATTTTTGAAAATGTCGATCTATAACACGTTAAATTTTTTATTAGTTTTTTTTCTCACATCTCATATCTTAAAATCTATCTGTTTGTTTATTATTGATTATCGGATGCAAACCATTCGGCAAACGAAGTTACTGTTTCGTATAACCTGATGCTAAATAGTGAAACACCCGGGGGCAAATGTTGTTGAAGGATTTTCGCAATATGGCTTACAATATTTTCAGAAGTTGGTTGAAAATCAACAATTATAATTCGCTCGGTGGTTTGTTTAAGTAATTCGAGTTGACTTTTGGGAATCAATCGGCTAACCATTAATGCATGATCGAACCGATCGACGATTTTGGCCTTTACCACGGACTTCAAGTCACCAAAATCGAGTACCATACCGTCTTTAGGATCTCCCGGGCGACAAAGGATTTCGCCCAATAACGTTACTTCGAGATTGTACGAATGCCCAT
>JAKIST010000020.1 GCA_021648495.1 Draconibacterium sp.
TCCCCAGGACTTCGACTTTCCCAAGTCGAAGAAAATATGTTGGACTTGGCACCATTGGCATCCCCCTTTGGAAAAAGTCCGGCTCCCGGTACTGTCATTTCCTCATAATATCCAATAAAAATTGAGTGAACACTCGCAATGACGGGAGTTTCAGATATTATTTATTTGAGAGGGGGTTGGTTGGGGGCTTCTTTTCTTGCTTTTCATTTAGAAACTATCTATCTTCAAATCGTGACTGAAAAACAAAAATTTGCTTGTGACCCGAACATTTGGGTAGATGAATATTCAGATGAATTTTTTAGGTTTACCATGTACCGGGTAAAAAATCGCGAAATTGCAGAAGATCTCGTTCAGGAAACTTTTCTTTCAGGATTGAATGCACTGGACAAATTCAGGCAGGATTGTCCCGAAAAATCGTGGTTGTACAATATTCTTCGAAATAAAATTATCGACCATTTCAGAAAAAAAACAAATCGCGAAATTAAACAAAGTAGTGCTGTTGTAGAAACAGATGATGATTCGTTTTACAATCAGTTTTTCAAAACCGGTGGACAGTGGGACAATGATGCATCTCCTGAAAACTGGGATATTTCAGCCGACAAAATAATGGAGCGCGAAGAATTTATGCAATTTTTAATGCTTTGCCTTTCGCTCCTCCCCGAAACATGGGCAAAAGTATTCACCCTAAAAAACATTGACGATTATTCAACAAAAGAAATTTGCAAGGAATTAGATATTTCTCCGTCTAACTTATGGACAATTATTCATCGGGCAAAATTACAACTCCGCGATTGTCTAACAAAACGGTGGCATAATAAATAAACAGAAAAAGAATGAAGAAATTAATGGACAAAATAATGCTTACCTGCAAACAAGCTACTTTTTTTAGCTCTATGAAAAGTTTTCAGAAGCTGAAATTTGTGCACCGGATCCAGCTTAAACTTCATTTTATGGCGTGCAAATCTTGTCATGAATTTGACCACCAAAGCCAAATCATCGACAAATCAATGGTTGATTTTTACCAAAATACCAATCTTAAATCAGAAGAGTGTCTTTCTAAAGAAAAATTTTCACAGATAAAATCTGTTGTAAATCAACACATTAAATAGTTGAATGAAATTAATCTTATTTATTTGTAAGGATTAGGATATGTTGCCGTCTAACTATTCAGAAACAATCTTAATAAAAATAAGAAATTAATTATCATTAAAATTATTTATCATGGAAAACAAGAAAAGAAGTAGTTTCATTAAAGGAACATTAGTAGCTGGAGCTTTATTAAGCGTAACTGCGTTAAGTGCAATGCCAAGTTCATCAAGTTTATTTAATTATAATGCACTTGGTTCAGGAGCAGAGGTCCGCACCGAAATTCTTCATGGCAACGCTAACCCGTTTAATAATTTCGAAGCAAAATGTGGGGAAAAATCTACCACAAAAGCCGAAGCAAAATCGAGTGCGGCAAAATGTGGAGACGGAACATGTGGAGAAGGCGATAAAAAAGCTGCAACTAAAAAAAGCAACGCGAAAGCTTCTGAAGCAAAAGCAAGCGAAGCAAAATGTGGGGAAGGAACATGTGGAGAAGGCGATAAAAAAGCTACCAAAAAAGCTGCGAGAAAAGCAAAAAAAGAGAAAAAATAAACAATACTTTATAGAATGAGGGGATGGAAAGAGGGCTTCGGCTCTTTTTCCCCGCTTTATTATTCTTTGAAAATGTAAAACATCGAATAAAAAAAGGTATTGGAAAACCGAAGAATTACTACTTCTATCTTTTAAATTCTTATTGTATATTTTTATTTGAATACACAGTACAAATATCTAAAAATTTTATAATGACAATAAAAACCGGCATAGGATTCAGAAAAGATTTTGCAGAAGAGTTTCTATCGGGTTCAGTATTAAAGCCGGGTTTTGTGGAATTAGCCCCTGAAAATTGGATGAATATTGGCGGTTTCTGGAAAAAGAAATTGAACCAGCTCGCTGAAATGTATCCAATTATTAGCCACGGTCTTTCGCTTTCTATTGGAAGTCCGGAGGAGTTGGACATGAATTTCCTGAAGAATGTAAAAAACTTTTTAAAGGAATACAATATTGAAATTTATTCGGAGCACCTGAGTTTTTCGAAATGCGATAATGCACATTTATACGATTTATTGCCCATTCCCTTTCGGGAAGATGCAGTTAAACATGTGGCACAACGAATTAAACAAGTTCAGGATTATTTAGGACAACAGATTGCCATTGAGAATGTATCGTATTACACGCCGGTTGCAGCAGAAATGGATGAAGCAACATTTGTTTCGCAAATAGCGGAAGAGGCTGATTGTAAACTACTTTTAGATGTAAACAACGTTTATGTAAACGCTTTCAACCACAATTACGATGCTAAAACGTTTATTAATAATTTGCCCCTGGAACGCGTTGCATACATCCACATGGCAGGGCACACAAAAGTAGCTCCCGATTTAATTATCGACAGCCACGGTGAAGCAATTATTGACCCGGTTTACGAACTTTTTGAATGGACATTGGAGAAAATTAAACCCGTTCCTGTTTTGTTGGAACGCGATTTTAATATCCCCGAACTGGATGAATTACAAGGCGAATTAAACAACCTGAAAAAAATTATGAAGAATAAGTGGGGAACAAAAAAGCCCCTCCGAACCTCCCCAAATAGAAGGAATAAAAAAGAAACTTACAATTAAAAGTGCATCTTTAATTTGGACTAATAATGTTATTGAAAACAGAAACATATAATCAGCAAAGCAATTTTGCACAGTATTGCCGAGATGGCAAAGACCTTGCTATCTTGGGAGCAAAACAGGAGCGGCTGCCACACTATCGACGACTAATATTTAACGTAGTAAAAGATGCTATGGAAACCACTTTCCCCATTTCGTTTAAATACATCGAAACTGAAATTTGGGATGAAATGGTATATAACTTTTTTAGCTGGCACAAATGCAGCGAACCACAGGTTTGGAGAATGCCCGAAGAATTTTTCGAATTTTGTAAATCACAGAATTATGCTGAAAAATACAATCTGCCCTTTTTATTCGATTTACTTTATTTTGAATGGTTGGAAGTTGAATTGTATATGATGGAAGATATTCAATACCCAAAATTTAAAAAAACCGAGAACTGGCTAACAGAGAAAATAGCTGTAAACCCGGAACATAAAATTGTAAAACTGGAATATCCTGTCCACCTCGAGAAACCGTTTGATGCGGCAAATAAAAAAGGTGATTATTTTTTGTTGATTTATCGTGAAAAAGAAAGTGGTAGAGTTCAGTTCGCCAACCTTTCCGTATTGTTTACTTTTTTAGTTGAAAATATTGTTCTATGTGAACAAACACTGGAAGAAATTTTTAACGACATTCTTTACATCTTTGGGATAAACGACCTCGAAATGCTACAAACTGAAGCATTCACATTACTGCGAGATTTACAGGCACGAGGTTTTGTTTTGGGAGTGAAGTAAGAATAGTATATCACTTTTCTGTATTTGTTTAACTTGTATAAGTTTCCGACATTGTAAACTGCCTGATTTTTGCATAATGCACCATGTAATAAAAGAAAGTAAATAATGCCGCATGGTACTGCTTAACAAGGGGTTGCAACTCCTTGTTAAGCAGTAAATAAATTCCGAAAAGACACGATGTTATATTGCTTTTGGCACTTATTAAAATTCATTGCCTCAAAATTTCACATATCACTGTAAAGTATTAGTATTTCAGCGCAACTTGGAATAATTCATTGCTTTAAGTATTTTCAGACAGTATTAAATTCAATATCTATTTAAATGTTAGGTTTTATGCAAGAAATTTCTTAAAATTGAAATAATAATTTTAATAGGGACATTTTGAAAAAGACCGATAAAACTATCCAAAATCTCAATAAAACCCTGGAGTCTAAAATTTCGGATTTAAAATTTGAATTGGAGGAGACAAACCTTCAATTAAAAGAAGAAAAAGAGAAACGACAATTCTATCAGTTGATCGCTGATTTTACATTTGGGTGGGAAATCTGGTTCGACCCCAAAGGAAATATTGAATATTGTTCGCCCTCCTGTTTCGATTTAACCGGTTTTACTACCAATCAAATTTTATCGGCTGAAAGTATTTCCCATTTATTAGTTTACGAACCGGATATAATTAAATACAATGATTTTTTATCCAATTCCCTTGACCAAATGCTGGTTAATCAATCACTCGAATTCCGGATTTTAACCAGAACCAAACAATTGCGGTGGTGCTTGTTAAATGTGCGTGGAGTTTATAACAAACAAGGAAAATACATGGGTATTAGAGCTTCAATTCAGGATATTACACGTTTGAAACGCGCCATGGGACATATTCATGAAATGGAGGTAGTAAAAGAGTTTGAAGACCGTACCAAACAGAGATTACAAACCGATATTAATTTAAAAGACAGGGAATTGGTTTCGTTTTTACTGCAATTATCGCAAAAGAATGAATTATTAAAAATGGTCACTAATCAATTAAAAAAAGTCTATTCTGGGGACACAAAAAATGCTCAAGAGCAGGTTCATAAACTAATGGAAGCACTGGAAACTAAATCTACACTTTCATTAAACTGGACAACGATTGAAAACCAAGTTGAAAAACTTCACCCCGGCTTCTTAAATCAACTTCGGGTGCGCCATCCGTCTATTTCAATTAAAGATAAAAAATTGTGTACCTACATTCGTTTAGGACTTTCAAGCAAAGAGATTTCCGGACTTCTTGACATTACAGCAAAAAGTGTTGAAATTGCCCGCGTCAGGCTACGCAAAAAACTAAAGTTACCATCAAATATTCGTCTTGTTAATTATCTTTTTCAGTTTTAAAATAAGGGTTCAATACATTATTTAAAATATTATGTAATGTTTTTATTAATTCTAATATATTGAATTATTGTTTTTTATATTATATTTGATATGCTTAATATTCAAGATGTTTATATTTTGTTATGTTCTTTGATTCTTATATTCAAAAAATTAATTTAGTTTTGAATTTCAATTAAAAATCTACAAGAGAATGTTTCTAAGCACAACTCCTGCCTATCGCAATCTGTTTGACGAAGAAATTGGTCAATTGGTACATCAAGGTTGTTCCTCTCCCGACTGGAACCTAATAAAAGTCGCATCCGATTTTGTTGTAAACAACATTGAAAACTGTAAGTTTAGTGGGCATATTCAATTAAACAGTTTTCAAGGTTCAGTAAAATTAGTTGGTGGAATCACCTTTAAAACAGGTATTTACAACGCTTGGTTGCACAATTGTGAGGTCGGAAAAAATGCACTGATCCATAATGTTAGAAGTTACATTGCAAATTATATCATAGAAGAAGGTGTTGTAATAGATAATATTACTACTCTCGCTGTTGATGGCGAGACCTCTTTTGGAAATGGTGCTACCGTTGAAGCAATAAATGAGGGGGGCGGGCGCGAAATACCAATTTATGATTATTTATCGGCACATGTTGCTTACATGATGTCGCTTTATCGTCACCGGCCGGCTCTTGTTAGTGCACTAAAAAAGATGGTTCTTGGTTATGCCAATTTTGTAAAAAGCGACAAGGGAATTATTGGAGCCAATTCAAAAATCCTCAATTGCAATACCATTTTAAATGTAAAGATGGGACCTGCTACAATTATTGATGGTGCAAAAAAACTAAAAAACGGCAGTGTCAACAGCAACTACGAAGCACCTGTTATTATTGGCGAAGGTGTGATTATGGAAGATTTTATTATTAGTTCGGGGACAAAAATTACCGATGCAACTTTGGTTTCGAAATGTTTTATTGGACAGGGTTGTATTCTCGACAAGCATTACTCCGCTGAAAATTCTTTGTTTTTCGCTAACTGTCAGGGATTTCATGGCGAAGCTTGCTCTATTTTTGCAGGACCTTACACTGTAACCCACCATAAATCAACACTGCTTATTGCCGGTATGTTCTCGTTTCTGAATGCGGGCAGTGGCTCAAATCAAAGTAATCATTTATACAAATTAGGTCCAATTCATCAAGGAATTATGGAACGAGGCGGCAAAACCACCAGCGACTCTTATCTACTTTGGCCTTCGCGAATTGGAGCCTTCTCGTTGGTAATGGGGCGCCACTACAAACATTGCGATACCACCGATTTCCCCTTCTCGTATTTAATTGAAAATAAAGATGAAAGCATCTTGGTTCCGGCGATTAATTTAAAAAGTATAGGAACAATCCGCGATACCCAAAAGTGGCCCAAAAGGGACAATAGAACAGATTCTAACTTACTCGACCTAATCAATTTTAACTTATTAAGTCCATACACCGTTCATAAAATGTTGATAGGCAGAAATAAATTGATCGAAATTCGCGATTCTTCACAAGAAAATACAAACACCTTTTTATTAGATAAAATGAAAATTGAAAAACATGCGCTGGATCGCGGAATTATCTTATATGAAATGGCTATCTGGAAATTTCTTGGAAATTCATTAATTACCCGGCTCCACGAACGTACTTTTTTTAACGATATCGAATTAAGAAACCAGCTTAAACCAGACACAACTTTTGGAAAAGGTTACTGGGTTGATTTGTCGGGACTAATTTGCCCGCATGAAGCACTCGACCAACTATTAAATGCGATTGAAAACGAAGGAATAACTTCCCTCGAAGAAGTAAATTCGGCATTGGTAAACCTCAATAAGAATTATTACAATTTCGAATGGACGTGGGTGGCAGATGCTTTTAAAAACTTTTATGGAAAAGGTGTTGATAAATTTACAATTTCGGATGTAATTGCAATCGTTAAAAAGTGGAAAGAGAGTGTTTTAACAATGGATAAATATTTATTTGAAGACGCAAAAAAGGAGTTTTCGTTGGTGAAAATGACTGGTTTTGGTGTTGATGGACAAAATGGTGATCGCGAAGAGGATTTTATTCAGGTCCGTGGAGCGTTTGAAAGGAATGCTACCGTAATAACTATTAAAACCCACATGGAGAAAAAAGAGGCTTTGGGCAATGAAATGATTAATAGGATGAATGTTTTATTGAATGAGTTTCATAAAACTTTCAGCAAAGAAATCCCTGAAAGCTAATTGAAATATTACATGGACGTTCTAAAATTTTAAACATCAAACAAGAAACTTTAAACTCAATTTTATGTGCGGGATTGTTGGTTATTTAGGAGAGAAAGATGCTTTTCCAATATTAATTAATGGATTAAAGAAGTTGGAATATCGCGGGTACGATTCGTCAGGAATTGCCTTGCTGAATGGGAAATTAGACGTATTTAAAAAGATGGGGAAAGTTACAGAGCTTGAAAATTTTGTTCTAAAACAAAAGCATATTGGAAACATTGGAATTGGTCATACACGCTGGGCTACCCACGGCGGGCCAAGCGATAAAAATGCCCATCCGCACAACTCAATGCACGGAATTTTCACGGTAGTCCATAATGGGATTATTGAAAATTACTCAACACTAAAAGAAGATTTGCTTAAACAAGGTTTTTCTTTTCAAAGTGAAACAGATACTGAAGTTTTGGCAAATCTGATAGAATTTTTTTATAAGCAGGACAATGAAATTAATGCAGAGTCTGCAATACAGTTAGCTCTTTTAAAGGTGGTTGGAGCGTATGGAATTGCTGTTTTGTGCAAAAACGAAAAGGATAAAATTATTGCCGCGAGAAAAGGAAGTCCGCTGGTAATTGGAATTGGAAATGGAGAATATTTTGTAGCCAGCGATGCTTCACCAATTGCTGAGTTTACGAGCCAGGTCGTTTATTTGAATAATGAGGATATTGCAATTATTCAAAAAGATGGTTTTACGCTTAAAAATGTACAAAACAATCCGGTTTCGTTAAAAGTGAGCCAACTGAACCTGGAAATTGGCGAATTCAATAAAGGGAATTACGAGCATTTTATGCTGAAAGAAATCTATGAACAACCCGCTACTATTGAAGAAACTTTTCGGGGACGGTTAAAACCCGATTATTCGGAAATTGTTTTGGGAGGATTAATTTATGTATTTCCAAAAATTCAAAAAGCCGAACGGATAATAATCATTGGTTGTGGTACATCCTGGCATGCAGCTTTAATTGGTGAATATTTAATCGAGGAATTCGCGCAAGTTCCGGTTGAAGTAGAATATGCTTCAGAATTCAGATATAGAAAACCGGTGTTGGGTAAAAGCGATGTGGTAATTTTGATCAGTCAAAGTGGCGAAACGGCAGATACGCTTGCGGCATTGCATTTGGCGAATGAAAAGGGTGCAACGGTAATTGGAATTTGTAATGTTGTTGGGTCAACACTGGCCCGCGAAACCGAAGCGGGAGTTTATACACATGCCGGTATTGAAATTGGAGTAGCTTCCACAAAAGCTTTTACTGCGCAGGTTACAGTACTTACAATGTTTGCCCTTAAATTAGCAAAAACAAAAGGGACAATAGAAATTGATGAATACCAGAAATTGGTAAAAGAACTTTCCGGTATTCCTGAAAAAGGCCGAATAATTCTTCAAAGTAATGAAAAAATAAAATTAATTGCAGAAAAATACAAGGATGCTGTTAATGCACTTTATTTAGGGCGCGGAATTCTTTTTCCGGTAGCATTGGAAGGCGCTTTAAAACTAAAGGAGATTTCGTATATCCACGCCGAAGGTTACGCTGCCGGCGAAATGAAACACGGCCCAATTGCCTTGGTTGACGATAATTTGCCCGTAATTGTAGTGGCTCCCCGCGATGATTATTACGAGAAAATTGTAAGCAATATCCAGGAAGTAAAAGCCAGAAAAGGAAATGTAATTGCAATAGTTACTGAAGGCGATAAAAGGTTAATTGAATTGGCAAACGACTGCATTGAAATACCAAATTCACATCCGGCAATTGCGCCATTGTTAGCTGTTATTCCGTTGCAATTGCTGGCCTATCATATCGCTTTGTTGAGAGGCTGCGATGTTGACCAACCAAGGAATTTGGCAAAATCGGTTACGGTTGAGTAAAATAATTTAACTTTGCGCCCTAAATTTTAAACAGAAATTATGAAGGCATTCGTTTTTCCCGGACAGGGAGCGCAGTACCCGGGAATGGGAAAAGATTTATACGATAATTTGGCAGGAGCAAAAGCTTTGTTTGAAAAAGCAAACGAAATATTGGGTTTCAATATCACTAAAATTATGTTCGAAGGGACGGTTGACGATTTAAAAGAGACAAAAGTAACTCAACCTGCTATTTTCTTACATTCGGTTTTATTGGCAAAAACAATAAAAGATTTTGCGCCTGATATGGTTGCGGGGCACTCTCTTGGCGAATTTTCTGCTTTAGTTGCAAACGGCACATTAACTTTCGAAGATGGGTTGACACTGGTATCGAAACGTGCCATGGCAATGCAAAAAGCTTGTGAGCTTGAATCCTCAACAATGGCAGCAATTGTAGGGCTGCCCGATGATGTTGTAGAAGAAGTTTGCAGTTCAATCGACGATATTGTTGTGCCTGCAAATTATAATTGTCCCGGACAATTGGTAATTTCAGGGTCGCTTGAGGGAATTGATAAAGCGTGCGGGATTTTAACTGAAAAAGGTGCTAAACGAGCTATTAAATTGGTTGTCGGCGGAGCATTCCATTCACCATTCATGGAACCTGCCCGCGAAGAATTAGCAGCCGCAATTGAATCTACGACTTTTAGCCAGCCTGTTTGCCCCGTATTTCAAAATGTAAATGCAGCGCCGGTTTCCAATCCACCTGTGATTAAAGAAAATTTAATATCTCAGTTGACTTCTCCTGTAAAGTGGACACAAATTGTAAAAAATATGATTTCTGCCGGAGCTACTTCGTTTACCGAAGTTGGTCCTGGAAAAGTTTTACAAGGCTTGGTAAAAAAAGTGGATAGAAAAATGGAGACTTTTGGAGTAAATAGCTTCGAAGGTTAAATAGAGTCTGTCCATAAAGTAGGTGATTGGAATAGAAAGGTCGAATTCAAGGCTTGCGAAGTCATAAAATAAAGGAGTTTACTCTTGTAAATAACTGTTTTTATGTCGAGCGTAACGAAGAAGTCGGACTTTATGGACGAACACTAAATAGAGTCTGTCCATAAAGTAAAGTGTTTGGAATAGAAAGTTCGAATTCAAGGCTTGCGAAGTCATAAAATAAAGGAGTTTACTCTTGTAAATGACTGTTTTTATGTCGAGCGTAACGAAGAAGTCGAACTTTATAAACAAACACTAAATAGTCCCGAATCAAAGTTTGTACCTTTACTTCTTTGAAGGGCCTGTTTCGATTTTTGAAAAATAGGGGGAGGCCTTAATCTACTTTTTGTAACATCCGGTAAATAGTAGATTTCCCGATTGCTAATTTGCTAGCAACCATCCGTACATTTTGTTTGTATTTATTCAGAAAATACAAAACAATTTCGCGGTTGTATTCATCCAATGATTTTTCTGTTGCAAGCAGGTTCATAATATTTTCTTCCACGTTCATATTTAAATGAACCGGTTTTATTATGTCTCGCGAAGTCATAACACATGCAAGTTCCATAACTGCTTTTAGTTCCCTAATATTGCCCGGATAATGGTAAGATAACAATGCTTGTTTTGCCTCGTTCGAAAGCGATTTTGGTTCCATATTATTTTCTTTGCAAAACTCATCAATAAAGAATTTCGCCAATAAAATAATATCGTTCCCACGTTGGCGAAGTGGTGGTACTTCTATTGGCAAACCCAATAAACGATAGTACAAATCTTGTCTGAATTTGCCTTCTGGCACCAATGCTGCCAGGTTTCTATGGGTAGCGGTAATTATCCTCACATTCAACGAAATTGTTTTGGAACCCCCAACTCGAATAACTTCCCGTTCTTGAAGTACCCGTAACAGCTTCGCTTGCGTATTAACGTCAAGGTCGGCAATTTCATCTAAAAAAAGAGTTCCTTCATTGGCCTGCTCAAATTTCCCAATCTTTAGATAATCGGCTCCGGTAAATGCGCCCTTTTCATGCCCAAAAAGTTCACTTTCAACCAATCCTTCAGGTATGGCAGATACATTTACTGCAATAAATGGCTTGTTACTATTTTTGGAATTGTAATGAATACCTTTGGCAACCAATTCTTTACCTGTTCCTGTTTCCCCTGAAATTGAAACAGAGATATTGGTTTGAACAGCCCTCTCCATTAGATCAAATACATGGTCGATTTCGCGACTGTTCCCCTTTATTAGATTTTTAAAATTGTATTTTTCCTTAATTGCATCTTTTAATATTAAGTTTTCAGTTTTTAACTGATCCGTGGCTTGGATGTTCTTAATAATATTACTCAATTTCTCACGAGTATCGGGCGCTTTCATTATATAGTCGTAAGCACCGTTTTTCATTAAATTAATGGCCGTATTTATATTTTCCTGAGCCGAAATAACAATAACATGGGCAGAAGGCAATTCTTTCTGAATTTTCTCAAGAACAACTTGCCCGGTCATATCCGGCAATGTATAGTCAAGTGTGATTACATCCGGTTTTTCATGCAAGCACTCAATAAAATCGGTTCCATTATGAAAAACTTTAACCTGATAATTTGCGTCAACCAGTTGCTTTTTGAGTATCCTGGCGTATAGTATATTGTCTTCTACAATATATACTTTGTATTGAATATTATTTTTAGAATTAGCCATTATTTTGTATTTAGAGAGTTTAAATATAGCTAATTTGAGGCATAAAACAATAATTCTGTCTCATTATTGGAAAAAACGGCATATTTCTTCCCATTTTAAAAATATCTCATTATATTGTCTTTCGTTTTTATAAAATTAAAATGCCCTTTTTAAAGGTCGTTTAACTATTCAGAGTCTGTCTATAAAGTAGGCGTTTGAAATAGAAAGTTCGAATTTGAGGCTTACAAACGTAACAGCCTGTCCCGAATGCCGGAAAAGAAGTCAGACTTTATGGACACTTTAAATGGTTTACTTGAAGTTTTATACCATATCTGAGTCCAGTCCAAAAACACATAAAATCAAAAAAGTATCTTTTGGTAATATTTTCATTTTTCTCAATTAGCTGATGCTCAGGCATCACCAAATATCGAAAAATAAAAATCTCATCCAAAATCTTTCTTTTTATGAAAATCCTCTGTTTTTAGACTGAACTCATATCTAATTAGTGCATAAAAGAAATCCAATTTTTTTACCATCATGGAATATATAAACAAGCACAATTCACAAATAAATATTATTGATTCAATTCGCAGTTGAATATTAGATTAAGTTCCAAATCAAATGTTAATTTTATGGTTGTAAATAAATCTTGTAATTTTTAATGATATGATATGAAATACAAAGCATTCTATAAATTGTCTTATGGTTTATACATTATTGCAAGCGAATTTGAAGGGAAAAAGGCCGGATATATTGGTAATACAGCCTTTCAGGTAACTTCATCGCCATCGCAGATTGCCATTAGTTGCCATAAAAAAAATGCAACAGCCGAGTTTATTTTAAAAAGCAAAACGTTTTCCCTATCCGTATTAAAAAAGGAATCGGACACTTCGATTATCGGGGAGTTTGGTTTCATGTCGAGTAAGGATACTGATAAGTTTAGAAACGTGGAAACAATAACTGCAATTTCCGGTACTCCCATTGTGTTAAGTTCTTCCGTTGCCTGGTTCGATTGTAAAGTGGTAAATTCGATTGATGTTGGGTCGCATATTTTAATTATTGGCGAAGTGTTGGACAGTGATGTTTTATCGGGGGATGAACCGTTAACTTATGATTACTACCGCGAGAAATACAAAATGCTGGCACCTAAAAATGCTCCAACTTACGTTGAAAAGGAAAAATTGGACAACGAAACAGTCACGAAACCTGAAGTAAAAAGTGAATCTGCTGCTGAAGTTGAATCAAAGAGTGAGTTAAGCACTTATACTTGTTCTATTTGCGGCTTTCAATATAATCCTGAAGAAGGAGACCCTGCTTTGGGAATCCCTCCCGGCACTCCTTTTGAAGATTTGCCGGAAGATTATAAATGCCCAATTTGTAATGCAGGTAAAGATTATTTTACTAAAAATTGAGATGAAATTAAGATGAAAAGGACGCCCCCTTTTTTATTTTTCGTATATTCTAAAATATTATAAATCGTTATGCGAACCATCGCAAAATGGTTTGTTCATAGAATGTTTGCACTGACAAAGAAAAACATCCTTTTTCACATCTATCTTGAACCGAACAAACAGGAGAAAACGCTGAACCCGTATGCGACCCGTCGCAAAAGGGTTGGTTTTTACTTTTCCCACACGAACACCAATAATATTCTCCCGGCTTAAGGTTAAGGATTGCCGGATTTTTAGCTGCTATTTTTGGACTTTCCATAATTATATCTTTTTGTTTTAAAACCTATTTCAGAAAGCGAAACACATTTCTATCAAGAATGTTTAGTCAACAATTCAATTGTAGAAAAAAGTCGGGATCCATACCAAAGTGTGTTTAAAATAGTAATGGATCACTTCATATTCTTGTGGGGATTGTTTTTATAGCTTAAATATTTGCTTAACTGAACAGGAAAATGAAAAATACAGTAGAATTAAAAACGAATTGTTACAAAATACAAAGAATAAAGAGAAGCACAGAGTTGAGGCTCGCAGAAATAGCCTTAGGGATTGTAATGAAATAACCTAAGCGTTTTAACTCGTTCTTTTGCACGCTAACTTCGTTAATTCCAGTCATGTTATTTCTTCACAAACCCTTAGTTATTTTGAGAAACGAAAATCGGGCATTATCTTTATTCAAAGTAGTTTGGCTTCGGAATAGAATGATTTGTGAATAATACAGTTTAAATGTATATTTTAGTAGAATTAATATTGTGTGGAGCCGGGGCAAAATAAATGGCTCCGAATTGAAAAAAAACAACTATAAATATGAGATGTTTAATATTGTTGACTGTTTTATTTTTGGATGGTTTGCTTGTAAATGGGCAGGATAAAAGTATTCAAAAATTGTATGTGGGAACTTTTACTTCGGAGGGGGCAGAAGGAATTTACCTCTGCAACTTTAATTCAGAAACTGGCGATATTTCATTGGCGAAAACTTTTAAAGGAATTGACAATCCTTCGTTTTTAAAAATTTCAACGGATCGAAAATATCTGTATGCGGTTTCCCGGACAACCGAAGCTATAGAAAAAACGGGGGGTTTTGTTGTGGCGTATAAAATTGAAAAGGACGGGACTTTACAGTTTATAAACAAGCAGGTTTCAAATGGTGCCCAACCCTGCCACATTGATGTTTCCACCGATGGGAAATTTGCAGCAATTGCAACTTATGGCGGCGGAACAACATCAGTTTATCCGATTAACGATAATGGTAGTTTGCAGTTAGCATCATCAACAATTAACAATAACAAGCTGATAGAAAAGGATGAGAAAATTGTTTCTCACGCCCATTCCATAAAATTTTCGCCCTTCGACGGGAAAGTATATAGTGCCGATTTGGGAACAGATCAATTGAATATTTACAATATAAAAAATGGGGTTTTGATTCGTGGAGATCAAAAATTTGTGAAATTTAAAAAAGGAACCGGGCCCCGCCATTTTGTGTTTCATTCCGGCGGCAATATTATTTACGTAATTAGCGAGTTAAATTCAACTGTTTCTGTCTTAAAAAAAGAGAGTGGCATTTGGCACGAAATTCAAAATATATCAACCTTACCTGCAGGTTTTGATGGCAAAAGTTACTGTGCCGATATTCATGTTTCTGCCGATGGCAAATTTCTCTATGGTTCAAATCGTGGTCATAATTCAATAGCGGTATTCAATATTAATCCAGGTACAAATGAGTTAAAATTTCGGGGGACAGTTCCGGTTGAAGGCGACTGGCCGCGTAATTTTACATTAACACAAAACGGAAAATTTATGTTGGTTGCCAACCAACGAAGTGGAAATATTACGGTATTCAAAATTGATCGGGAAACCGGGATACCTGAATTTACTGGTAAAGAGATAAAACTACCTGCGCCGGTTTGTTTAGAATTTTTGTAATAAGCACTAACTAAATTTTGTGCTTATTAATTTAATAAATTCGTCGCGGGTAGCCGTTTTTTGAAATGCCCCGGTAAAATCGGAAGTAGTGGTGATTGAATGTTGTTTTTGAATTCCACGCATTTGCATGCAAAGATGTTGTGCTTCAATTACAACGGCAACGCCCAACGGTTTAAGAGTATCCTGGATGCAATCTTTTATTTGCGTAGTCAACCGCTCCTGAACTTGCAAGCGACGCGAAAAAACATCAACAACACGAGCTATTTTACTTAATCCGGTTATGGTGCCGTTTGGAATATATGCAACGTGTGCTTTTCCGAAAAAAGGCAATAAATGGTGCTCGCACATCGAATAAATTTCAATGTCTTTAACAATAACCATTTGCCGATAATCTTCTTTGAACATTGCCGATTTTAAAATCTCAACAGGGTCGGTTTTGTACCCCTGCAATAAAAACTGCATCGATTTTGCAACACGAACAGGAGTTTTGTCCAACCCCTCCCTAAAAATATCTTCTCCAATTAATTCTAAAATATTTTTATAATTCTCAGCAAGCGATTTTGTTAAGTCTTCGTCGAAAGCATCTATTCTTTCGTAGCCTTTCGAATTGTTTATTTTTGGAGAACCCATAATTTTTGAGATTTTTATTTGCACAAAGATTAACTTTTTTTCATAAAAACAGTATGAAAGATTGTATGCTTTTTTAAAATAAGAAATTTTATTAAAATTGGACTATGAAGATATTGATTGTTGCAGCGACCTGGATGGAGGTAAATTTATTGATCGACGAGTTTAACTTTTTGAAAGAAAAGAGCCATTTATTAAAACAGTACGAATTTGTTGGAATAATGATAGATGTCTTAATTACAGGAATTGGTGTCACTTTTACAACATTTCATTTAACTAATACTTTAAAAGATTCCCAATATAACATGGTTTTAAATATTGGTATTGCCGGCAGTTTCACGCGTGAACTAAACATTGGCGAGATTGTAAATGTAGTTTCCGAAGAATTCGCCGATTTAGGTATTGAAACAAAAGACGAATTTTTAACCCTGTTTGAATCTGGTTTTATTGACTCCAGTGAATTTCCATTTGAACAGGGAATTTTAAAAGCTACAAACAACGATGGATTATTTGACTTAAAAAAGGTTCGGGGAATAACTACCAATAAAAGTCATGGCCGTTTTTCAAGCATCGCAGAAATTAATCAAAAATTTTCTGCACACGTTGAATCGATGGAAGGAGCTTCGGTTTTTTATGTTTGCAATTGGTTGGGCGTGCCGTGCCATCAAATTCGTACCATCTCCAATTTTATCGAACCCCGCGATTCATCAAAATGGAACATCCCACTTGCCCTTGAGAATTTAAAAGTCTCGATATTAACCGTTCTGAAAAAACTTACGGTTACTGTAAATTGATTTTGCCATTTTTGCGCAAAATTATTAAGATGCAACTTACACTCGGGTTTTCGACTTGCCCCAACGATACATTTATTTTCGATGCAATGATCCATCAAAAGGTGGATACAGAAGGTTTGCAGTTCGAAGTAGTTTTTGCCGATGTGGAAAAACTGAACAAAAATGCGTTTAATGGAACCGTTAATATTACCAAATTAAGTTATCATGCCTTTGCCTACGTTGCAAATAACTACAAATTGTTGAGCTGGGCCATAAAAATGGTCCCCTGTTAATAAGTAAACGCAAAATTTACCCTGATGAAGTCGCAGATATTAA
The DNA here is from genome assembly GCA_021648495.1 of Draconibacterium sp. Classification (GTDB taxonomy): domain Bacteria; phylum Bacteroidota; class Bacteroidia; order Bacteroidales; family Prolixibacteraceae; genus Draconibacterium. Next base: position 16,725 of record JAKIST010000020.1, read on the forward strand.
AGTCGCAATTCCCGGGAAATATACAACTGCCATAAAAAAGAGTATTTGTTCTCCAATATTGAGGAAGCCATTTTAGACGGTGAAGTAGATGCAGGAGTTATTATTCATGAAACCCGGTTTACATACAAAAAACGGGGATTGAAAAAATTAACGATTTGGGTGAAGACTGGGAAGAGAAAACTGCGAATCCAATTCCTTTGGGCGGAATTGTAATCCATCTAAAATTTAATCCTGAAACTCAGTTAAAAGTGAACCGCATTTTAAAACGAAGTGTGGAATTTGCATTAAACAATCCAAACTCAAGTTACAATTTTGTAAAAACTTATGCACAGGAATTAGATGACGAGGTAATAAAAAAACACATCGGTTTATATGTGAATAATTTTACCGTAAATTTAGGTGAAACAGGAAAAAATGCAGTTAAAATACTTTTTGAAAGGGCAAAAGAAAAGGAGATAATTACCACCGTTCCTGAAGATATTTTTGTGTTATAAAAAAAATCAGTGTCCGGTAAAAGTTTTGAGATTGCTTCGTTACACTCGCAATGACGAGTATTTCAAATAATAAAAACTTTAGTTTTAGATCATTGCAACCACGAGGAACGAAGCGGGAAATAAACTGTTTCAATACTCTCATCTTTACAGGACAACAATGATAAAAAAAAGTTAAATTTTATTTTTGAAATATACAATAAAGAACTTTGTAGTGAGTTTAAATACTGAAGCCATTTTTCAGAAACAGAATTTGTACAATACTAAACGAAACTACTTAGATAAATGATAGTTGTTACAGGAGCAGCCGGCTTCATCGGCAGTTATTTAGTTGGAAAACTGAACAAAGCAGGTTATGAAGACCTTATTTTGGTTGATCGCTTCAACGACCACTGGAAAGATTTGAATCTTTTACATAAAAAGTATCGGAAATTTATTGATCGTGACAACCTTTTCAAATGGTTGATTAAAAATTCGCGTGATGTGGATTTTGTATTCCACCTTGGTGCGATTACCGACACCGTTTGCGAGGAACTGAAATTATACCAGCAACTTAACGTAATGTATTCGCAACGGCTTTGGAACATTTGTGCCGAAATTAATGTACCTCTTTTATATGCTTCGTCAGCTGCTACTTATGGAAATGGGGAAGATGGATTTTCCGATTTGCATAGCAATATTGCAAATTTAAGGCCTTTAAATTTATATGGTTGGTCGAAGCAAGATTTCGATGTTTGGGCTTTGAAACAATTCCACACCCCCCCATTTTGGGCAGGGATGAAATTTTTTAATGTTTATGGACCAAACGAATACCACAAAGGGAGAATGTCGTCGGTAGTTTTACATGCGTTTAAAACCATAAAAGAAACCGGTAAAATGGATTTGTTCCGCTCACACCATTCCGATTTTAAAGATGGCGAACAGAGCCGCGATTTTATTTTTGTTGACGACATTGCCAACGTGATGTTGTATTTTATGGAAACCCAAAAGAATACCGGGATTTATAACGTTGGCACTGGAAAAGCACGTTCATTTTTCGACTTAACAACATCAGTATTTAACAGTATGAAATTGAATCCTGTGATATCTTTTATCGATACTCCGGTTGATTTACGCGGAAGATACCAGTATTTTACCGAAGCGAAAATTCATAAATTGCGCGATATAGGTTATACTAAACCGTTTACAGAATTGGAAGAAGGGGTAGATAAATATGTTGGCGATTATTTGATGGCCGAAGCTTGTTTCTAGTTTCAAGTCAAGCATCATGTTTCGGGTTCGTCATTCCCCGCAAAGCGATCCCCTCGGGAGAATTCATTTCGGAATCTGCTGTTTGAAATAGAGATGCTGAAATAAATTCTCCCATAGGACCATAGGACTCCAATGGAGGATCGCTATGCGGAGCATGACGTCCTGAAGTGGCACGATTGACTTGACACTAGTTTCAATCCAACCCTTTTTTATACAATCCCTGTCTGTTTGTTTTTTATATTCATTCGAATAATTCTATTTTTATAGAAAATATTCAATATGAAAAAATCTCTAATTCATTTTTTATTCCTGATAATCGTATTGTGCGACCTAAGCGGACAACTGTTCCAAATAAAATGGATGGATTATTCTTTCAAGCCATTTATACTAATTTGGATTGGTGGCTATTTTCTGTTGTACGCCAAAAACTTCGATAAAAAGATAGTTCAACTCGCCGTACTTGCATTTATCTTTTCCTGGTTGGGAGACATGCTTTTAATGTTTGGCGACAAAGGATTTATCTTTTTTGTTTTAGGGTTGGCATCGTTTTTAATTGCTCAAATCGGATATATTTTTCTTTTTCGCAGAACAATAAACCTTTCGGGCAAAAAGCCTTTTTTGAAAAAAAAACCCTACTTCTTGATTGCGTATATCGTTTACGGACTAATAATTTACATTGTATTGTACAATCATTTAGATGAAATTCTTAAGGGGGCTGTTTTTGTTTACATGCTTGCTTTGCTGGGAATGTCGTCGATAGCATTGAACCGTTTTGGGAACAGTGCCCCCATTAGTTTTAATTCCGTTTTTATTGGTTCTCTTTTGTTTGTCCTTTCCGATTCGATGCTTGCGATAAATAAATTCTTAGTACCAATCCCTTACGATGGGGTTTTTATTATGGCAACTTATATTAGTGCGCAGTATTTAATAATGCGCGGGCTTTTAAAGCAATATCAGGGCTATTGATAAACAAGACTAAATCTACTGAGTAGTAACAAGAATAGTAAAAATAGCTTGAAAGAAACGGATGAAATTATCTCATCCGCGTTTTTTTTTTGCTTTATTCAGAATAAAATTGAATTGCTTTTTTGATTGCTCCCTCACAAACCGGGCAAAAACCTTTGGCTGTGTTGCTTTTCATCCGGCAATCGATAAACGGGCTGTAAATTCCTTTACTCATGTAACCGCCCCCTTCGTACGCACCAACTGTTTTATTGAATTTTGTTTTACGGGGAGTAGGAATTGAAACTGAATAGGCAACCATTCCTTTCCATTTCGAATCAAAATTAACCAGGGTAGTTAAATTGGGTTCCCAGGGTTCAACTTCCAAATTGTAGAAATCTTCGTAAGCAACCGACGAATTGTAGTATTCATCGCCCAAGCCTGCAAATCCATGTCCAAATTCGTGAACAAAAACCTCTTTTGTTAGTTTATTGTCAGCTGTACAAACCGAAACAAAATTATAGAAACCACCACCTCCGTAACGATCTGTATTCACCAAAACATAAATATGGTCGTAAGGAACCACAGCGGCCGCATCGTAAATAGTTTTCATGTCGCTAATGGTTAAATACCGTGCTATATCGAAAGTGTAAAAAGAAGAGTTGAAATAGGTATTTTTGTAAATATTCTCGCCGGGAATATCAGTGCCGGATTCAACAGACGGAGTTAAAACCGCTTTCACATTGAATTTCTCTTTTTCAGATTTGAAGGGTTCTTCTTCGAATAAATATTGCGTTACCCGCTTGGCATCTTCCAGAAATTTGTCCATTTCAGCTTTTGTATAACCCTCGGGTAAAATTACCAAATCAACCTTTTTTTCGGGTTTTCCATTCTTTAAAATATCTACAACCTCAAAGGGAGGGTTCAACTCGTTCAATATAAAATAATTGTTTGGGTCGATCTCTGTTTTGTAGATAGTTTTAAAATTCCCTTCCCACTGGCGGGCATCAATTTCTAAACGTATTTCTTTTTTTGGAAAAGGAAAAATTGCCGCTTGATAAAATGTTTTATCCGTTCCCCTGGCTTCTGCAGTAGTTTGCCATTCCTGAAAAAGTGTACAAAAGCCTTTGGAAAACAACAAACTGTCTGATTTTAAGTCGAAAACCCTAAAACGGTAAGTTCCATAATTAAACACATCGAGTAAATTTATTTTTGATCCCGCCCAAAATGGTTCCTGCTTAATCTGTTCAGGAAAAACTTTTACATCCTTGTTATTGCCACCCAATAGAAAGTCGAACCGTAACGATTTATTTTTGAAATACTTATTGAAATCTACCTGTGAAAAGGAAAAGACAGGCAGAATCAAAATAATTAATAGAATCTTAAGTTTCATATCAATCGTATTTATTATTTTTGGCTGAAATTAATAATTATTATTAAACCAAGGTATGAGGATAATTTATAAATTTTTACTCGACTATTTTCGGGAATTGGGAGGAATGGAATCTCTTGCGAAACCCACAGCAGCTTTTATTTGTATTGTAGCCATAATTTTTATTGCATGGTTTGCACACTTTTTAACACGTAAAATAATTCTACGTTTCGTTTCGCGTATTGCAAAACGTACCAAAACCGACTGGGACGATATTTTGGTTAAGAACAAGGTCTTTAGTGGCTTGGCCCATTTAATTCCTGCATTAATTTTATTTTATACTGCCGATTTTTCTTATCCTGTCTTGCATCAGGATTTAAGTGAATTGAGTACAAATGCAGTTGAGCTTTTATCGAAGGATTATTATTTTGCGTTGACCGCAATTTTGTTAAAAGTAGCCCGGTTGTATTTTACACTAATTATTGTTTTTGTTGCCAATTCTATTTTGAATGCCGCATCGGAAATATACAATACAACTTCATACGCACATCATCGCCCAATTAAAGGATATGTACAGCTAATTAAAATATTGGTTTTTTTTATGTCAGGAATAATGATTATTGCATTATTGTTAGGAAAGGATCCTACAGTGCTCCTGGCCGGTTTGGGTGCATTGGCCGCAGTTTTAATTCTGGTATTCAAAGATACACTACTTGGTTTTGTCGCCTCCATTCAACTCTCAGCAAATGATATGGTAAAAATTGGCGATTGGATTGAGATGAAGAGCCATCGCGCCGACGGAACCGTCACAGATATTACATTAAATACGGTTAAAGTTCAGAATTGGGATAAAACGATTTCTACAATCCCAACGTATGCGCTTGTTGCCGAGTCATTCAATAATTGGAAGGGAATGGAAGAATCGGGAGGGCGAAGGATAAAACGTGCCGTTTCAATTGATATGGGAAGTATAAAGTTTTGTGATTCGGCCATGTTGAACAGATTTGAGAAATTTGACTTGATCCGGGATTATGTGCTTCAAAAAGAAAAGGAATTAAAGGAACACAATAGGAGTAAAAATCTTTCGGACGAAGATTATATCAGCGGACGGCATCAAACAAATATTGGTATTTTTAGAAAATATCTGGAGGTGTTCCTAAGCCAACATCCAATGATAAATTCGGATATGACATTTTTAGTGCGACAATTAAATCCATCAGAAAAAGGGGTGCCCATTGAAATATATGTTTTTTCAAAAGACCAGGAGTGGGCAAATTACGAAGCTATCCAGTCCGACATTTTCGATCATATTTTTGCCGTTGTTCCAGAGTTTGAATTAAAAGTTTTTCAGCAACCATCCGGAGCCGATATTTTGAAACTAAAAATAGGAGTGTAAATCGTATCCTTTTTATGATGAATACCGGCGTTAAGGGCTTACTCAAAAATAACTTCCGGTTTTTATGAACATCTTTTGCACACATACTTTGTTAAAAATACTCACCGTAACCCTGCTATGCTTGTGTTTTTTGCCGCGTCTGTGCACAAAATATTATT
>JAKIST010000021.1 GCA_021648495.1 Draconibacterium sp.
ATACTCAAATACAATTGGAGAAAGAGATATGCATGCACAGGTTTTGGACAACATGGAACTGGAACAGGAACGCGGCATAACTATTAAAAGTCATGCCATTCAAATGGATTATTTGCATGAAGGTACAGCATACAAATTAAATCTTATTGATACTCCCGGGCACGTAGATTTTTCGTACGAAGTTTCGCGTTCAATAGCTGCCTGCGAAGGGGCTTTACTTATTATTGATGCTTCACAGGGAATTCAAGCCCAAACAATTTCTAATTTGTATCTGGCCATAGAGCACGATTTAGAAATTATCCCAATCCTCAATAAAATGGATTTGGATAGTGCCATGCCTGAAGTTGTAGAAGAACAAATAATCGATTTAATTGGTTGCGACCACGAAGATATTATTTATGCCAGCGGAAAAACAGGTATGGGAATAGAAACTATTCTTGATCGCATTATTCATAAAGTACCTATTCCGAAAGGCGATCCGGAAGCTCCTCTTCAAGCCCTTATTTTCGACTCGGTTTTTAATTCATTCCGAGGAATTATTGCCTATTTCAAAATTATAAACGGACAAATAAGAAAAAAAGACCGGGTAATATTTATGGCTACCGGAAAAGATTATAATACAGAAGAGGTAGGAGTTTTAAAAATGGGATTGTCGCCCCGGGATGTTTTATCTACCGGTGACGTTGGTTATATTATTTCCGGCATAAAAACCGCCAAAGAAGTAAAAGTAGGCGATACGATTACACTTGCTAAAAATCCGTGTATAGATAGAATCGATGGATTTGAGGAGGTAAAACCTATGGTTTTTGCTGGTATTTATCCAATTGATGCGGAAGATTATGAAGATCTTAGGAATGCAATGGACAAATTACAACTAAACGATGCTTCGCTTACTTTTGAACCCGAATCATCAGCAGCACTTGGATTTGGTTTCCGTTGTGGATTTCTAGGATTGTTGCACATGGAAATTATTCAGGAAAGGCTCGATCGGGAATTCGACATGAATGTTATCACCACAGTTCCAAATGTGTCGTATTTAGTGCATTTAACTGATGGCTCTACCCAAACGGTGTACAATCCGTCAGGGATGCCCGTGTCAACAACAATCAACGAAATTGACGAGCCTTACATTCGGGCAAATATTATTACTGCTTCCGAATTTATTGGGCCGGTAATGAATTTATGCCTCGACAAAAGAGGAACGTTGGTTAGCCAACATTATCTTACTGCCGAACGGGCCGAATTGGTATTTAATCTCCCTTTAGGTGAAATTGTTTTTGATTTTTACGATAAATTGAAAAGCATTTCAAAAGGATACGCTTCTTTCGACTATCATTTGAGTGATTATAAACCTGCGAAACTGGTTCGTTTGGATATTTTATTGAATGGCGAAATGGTAGATGCACTTTCCACTTTAATACATTTCGACAATGCTTATAACTTTGGCCGCAGAATGTGCGAGAAATTAAGGGAGCTTATTCCAAGACAACAATTTGATATTGCCATTCAGGCTGCAATTGGTGCAAAAATCATTGCCCGGGAAACAGTAAAAGCTGTTCGCAAAGATGTTACCGCTAAATGTTATGGTGGCGATATTACCCGTAAAAGGAAACTGTTGGAAAAGCAGAAGAAAGGTAAAAAACGAATGAAACAAGTAGGAAATGTAGAGGTTCCGCAAAAAGCATTTTTAGCTGTTTTGAAACTCGACTAATCATAAAATCCTAATCAGCAATTAACTGCATTTGTCATTCCCACGAAAGTGGGAATCTCCAGCACAATAAAAAGGAGATTCCTATTTTCGCAGAAATGCAGCCATATCAAACGATCAACTTGTACCCTTTTCCATGAACATTTATAATTTCCACAGTTTCTTCTTCTTTTAAATGCTTACGAAGTTTAGTGATATACACATCCATGCTTCTGGCATTGAAATAGTTGTCGTCAATCCAAATTGATTTCAATGCGTAGTTTCTTTCCAATATTTTATTGGCATTTTGGCATAGCAACTTTAACAAGTCAGACTCTTTCGTGGTAAGCTTCACAACACTTTCTCCTCCCGAGAGTGTTTGTTTTCTGGTGTCGAAAGAAAGTTTCCCCAATGTAAAAACGGGTTGTAATGCGGCCTGGTTTTCATGAGCAGTACGTCTTAAAATCGCTTCAATCCGAAGAATTAATTCCTCCATACTGAAAGGTTTTGTGATGTAGTCGTCGGCACCTAATTTGAAGCCTTCCAAAACATCTTCTTTCATATTTTTAGCGGTCAGGAAAAGTATTGGAATATCTGCATTTACAATTCGAATGTCTTTCGCCAAAGTAAATCCATCTTTTTTAGGCATCATAACATCTAAGATACAAATATCAAAATGCTCTCTCATAAATCCCTTGTAAGCGGCCACTCCATCGGGATACAATTCAGCATCATAACCTTTTGCAATTAAGTATTCTCTTAACAACAACCCTAAATTTTCATCGTCTTCAGCTAATAGTAATTTTGTTTTTTGTTCCATGATTAATTATTTATTGGTGGAAATAATATACTAAACTTTGTGCCTTTATTCAGAACACTTTCAACTTTTATTTTTGCATCGTGAGAATCAATAATCTTTTTTACATAACTAAGTCCAAGCCCAAAACCTTTAACATTGTGCACGTTTCTGGTAGGTACTCTGTAAAACCTGTCAAAAATTTGCGTTCGATGTTCTTTGGGGATTCCAATTCCATTGTCACTGATAGAAATAACTACGTTCCCATTTATTTTTTCGGTTGCCACTTTAATTTCCGGATTCTCTTTGCTGTATTTTACTGCATTATCCAGCAAGTTAAAAATTACATTTGTTATATGAACTTCATCACCTTTAATAATTAAGCTACCTTCTGAAATAGAAGCATCCAGTTTGCCATTTTTGCTTTTTACCTTCAATTCAAAATTACTAACAACTGTATTTATCATTTTATTTACGTCGAATTCTTTCATTTTGAACTTTAAACGCCCTTCATTAAACACGGCCATTTGCAATACTTTCTCCACTTGAAACGCCAATCGTTTGCTCTCTTCGTTAATTACTTTAGAAACATGAGCAATCATTGTTGGCGTATTGGTAATGCTTCCATCCTGCAACATTTGGCTGGCAAGCGAAATTGTCGAGATAGGGGTTTTTAACTCGTGAGTCATGTTGTTGATAAAATCATTTATAATATTCGACAATTTTTTCTGCTTGAATATTATCATAATTGTATAAACAAAAATACCAATTAAAAACGCGGTAAGTATTATAGTTGGAATAATTGAGAGCCCGGTTTGTTTTAACAAATATCCGGTTCTTTTAGGAAAATAAATATTTAAATAATTGGGTCTGGGGCCATCGAAATCTGACAGAAACAGTCGTTGGAAAAATTCCTTCTGTCTTCCAGGTTTATAATCGATATTACCAAAAACTATTTTTTCATGCCCAATATTTGCATTTTTAATAGCATATTTAAAATCCATATTAATTCCGGCTTCCTCAATGGCCGATTTTATAAGTTGATCCAAAACAATCGGATCTATTCTCTCTTCTATAGGGCGGCCTTCAAGAAAAATTTTATAGGTTTTCCATGAATCATTTCTTAACCACAGTTCGCGCCTTGTTTTCTGTTGAAGTTGGAACAACTGACTAATTGCCAGTGAATCGGAAGATAATCCTGTAGTATCCAATATATTAATCCTGTACTCTCCTTGTATAAAACTACTCGATCCTTGATCCGTAATTCTTAGCCCAAAGCTTAATGAACTTGACCCCTTACCATTTCGTGGGAAAACATTGAAACCCTCAGGGACAACAGTTTCCACGGGAGATTTTTGCAATTGTGCACTCACGCGTGCTTCTCGCTCTTCCAATTGATTTAATTGAGCCGATACCAGCAGCAATGCATTTTTCACCGATCGGTTAAACTGCTCTTCCCGGATATCGGAAGCAGATTTAATCATACTGGTTTGAACAAATATCAAACCTGAAAGCACAGCAGCCATCACAACTATTAATGTTATTAACATTCTTCGGCTCATGCAACAAAGATAGTTTTATTGAAATGCCTTGAATAATCTACTTAACATTATTTAACACGATATGTTAAATCGTAAACTTTATTAACCAGCATTATGAAAATCAACTAAAAAACACTTTATTATTAACATCTCTTAAAGAAACGATTGACCCTAATCAATACTGTTAAGAATTTCTTCGACAACCCTTGGAAAGTGTTTGTATTCTAGCTCGTGAATTTTATTTGCAACATCTTCAGGCGAGTCGCTTGCTAATACAGGGCATTTTTCCTGAAAAATCAATTTTCCCTCATCGTATTTATCGTTCACAAAATGAATAGAAATACCCGATTCAATTTCCTTATTGTCCACCACAGCTTTGTGCACTTTCATTCCATACATTCCTTTTCCACCATAATTAGGCAAAAGTGCCGGATGTATATTAATTATCTTGAAGTTTTGCGTTAAATTTGTTGGAACCAACCACAAAAAACCGGCTAAAACAATTAAGTTTATACCTCTTTCTTTTAACTTTTCAACAACAAAATTGCTGTTTATAAACTCTTTTTTACTGAAAACAAAGGTATCTATCCGAAAATTCCTGGCCCTTTCCAAAGCATAAGAATCGGGATTGTTCGACCAGAGCGAATCTACAATAACTCCCTCGTTTTCAGAAAAATACTCAATAATATTTTGTGCATTACTACCCGATCCGGAGGCGAATAGTGCTATTCTTTTTATTTTCATTTTAACAATTCATTAATATATCGAATATTTGAATATCATGTTCAAATTTAGGAGGTTATATCTTACCTATGTAGGTAGGTTAACATCTTTTTTTATTTTTTTCTTGGAAATATAGACCGTAAATGTATTACTTTGCAGCGAATTATTTAAAAACAAAATTAAGTATTAATCAAAATTATTAGAATTATGTCTGACGTTGCAGCAAAAGTAAAAGCAATAATCGTTGATAAATTGGGAGTTGACGAAAGTGAAGTAACAAATGAAGCATCCTTCACAAATGACTTAGGTGCCGATTCACTTGACACAGTAGAATTAATCATGGAATTCGAAAAGGAATTTGACTTGGCCATTCCTGACGATGAAGCAGAAAAAATTTCGACTGTAGGAGAAGCCGTTGCTCATATAGAAGCAGCTGTTAAGTAATTATATTCAGAACATTCATTTATGGAATTAAGACGGGTAGTAATAACTGGTGTAGGAACTGTTAATCCTCTGGGGAACTCCGTTGATGAGTATTGGGACAATCTTATAAACGGAGTAAGTGGGGCTGGGCCTATCACTCATTTCGATGCTTCGGAGCATAAAACACAATTTGCTTGCGAAGTAAAGAATTTCGATGCTACTCAATACATGGAGCGAAAGGAGATACGCAAATACGATTTGTACACGCAATATGCATTTGCCAGTACCGAGCAAGCTATCAAAGATAGCGGGCTCGACACTGATAAGGTTGATGGCGACAGGGTCGGTGTAATTTGGGGTGCTGGTATTGGTGGGCTTCAAACCTTTTTTGAGGAAGCTCGTGCCTATAAAGAAGAAAGGCCAAGATTTTCTCCGTTTTTTATTCCTAAGATGATTGCAAATATTGCGGGTGGTTTACTTTCCATTAAATATGGTTTTAGAGGGCCAAATTTCACAACTGTTAGTGCTTGCGCATCATCATCGCATGCTATGATTGAAGCTTTTAATATAATCCGAATGGGTAAAGCAGATATTATGGTGACCGGTGGTTCTGAAGCAGGAGTTAACGAAGCTGGAATGGCAGGATTTAACTCTATGCGGGCTTGTTCTACCCGTAACGACGATCCTACAACAGCCTCACGCCCATTCGACAAAGACCGCGATGGTTTTGTAATGGGAGAAGGTTCAGCAGCTTTTGTTTTCGAAGAATATGAAAGTGCAATAAAACGTGGAGCCAAAATTTATGCAGAAATGGGAGGGGGCGGAATGTCAGCCGATGCATTTCATATGACTGCTCCCGATCCGGAAGGGCACGGCGCAAAACTTGTTATGAAATGGGCATTGCAAGATGCCGGGTTGAAACCTGAAGACGTTGATTACATCAATGTTCACGGAACTTCAACACCATTGGGCGACATTGCAGAGCCAAAAGCCATTATTAAAACTTTTGGTGAACATGCATACAATTTAAGTATTAGTTCAACTAAGTCGATGACAGGGCACATGCTCGGTGCTGCCGGTGCCGCAGAAGGACTTGCCTGTATCTTAGCAATTAATAAGAGCGTGATTCCTCCTACCATTAACCACTTTACCGACGATCCTGAAATTGACAGCAAGTTGGATTTCACATTCAATGTTGCCAAAAAGAGGGAAGTTAACATTGCAATTAGCAATACATTTGGTTTTGGTGGCCACAACGCGACAGTAGTGTATAAAAAACTATAGGAAACTGTGGTTAAAAGAATAGTACAACTAGTAAAACTCTTTTCGTCCGATCGAAAAGAGTTTTACTTATTTTTAAAAAACCTTCTCGGATTTTATCCCCAAAATCTAAAATTATACGACATTGCTTTTATCCATAAGTCGGCTTCGACCTTAGATTCGCAAGGAAATTTTGTGAATAACGAACGATTGGAATTTTTGGGCGATGCCGTTTTAGGCTCAATAATAGCCGATTTTTTGTACAACCGTTTTCCACAAGAAGACGAAGGATTTCTTACCAAAACACGTTCGAAGCTGGTTAACCGCTCTTTTTTAACTAAGCTTACTTTCGAAATGGGATTGAATGTTTTCATCAATTCAAACACAACAAAAACCATTGAAAAAAGCCATATTTATGGCGATACTCTGGAAGCTTTAATTGGTGCCATTTACCTTGACAAAGACTATAAAACAACTAAATTTTTTGTCACAAAAAAAATACTCTCGCAATTTGTTGACCTCAATGAAATTGAGCAAAACGATTCCAATTTCAAAAGCCAGTTAATTGAGTGGAGCCAAAAAAACAAAAAAGAGATTAGTTTTGAAACGACTGAAAACTCATCCGAAAATTCAAAACAACCTAAATTTGTGGCCGTTGTTAAAATCGACAATAAACAAATAGGTAAAGGAACCGGTACTTCCAAAAAAGAAGCACATCAGGAAGCAGCTAAAGAATCGCTAAAAAAATTGAACGATTTATAAGGCCTTTCATGAATCTCTGAATCAAATAGCTTTATTATATTTGCCCACTATTTAAAAATCGAATGAATAATATTTTAATTATTGGGTTAGGCTTTTTAGCACAAGTACTTTTTTTTATCAGGACCATTACCCAATGGTTTAAATCGGAACAAGAAGGCGAAGTTATTTCTCCGGTAATTTATTGGCAAATAAGTTTATTGGCTTCCATATTAATGTTAACGTATGGGATTTTGCGAAACGATTTTGCAATTGTGTTGGGGCAATTTATTGTTTACACGGTTTACATCCGCAACCTGCAACTTAAAAATGCCTGGGGGAAAATGTATTGGATTGCCCGCAGTTTGGCAATATTTATTCCATTGAGTTATTTAGGATGGTTGATTTTCGCTGATTCACACAATTTAAAATCTATTCTAAAAAACGAAGATGTTACACTTTTGTTAATGATTTGGGGAATAGCCGGACAGATTATTTTTACATCGCGTTTTATCTACCAGTGGATTTATTCTGAAAATCGCAAAGATTCTATTCTGCCACTGGGTTTTTGGATAATTAGCACTGTGGGTTCGTTAATGATTTTTACTTACTCAATTCCTAGAATGGATCCGGTGCTGTTTGCCGCGCACAGTTTTGGGTTTTTTATTTACGCCCGAAATATTTTGCTGCATTATGGAAAAGGGAGCCTTTTTTCGAGACTCAATAAAATTCCTGTACTCAATACAATCCTAAGTAAAATTTCAGCCAAAATTAAATAAGAGCAATTTCAAAACTTGTTCAAAGCAAGGAATCCCTATTTCGTATCTGCAAGAAAACTATCGAATTTTATAAAATAGATTATTTTGGATGAGATTTTTACTTTTTTGAGATGAAGTGATGCCTTAGCATCAGTGAATTGAAAAAAATGAAAATATTGCCAAAAGAAACATTTTGTTACTACTCAGCAGGTTTAATAGATTGAATATAAGATACTTATAGCTATTTAAATTCTCGAAAAATTTACTAATAAATAAATGTCATTTCTTTAATATCCTGATAATCTATAAATTAACAAAATAAATAAGTTATTAACAAAAATGTAACTCATTGATTAACAATGAATATTACTGCTGAGTAGTAACCAAAAAAGAATAAACTAAATCCCACTAAAATCAACATCTTGAAACAAAATAGAAGGGGTGAGCCACGATGAACTTTGATTTACGTCGTTGCCAATTTCGCCAATGTTCGACCAGAGATTTTTCATGTTCCCGGTAATGTTCATCTCCGAAATGGCTTGGGTAATTTTGCCGTTTTCAATTAAAAACCCTTCAATTCCGTATGAAAAATCGCCGGTGGTTCCATTGCAGTTCCCGCCGTTAAAACCGGCAACCAAAATTCCCTTTTCCACAGAAGCGATAAGGGCCTCAACATCTTTGTTGCCGGTTTCGAAAACAAGATTTGTTGTGCCTCCGCTTGTGGGATCCATCTCCAGCTTTTTGCCGTAATAGGTGTCGATGTAATAGGTTTTTAATACGCCTTGTTCGAATACAGTACGTTTCTTTGTTGCCAGTCCTTCGCCGTCGAAAAGGCGTGAACCGCGACCACCAATTATAAAAGGATCGTCGGTTATTGTCAATTTATCAGAAACTATTTTTTCGCCTAATTTATCGATTAGGAACGAATTTTTTTGTTGAATTGCAGAACCCATCAATGCAGAAATAAGTGGCCCGAAAATGCGTCCCACTTGTCGGTTCTCTACAACCATTGCCATTTTTCCCGATGCTATTTTATCTTGCCCTATTTTATCGATCGCTCTTTTCAATGCAATTTTTCCAATATCCTCTTTTTTGAGTTTATCAAAAAATATCGCACTTTCGCCCCAATATGATTCTGGCCTGGCATCATCACTTTTTACCGAAACCGATGCATTTAAGCCAAATTGTGAACTTGAAGAGTGCCCTTCGAACCCGTTGCTGGTAACCATTACCCTTTCGTTTAGATCGTCGTAGTAGCTTGCCGAAACAGAAATTATCCTTTCATCTTTTTCTAACACTTCTTTTTCGATGGCAAAAGCTAAATCAATTTTAGTTTGTGGATTAACCTTGCTAAAATCTAAATCGATTGTATCTAACGGTTTTTCACCGCCTTTGTAATAAAGCGCCGGTTCGGGCAGGGTGCGAAATTCGTCTTCCGACAAAAATTTTGTTCCTTCAATTGCCTCTTCGATAAAGCGAGCCAAATCCTTTTTTTTCATTCGATTGGTTGAATGTGCCGAGTACTTGCGGTCAACAAACAAGCGGATGGAAAGGCCACTTTGAATGGCTTGCTCCAACTTGTCTATTTTTTCATCACGAACTTCAACACTGCTACTTTGGCTGTTTGCAATACTAACACTAACTTGTTGCGCACCTTTTTCAAGGGCATGGTCCATTGCCCATTTTGCTAAACTATATTTTTCTTCTTTTGTCATTTTCTTCAACTTTCAACATTAAACTGCTAAGCATTTGTCCCCCCAACGGTAAGTTTTTTAACCAAAACGGTTGGCAAGCCACAAGTTACCGGAACCGACTGTCCATCTTTTCCGCATGTCCATGTACCGTTGTCGATAAGGAAATCGTTGGCAGCCATCGAAATATCGGACAGTGCTTGCGGTCCATTTCCGATAATATTAATGTCTTTAATGGGTTGGGTAAGTTTTCCTTTTTCGA
Organism: Draconibacterium sp.; assembly: GCA_021648495.1. Classification (GTDB taxonomy): domain Bacteria; phylum Bacteroidota; class Bacteroidia; order Bacteroidales; family Prolixibacteraceae; genus Draconibacterium. Next base: position 9,880 of record JAKIST010000021.1, read on the forward strand.
TGAGGTAGCCCGATTTTACAAAGAAAGTAAAGTCGCCTGCGCCAATTTGTACCTGGCCGTTGCTGAAATTATCTACATAAACGCCATAATCAACATTCGAAATAATATCCTCTTTTGAATCTGTCCCATTTTCCATATAAGTAGCGCGCATCCTGGGTATTGGTATGTTTCGGAATGATTCGCGGCGACCGTTCCCGGTTGGGGCTACTTTGTAATAGTTTGCGCTAATTTTATCGTGAAGATAACTGTTCAAAATCCCATCTTTTACAAGGTAAGTTCTTTGAACATCGTTGCCTTCATCGTCAATATTTATGGAGCCACGATTGTTTTCGAGTGTTCCGTCGTCGATAATATTTATAAAATCTCCGGCTACTTTTTTGCCCATTTTGTTGCTGAAAATAGAAGTTCCTTTGCGGTTAAAATCAGCTTCAAAAGTGTGTCCTATGGCTTCGTGAAGTAAAATTCCGGAGCCGCCGGCTCCCATTACTACCGGCATTTCACCGGCTTTTGGTTTTGTTGCTTCAAACAAAATATTTGTTTTGTCGATTGCTTCTTTCGAAAGCTCGTCGATTAAATTGTCGTCTAACCATTCAAACCCTTTTCTGAATGAACGGGCAGAATATGCATTTTCAACCTGATCCCCTTTTTGCATAATACAAACTACGCCAAAACTTATCATTGGACGGTAATCGTAAGTTAACCTGCCTTCTGAATTAAAGAATAAAACATAACTGGTTTCATCATTTAAAAAGGCGTTTACTTTTATCACTTTTTCGTCGAGGGCAAAAACTTTATCGTTAATTTTTTGAACGAATGGAACTTTATCTTTAACCGATACATCATCCCATTTATTTACGATTTTATAAAAGTCTGACGGTGTTTTTTCGTTAACTGCACCCGGGTTAAATGTTGCTTTTGTATTTGCAATATTTGCAGCCATTTTTGCAGCGTTCTGCATGTCGTTTAAAGATATTGTTTCCGAGTATGCAAACCCGGTTTGGTCTCCTTTTAAAACCCGTATCCCAACTCCAAAATCGATATTTGAATAGGCACGGTTTACTTTCCCGTCTTCCAGGCCAAGGCTGTTTGTGGTTTTGTGTTCGAAAAACAAGTCGGCATAGTCGCCTCCTTTGCTCATTGCCGTTGCAATAACTTTCTGCAACATTTCTGTTGAAACTTCAAAATGGTTTAAATAACTTTTCACGTTGTCGGTGATTTGAACGTTTTGGCACGATTGCACGAAGGGAGGCAAAATTACACTCCCCGCCGCAAACATACCACTTGTTTTGATAAAATTACGCCTGTTTACATTCATATTGCTGTTGATTTATTATTCGAAAGTAAATCAAATTGGATTATATTTTCTCATTAGTCTGGTAAAAGTTTTGAGATTGCTTCGTTGCAATACCAATGACAGATTTCCCCAGGACTTCGACTTTCCAAAGTAGAAGAAAATATGTCGGACTTAGTGCCATAGGCATCCCTATGGGACATCGCTTTGCGGGAAATAACAGCTTTATTGAACTTACTGTCATTTCCTCATTTTGCCTAATAAAAAATTAGGTAAACCCTCGCAATGATTTGCTTATTAAATTTTCTATGTAGTTTAAAGTATTGAACCCACTTCTTCTCCCCGCTACCTTTCCTTTTGATCCGTTTTTATCTGTTCGATAACACTGGATACGGCACATCGTAACCTTTTACGGCATGCCAGATAATTCGATTAAATGTGTCTTCATCAATTCGATCGACATCCTCCAGATCCTGTGCCAACGACATTTTCGCCCAATGAAGCTGATTTCCAATTAAACTTTCCAAGGGCGGGTTCAATTCATCCAAACGAATGTTACTTGGCAACGCGTTGTACGGTGTAAAATCGGGTTTCCTGACAAAGCAGTCCGTCATGGGTTCTGCCGCCAAATCCATCTGGTTCATCGGTGGAATACCAAGAATATTCTCCATGGTACGAACCATGTTGATTTGAGAATAATAGGTTGAAATCACTTCGCCCCGTTTTGTATATGGACTAATAACCATACCAACTGTGCGATGCCCGTCAACATGATCCAAGCCTGCCTGCGGATCATCTTCTGTTACAAAAATACAGGTTTCGCCCCAGAATTTACTGTGGGAAATTGCTTCGACTATTTGTCCCAATGCAAGGTCGTTATCAGCAACAGCAGCATACGGGGTTGGATATCCGGGCCGGGTTCCAGAAGTGTGGTTATTGGGCAGCAACATTATTGTAAAATTAGGAAAACTGTTGTTCTTTTCGAATGTATTCAGTTCTTTAATAAATTCAGCCGCCCGGTAAACATCCGGCACTTTATTTGGAAATCCCACGTAAGTTGGGCACAAATACGGTTTTAGTTGTTCAAGATTAGCTTTCGAACGTATTTTTATATTATTAGTCCCCGCTAAAAAGTCCTGATAAATATCTTTGAAAGTTGCTTCTTTAGGTTCAATAACGGCATCAACAAATTCGCCGTAATCGCGAAAAGTTAATCCATGACTCAACACATTGTCCCAGATAAAACCAGAGCTTGCATACGCCAGTGCATCATTGCCATCGTACGGATAACTGCGGGTAAAATCTCCAAAAAACTTTTCAATATAATCTGTAACATAAGCTTCATCCGTCCATTGATGCCCGTCGGCACTTAAAACCCCACTGCAATAAAAGTTATCCAACAAAATATATGTCTCTGCTAATTTATGGTGATTCGGAGTTACCTCCCTACCGAAATGTACCAGGTTAATATCGCCGTTTCCTTGTGGCAAATCACCAAATACCTGATCGTAAGTACGGTTCTCTTTAATAATGTAAACCACATGTTTAAAATTTGATTTTTGAGTGGGCACCTGAGGAACCGGGACTTTGCTCCTTCGTTTGTTTCCCGACCGGTTTGCCACCAACTTTTGCACATAAGAATTATTTTCGCGCACTGTATTTGTCATTTCTGCCAACTTTTGCTCATTGGGCAGTGGAATTATTGAAACACTCCCCTGAAGGTCACGGCTACTGTAACCTCCGGTATCCGTTTTCTGGTTACGCGAGCCGATACCTTTTAAATTCGCAACAATTAAAGTATTCGATTTGTCGTTAAGAACAAGCGACGCGGGATACCAACCTGTTGGGATGAATCCCACGATCTGGCTTGGAGTACCAATCTGTATCTTGCAAACCGCGTTGTCTGTGCCATTTGCAACGTAAAGGAATTTGCCGTTGTGTGATATTGCTAAAGCATTTGGCCCGCTGCCAAAAGGGAGATCATTTTCTGTGCGGACAGAGATTTCTTCAACCACTTCATCGGTACTGGTATTTATTACCGAAATAATATCACTGTTGGCACAGGCTACAAATAATCGGCTGTAATCTGTATTTAAAACCATTTCGCCTGGATGTAACCCCACTTCAATCTCTTTAAGTTGCGCGTTTGTTTTCAAATCTACAACCGAAACGGTTCCATTGTTGGCGATGCCCGTTTGTGGATCGACCAAAACCTGACTGCCAGATGTGTTGTAAGTTGATTCACCTTCGTGTGGTTTTCGCCCTCCCCAATTGCTTACATAAGCTTTTGAACCGGAAGTTAGAACAACATCGTAAGGAGCAATCCCCACCGGGATTTCTTCCACAGTTGCATCTGCCAAATTCACTACTCCGAGAGAATTATTCCTACTCAGCGTAACGTAAATTCTATTTTTCTGTTCATTCAATACCAACCCTCCCGGAACGGGATTGCCACCAATTGTTGGTTGAGGCAATTTAATGGCATCCTCCCATTTCAAAATAAGGTTCTCATCGAAACCGGCCACGTGAATTTGATCTTTTGCATCGCTTACAAATAGCTTTTGCCCATCTGCAGAGGCACACAATCCGGTAAATGAATTGCCACTTTCTTTTAATTCCAACGATTGTAAAATAGTGCGATCCTGAATACGGATAATATCCAACGACACCCTGTTTTTTACTACCAGCAATTTTTTATCCGGGGTTAACAGCAAATCAACCGGCCTTCCCGGAAAATATACCTGAAATCCGGCAGGACGAAGCAACTGATTGGTTGGGACTAAAAAACTTCCGTTGGGTTGCGGGCCAACTTTAATGTTTTTAACATCGTTTTGTGCTTTCGATTCTGAAATTAAAAGCAACACAAAAGAGATAAAAAACAGAACTGAAATAAAACGCTTCTTTGTTTTCATAATTAAGATCCAATTTGATTCGTACTAAAATTATTTATCCTGAACATGTATTTTCAATTTATCTAAATCATACACAGGTGGCATTGTTGGCTTTGTTGTAAATATACAGTCTATCAAACCGAAAACAAAAATATTCGAAGGGTGAAAATTCAAAAGGTAAATGTAATTTTTGAATATTCGATAAGAATTTAAACCCTTTGGATAGGCTGAAATATTAATCTCTTGTCCGGCCTGAATCTTTATATTTTTGAAGCAATTCTTGAAGTTCTTTTACCTTTTCAGGGAATTCGGAAGCCACATTTTTTGTTTCGCCGAGATCGATAGATAAATTATACAACTGCGGTTTAGGGTCGGTGCCCATTTCGGTGTTGGTGCTTTTATTCATTTTGGGCCGGTTACTGGGTTCAATATATTTCCAGTTATCTTTAATAATTGAGATAGCTGCACCATATTCAATAACATGGTCGCGGCCTTTCTTCGATTTTCCGAGTATCACATCCATCATATCGAAACTGTCGGGGGCATCATTTTCTGCTAAATTGAGGCCGAACATTTTTGCAAAAGAATGGATAAAATCGATCTGCGAAACAAGTGCATCCGATTTTCCCACCGCAACTTTCCCCGGCCAGGTAACGATAAAAGGAATCCGTGTACCCGCATCGAACGCGCTGTATTTTCCACCCCGCAGCGGACCAGCTGGTTTGTGTTTGCCCAGTAATTCCACTGCCTGATCCTGGTATCCGTCATCAACCACGGGGCCGTTGTCGCTGGTAAATATTATAATTGTGTTATCGGTTAAACCAAGATTTTCAAGTTTTTTCATGATCTCTCCGGTTGACCAATCCATTTCCAAGATAGCATCGCCACGCGGTCCCATGCCACTTTTCCCAACAAAACTTGGTCCCGGCACTCGTGGCACATGAATATCTTGTGTTGAAAAATAGAGGAAAAAAGGTTTCCCCGAGACTTTTGGATCATTCTTTTCGATAAAACCAAGTGCTTTTTGTGTAATCGACTCTCCAATATACTCATCCACCCAGCGTGCTGACTTACCACCAGTCATAAAACCAATCCGGCTAATACCGTTAATAATTTTGTTGTTATGACCATGACTATAATTCATTTTAAGCAACTCCGGATTTTCTTTTCCAGTAGGTTCGTTGCCAATTTTTTTACCAAAACTAACTGCAATTGGGTCAGCTGGGTCGAGGCCCAAAACACGACCGTTTTCTACATAAACACAAGGGACACGATCCCCGGTTGCCGGAATAAGGAATGAATAATCGAAACCGATATCCTGTGGCCCGGGAGAAAGGTAACCGTTCCAATCTGGCCCTTCTTTTGGACCCAATCCTAAATGCCATTTCCCAACTACCCCGGTGTTGTACCCGGCTTCTTTAAAAATATCGCCAAGTGTCCGGGTATCCGGATCGATAATCATGGAGGCATCGCCACGGGCCACTCCGGTACCTTTTTGCCGGAATGCATATTTACCCGATAACATTGAAAAACGTGACGGGGTGCAGGTTGCCGATGAACAGTGGGCATCGGTAAACAACAGTCCGGTACCAGCTAATTTATCTACATTAGGAGTAGTTATTTCGGTAGCCCCGTAACAACTTACATCGCCGTAACCAAGATCGTCGATGTATATGATAACCACATTGGGTTTTGGTGCTTCGGCTTGTGGTGCTGGTTTTGAGTTACAGTTGGTTAATGTAAATGCAAAAAGAATTAAGATTGATAGTTGAATAAGTTTCATTGTTTTTGTTTTTTAATTTGAATTCAAAATTAGTATATTATTAGCGATCACAAGGCAGATACCAATCAAATACAGGGTAAAATTAAATCAACTGCACAAAATTCGTCACATGAATACGATGGTAATGAATTTAATCTATGGTCTGTCCCTTTTCTGGATTCCTTCCAAAACAAAGATCCATTGCAGCATGAACATACAAGCAATAAAATATGCTTTTATAAAAGCCATTCCAAAAATTTAAATTTTTATCGTATTGCTGCAAATTTGCAATACCATCACGAGCCACCAAACAATCTAATTAGTGTTTGTCCATAAAGTCCGACTTCTGCGTTACGCTTGCCATAAAAACAGTCATTTACAAGAGTAAACTCCTTTATTTTATGACTTTGCAAGCCTTGAATTCGAACTTTCTGAATCAAACACCTACTTTATGGACAGACTCTCAATAATTACAAAAAACCTGCAATTAAACTGCTAACAGGTATAATATTTTTCATACAAATTGATTTTTAAAAATTAATTAATACCTTCGTGTTACGATTAATAAATTAATAACACGATGCCTGTTACAAGATTTGGTGTATCAACCGAAGAAGACATTCTGAACGCTCTTGACAAACTTGTGATAAGCAATCAGTTTCCTTCGCGTTCAAAGGCTATTCGTTATCTTATCAAAAATTTCCTTGTTACAGGAAACTGGGATATGAATAAGATAGTTGCGGGTGCTATTGTAATTGTTTATAATCAACTTAAAAAAGAATAAAAAAGCAAACGAATGTATGTCCAGGACGATTTTCACAACCTGATTTCATCTACCCAGCATGTACTTCTTGAAGAGTTATTTGCCTTGAATCCATTGCTGTGAAAAGAAAATTATAGGATTTATTTTGGCTTTCTGATCGGAGCATTGCTTCGAAAAGAAACCAACACGTCAGACTTGTGGTGAATATATGGGACATTTTACAACGTAGCAGTAACACGTATTTGTATAATAGTAATACTATGAAATATTATCTCTCCTTTCTTTTATCATTTTTAATATTTTCAGCCCAAGCACACAATGCTGGTAGTATCTGTGGAACAGTTTTGGATGCAAAAAGTGGAATTTCATTAATTGGGGTAAATATCCAGATCAGGGGTTCATTAATTGGAACAAACACGGATTTAAAGGGTAATTTTGAACTCAAAAACATTCAAATTGGTACTTATGAATTGGTCTTTTCTTCTCTTGGTTATCAAGCAGTTATTCGAAATATTGAGGTTAAAGAGAATAGCACAGATACAATAATAATTAAGCTTGAAGAATCGTTTTTTGGTTTGGATGAAATTACTGTACAGGGAACACGCCCAATTTCAGCCGCATCATCAAAAGAGATTCGGGCAATTGATATGCAATTAAAGCCTTTACGAACTTCGCAGGATATGTTACTCATGGTGCCTGGCCTATTTATCGCACAGCATCAGGGCGGAGGCAAAGCAGAACAGATTTTTCTACGTGGATTTGATTGCGACCACGGCACAGATGTTTCGATTAATGTGGACGGAATGCCTGTAAATATGGTTACCCATGCACACGGTCAGGGTTATGCTGACTTGCATTTTCTGATTTCGGAGACAGTTGATGAAATGGAAGTAAATAAAGGACCATACTTAGCCAATATGGGTGATTTTTATACTGCCGGTGCTGTAAACTTTAAAACCAAAGATATTTTAGAGAGCAATTTGATAAAGATCGAAGCTGGTCAGTTTAATACACAAAAATATACCTTGATGTTTCAACCCGATAACGGTGGAATAGAACAAAATGGGTACATCGCCATGCAATACCATCGTTCTGATGGCCCATTTATTAGTCCTGAAAACTTTGAACGGATGAATATTTTTGGCAAATATTTCTTTCAACTAACCCAAAACAGTAAACTAACTTTTTCAGCAGGCGGCTTTTCTACTGGATGGAATGCTTCCGGGCAAATACCCGACAGAGCAGTAAAACAAGGTATTATTAGCCGGTTCGGAGGCCTCGATAACCTCGAAGGGGGTGTAACTAATCGAAAGAATATGATTGTCAATTATAAATTTCTTTCTTCAAGCGGCAGCGAGTTTGAGGTAAATTCATATTTCACGCAGTACAATTTTAAATTATATTCCAATTTCACCTATTTCCTTCTTGATTCTGTAAATGGCGATATGATTGAACAGAATGAACATAGAACTATGCAGGGTATTAATGCCAATTACAAATTCGCAAGTTCATGGTTTGGATTCCGTCAATTAAACAAAATTGGAGGCGGTTACCGGGGCGACTTAATCGACATTCAATTATGGCATAGCCCAAACCGTGTGAGGATGAATGATTTTACCAATGATGTTATTGATGAACAGAATTTGAATTGCTGGTTTCAGCAGGAATTTGTTTTTAGTCCTAAATTCAGAATGGTCTGGGGTTTACGCCATGATTATTTTACATTTGCAAAAGATGATAAAGCAGGTTCATCACTCGACTCAATTAATAATGGATTACCACATGCGTCCGGCATTTCCTTTCAATCTGTATTTAGTCCAAAAATTAATTTCATTATTTCACCAGTTAAAAATTTGGATATTTTTCTCAATTTCGGACAGGGCTTTCACTCAAACGATGCACGAGATGCCGTTATCGGCTCCAGAGTTTCAGAGCTTTCAAATACTTGGAGGAATGAAGGGTTAAGTAACGATCAGATAGATACTCGTTTGAGAAAATACAACTTTGACCCGGCCATGCGCAACACAGGTACATTACCAAAAGCAACAGCAGGAGAAATAGGGATAAAAAACCGACTATTCAACAAACTTCATCTTTCACTTTCAGTCTGGTATCTGTATCTCGATAAAGAATTTGTTTACAGTGGCGATGGAGGAATGGCAGAACTCAGCGATCCAACCCAGCGTTTAGGGATAGATGCTGAAGCCCGCTTATCAATATTATCATGGCTTTGGGCTGATGTTGATATTTCATCAGCAAAGGCAACAATAAAAAATCTTCCAGCGGGCCTGAATTATGTTCCTCTTGCACCAACCTTAACGGCCTCAGGTGGGATAAGTGTAGTGCGCGAAAAAGGATTCAGTGGTTCAATCCGTTTTCGTTATCTGAGCGACCGGCCTGCAAACGAAGATAATTCAATTGTTGCAATAGGTCACACCTTGTTCAATGCAAGTTTGGCATACAATTACAAGCAGTTTACTTTTTCGTTTAATGGAGAAAACCTTCTGAACAGTGTTTGGAATGAGGCACAGTTTGCAACCGAAACAAGACTTAAAGGAGAAAAGAACAGTATAACTGAATTATGCTATACCCCCGGAAATCCCAGAAACTTTCAGTTTGGTGTAAGTTATAAATTTTGATAGACCAATGAAAAGTTCTTATTTTATTAAACAAGAAAAACTATGAAATAAACCTCGGATACAAATATGGCATTACAAATGCAGAAACAAATAATGCCTTTTTATACGGGCTAACATTGAGGGTTTAACCGAAATAAAGAAATAACATGCATCTACCGGATGGTTAGTGCTTGTCCATAAAGTAGATATTTCTACATCCATTGTATTTGTTCCCGATATTTACATGTTATTTAACCCTCCCATAGGAATTGTCAATAAATAACCTAAACATTTTTGGCTTGTTCTTTTGCCATTTTTCTGCGTTGTAAAATCTTTAAATAGCTACGGCTATTCGCATCATTTGCGACTTTAAAAACAACAAAATTACTCCGCCAATTCTGTACACTTTATTTATTGTTAGTTCCTTAATACATGCCATAAATCCTTGAAAAAGTGTAAGTCGGACTTTATTGACAGACAAAATTTTGGTGCATGATTATTTGTTTCTTTTTTGAGTTGTTCGATTGGACCGAATAAACTTGTGATACGTTTCATTCCTGGTTAGTTCCTCTTTTATCCCGTTGAGCAAAAGAAATATCAATTGAAATTTGGATAAAGGCTTGAAATACGATAGCGAAGAAACCCATTCAGTATTATCTTTTAGCCCTATTTCCACAAATATTCACCCCTGATTTTACACTGTTCGTCCTGAACATTCAATTTTCAACCCAAAATATGCGTCCCTGCCCCTTAAATTTGGAACTCAACATAATCATCGTAAAATTTGAGGGTAGATGCTCTTTAAAAACAAAATCAATCCATCTATTTTATGAAAAAATATTCATCATTTTTATTATTCGTACTCTTTTCATTTGCTCTTTTTGCACAAGATAAACCAATATCGAAAAATAAAGCATTGCGCAAAGATGCCATTAATGTTTACATGGACGCCTCAAGTTACCTGAAAAAAGAGGTACCATTTATCAATTATGTACGCGACATTCAAGATGCAGATTTAATTGTACTGGGAACATTTCAAGCAACAGGCTCAGGTGGAGGTGAATTTACTTTTTTTGTTGAAGGGCAAAATAAATTTGCGGGCGTAATGGATACCGTAAAATTTAACACCTACCCCGATGAAACAGAAGAACAAACGAGGCAAAAAGGGGTTAGGATCTTAAAAATGGGGCTGATGAAATATATCATAGATTCGCCACTCGCTGATTTTATCGATATCCGGTTTACGGAGCCAATTGCAGAGGAGGTGTCCACCGACAAATGGAACAATTGGGTTTTTACAACCAGCCTGAAAGGATCACTTCAAGGGCAAAAATCAGCTGATGCACGTACTCTTGGTTCATCGTTTAATGCCGGGATGACTTCAAATAAATGGAGGCTTAGTACAGGGCTTTACTATAACACATCGAAAACTGTTTATGATTACGGTGAAATTAAAGCCACCGACATTAGAAAAGACAGTAGAATATATGGCGATGCAGTAAAAAGTTTGGGAGAACATTGGGCACTTGGTTTATCTTCCGATATTTTCAAATCGATATACTCGAACTACGATCTGGGTTTTGTTGTGGGACCTGCCATCGAATACGATATATATCCCTATTCGGAATCAACGCGCAGAATTTTTCGGATATTTTATAAGCTCAATTACGGGTATAACAACTATTCAGACACCACTCAATTTTTACAAACAGAAGAGTCGCTTTGGTCGCACGGATTACAGACTTCTTATACTACTTACCAAACTTGGGGAAATATTAATTTTACAGCCGGATGGAGTAATTATTTGCATGATTTCGCCCTCAACCGTCTTTCTATTGGTACAAATGTAAGTGTAAAAATTGCAAAAGGGTTGAGTGTTGATCTGCATGCAGGTTATTCATTTATTCACGATCAGGTTTCACTTCGAAAAGGCGATGCTTCGATTGAAGATATTTTACTTAACCGCAAGGAATTATCGACCACCTACTCGTACTACTCCATGGTAGGAATTACATATCGGTTTGGTTCTATTTATAACAATGTGGTTAATCCAAGGTTAGAAAGTTTGTTTTAACCTGCATTTTATTAGTGCTTGTACATAAAGTAGATGTTTGTACTTTTAATAACAGATTGCTTTGGTTACTCCTGCAAATGACAGATTTCCCCAGGACTTCGACTTTCCCCAGTCGAAGAAAATATGTCGGACTTGGGTTCCGAAGGAATTTGCCATTGGCATTCACCAAAGGAGTCTTCCATAGGTCTATTGGACTCCCATGGAGAATCACTTTGCGGCTATGGACCTTCGAAGCCTTTGGAAAAAGTCCGGCTCTCGTTAATATCATAAATTGCCAATGACAGGTTTTTGTAACTATCTGTACAGTAGCGTTTTTGTTTATTCATAAATTTGTTCAATTTCGACCGAAAAAAGAGTCCCGTTCTAATCAAAATTATACTGCGGTCGATCTTCATTTTTAACTTCAAACCCAGGGCGGCACTTCCCGACAATCGGGACAAGCTGTTCCTCGTTTACCCTGAGCTATATTATATAGTGTCAGCAAGAAAACTCTACAAAATTAAAAATGTTTCTTTTGGCGATATTTTCATTTTTTTCAATTCACTGATGCTAATGCATCACTTCATTTCAAAAAAGTAAAAATCTCATCCAAAATAATCTATTTTATAAAATTCGATAGTTTTCTTGCAGATACTATATAGCCCTTTCAGGGCATTCTGCTGCTTGTCATCATCTCATTATGCCCAATAAAAATTGCGTGCCCATTCGCAATAACGGTCGTTTCAGATATAATTTATTTAATGGGGC
>JAKIST010000022.1 GCA_021648495.1 Draconibacterium sp.
TTCTTTTGCACGCTAACTTCGTTAAAAAGCCTCGCTGTAACTATGGCTATAGCTACGTTTTTTGCCTTGTTATCGCACAAAATAACTTCGTCAATTCCAGTCATGTTATTTCTTCACAAACCCTTAGCGAGCCTAAATAAGAAAAATGATATATCTGTTACACCTCTTTGTCTATCGGCATGTGGCCAACCCCAGCCGAACCGTTGTTCTTCTAAACTCTGTACATTGCCCGTAACATGTTCTTCGTTGTAAAGATTTGTTCAATTATTTTAGTTTCAATTTCTTGTTTCCCTGTCTCGCTTTCTATTTTCTTGGGTTACTTCTTCCGTGTCGGATTGTTTACCTGATATCCGCTACTATTTTGTCAAAAGCGTCAATTGCCCTTTCAAATTGTTCCCTCAACATAATAAAAAAGCAGACCCAAAAGATGTATTAATACTTTTTGCCCCTATTCAAGAAAGACGCTAGTTTGATTAAGACAAACCAAGAATTGTAAATTTCTGAGTGGAAGAAGAATTGAGAGGAACTGTAGAAATATCGCATTCCATAACTTTGAGCGAAATATATTGTAAAATGTTTTAACTAATAACAAAGAATAGCATCTCCTAATGTACCTTTTCCCCCTTTATATTTTTGAAATCCATCCACAGTATTACTCACTGTTTCTACTCCAGTCCATGGATCGAGTATTATTAATTCACTTCCATCACGTGTTGGCCCAACACAAACAGTAAAATGCCCTCCAACATTCCAGCGCCAGCCAATAATTGCAGGTTTCATTTTTGTACATTTGTTTAACTGCTTGAAAAGGGTATCTCGGTCAGCAGAGGCCATTTTTGCCGAATCTATGCGACCTGGTTCTCCTTTAAGGATTTTAATAGTTGAGATACAGTTTGATCCTGTAATTTGCCAATTCTGAAGAACACGAGCTTCATCTCCAATTGAAGATTGACCTGTGTGCAATGTTCCAGCTTTAGCCTGAGCCATTAAACCTTTTATTTGCCCCTCTCTTATTTGATCTCTTTTTTCAGGGTGTACCAACTGTTTTGCAATTAACACACATGCCGGACCACAGGAATTTCCTCTTTCCTGCAAAATAAACTCATACGATTTCCCATCTTTAGTTTCTCTATGCTTTTTCCCCGCGAAGTATCCTATAGGCATCACCGCTGGACCTGCATTAATTTTTGCCAGGGCAGCTTCCAGTCCAATAAAGTTTTTTTCCAAATATACTTTTGCTTTTTTATACTTTCCCCATTTCTTTTCTGAAATCTTATTTATCTCAGTTGCAATAACGTGTGCTGAAGGATTCATAGGGGGTTTTAACTTGTTACACAGATCTTTCAACTCGCTTTTTTCCAAATTGAAGTTAAACCAATTGCCCTTCTTTAACAACTTTTCGAATTCTGAATATTTAAAAGCCATGATACAGTAATTTTTTGATTCTTTTATTTTTAATCATCCCCCAATCAAAACAGTAGGAAAACCAATGGCGATGGATCCGCCATGTGCAGTTGGGTCGCCCATTCTTGCTGCCGGTTTTCCACCGATTAGAACTGTTGCCGAGCCCTTTACAATAGTTGCCGGCGGTCCAACGCAAGTGCACAAATCTCCCATAACTGCCGCCGGTAAACCTCCGATTAAAACAGTAGGAACGCCAGGCCCGATAATTGGTCCCCCAACATGAGGGATGGGCGAGGGGAATGCAGGTGTTTGCATTGGGCAAATGTGCATGTCACTAATTCTTGCAGCTGGTTGACCCATGGTTTTTTTTAGTTTATCATTATCATTGTACCTTTTACGGTTGTCACAGCTCCGCCATCAACAGTCGCACTGCCATTCCCTTTAAGAGTTACAGCAGCTCCTTCGACTATAGCAGTTGTATTTGCCTTGGCAGAAAACGCTAAATCAGCAGTTTGCTCAATACTTAAACCCGACATCTTAATATCACCCATAGAAGAAGATGTTTCGACTCCCATTTTAGCATCGATTTTTACTTTAGCATCTGATGAGATATTAATATCCATCGGACTATTTAGTTCAATACCATTTGGCGACAACTCCACTTTATTGCTATTTTGGTCGCTAAGTAAAATTGATTGTTCATTGTCGCTCACAACAATTTTATTGCCTCCCGGAGTATCGATGGTTGTAATTTTTTTTTCATCGTCGAATTCAATACGTAAATTACTTTTGGTTACAATTCCCTTAAAATTGTTTTTACTGTTGGGCCAGGCACTGTGCGGCCTATTCTTACCATGATATAAACTTCCAACAACATAAGGTTTTTCAGCATCTCCCCCTTCGAATTCAACAAGAACTTCATCTCCAATCTCCGGAATAAAATAAAATCCACGTTCGTTGGCAGAATATGGGTTTACAGATCTGATCCACGGGCTCATAAAACTATTCTCCTGCCAAAAGAAACGGACCCTTACACGTCCTATTTTCTCAGGATCGTTATTGTCAACAATAACAGCACTTTGAGATTTGCTATAAGCAATTGCATTCGGATCGGTATATTTGGGAATTGTAGCTTCTGCCGAAACACCGGTAAATTTATTTTGATAATTCATCAAATTATCGCAAGTATGGTTAACCGAAGTAATGATGTACTCTCCATAATCGATCTTCCCTTTGTTATCGGCTTTAAGTGCTTTAATATTTACTTTCCCACCCAATTTTACCGAGGGATTTTGGCTGCTGCCTTTTACAGAAGACATTTTGGCTGCGTGAGCACTTTCCTTCAATTCAACCACATCTTTTAACTGTTTGGAAAAATTACTTTTCTGAACATTTAAATGGTTATAATACGATTGTGCCTGGTGCGAAAAATGTTTAACAGATTTGTCGTGGGCAAGTCCCCCTAATTCATTTAACTGTTTCTTTCCTACTGATTTTGTTGAAGGGTTTTCAATTGTAATATCTTTAAAATAGTCGTGAAATTTATATTTAAAATTCAGGGGATTAATTTTAATGTTAAAATCAAAATCTGTCTGATTAATTCCAATAGTCATATTCGTAGTAGGGCCAGATAATTTTCCAAAAACAAATTCAGATCCATCGTAAAACATCCACTCGCCAAACCTTGTTGCCAACCTACGTAAAAACTTGTAACTATTCTCTTCGTGCTGAACTGTATATTCAAATTGAACCTTAGTATTTGGGTCTGTTTTTGATTTTAATAAATCGCGCGGATAGGGTTTCAAAACTTCATCAACAATCTGTTTTAGGTTTTTATTTTCGAATGAACGGCTTCCCTGGATGTCGTTGAGAAGAATTTCAGGACTTTTCCCGGAAAGAATTACCTCGTTTGACTCGGACAATCCCGATTTCATCCCTTTCACTTTCGTTATTATTCCTTTAAAAATAACGCTTTCAGGAGCATTTCCGTCTCCTTTCGCACTAACATCGATAGAAATTATGATTGTTGCCCCAATAAATTTTTTCGATTGATCGATTACAAACCCATCGGCCAATTCAAATGTATCTAAACGGCAAGCTACTACGAATTCATTGACTTTATAAATGCTTTGATTGATCTTCAAACGTAAAAAATCTTTTACCTTGATACCATCTATTTCGATACTTACTTTTGATGCCAGTGCCATTTTAATAATTTATATTACCTCTTTTAATATATGCGGCCAAAAGAATAAAACTTCGTTAATTTGAATAATTATTAGTTGCTATCAATCATAACCCGACCACATATTTTTATGGCTTACTCCCGCAATATTTAATTTTTGTGCAGAGATTGTAAGTTGAACCGTAACTTCGGCAAGGGCGGTAAAATGCTCGTGATATCTGATCAACCTTCCATTCTTAAATTCGATTGTTTTAAGTGCTTTCCCATTGTCACGTCCAATATAAACGATTTTTCCATTTTTGTCAGCGGATGCATTTATCATCCAAAGCAATATGTCGGGATCGTTTTCCAAATCAATCACAATATTTAGTTTTCCGCCTTCAACTTTTGAGGTTGGGAAACCATTCTGCTCAATTTTTTGAAGAAATTCAAAATCGCAGGATAAAACACGGATACCTTTTTTTTCAGTTTTGTGCCCTTCTATATATAATCTTGCAGTTAATGACATAACAAATAATTTTCATAAAATAATTATGAATTTTAACTTTCATTTATCTGTCCGGAATATTTTTTATGACTAATTTATGAACTCCATTCATTCATTATTTCACCATTTCCCATTTTAATAACCTGGGCAACTAATGTAATTGACAGGACCATTGCACCAGCTCCTCCCGAATGATCAAATGTTTCACTAAATGAGGAAATAAAAGCTTTTTGAAAACTTAATTCCCTCATTGTTGATTCCTCATTTCTTTTAATAAAAGTAATTGTACCTTCCTTTAACATTTCACCAACACAAATATGTTCGAAAAACAAATTATCTCCGGTTGATTCAACAGAAATATTTATTTCGCCGCCAATGGTTGAAGACGAAGGCCTCCCCATTTCATCAACTGCCCTATAAACATTATAACTGGAACTAAGTACCCGAAACTCTTTTCCGGTTGTTTTAAAAATTGCTTTAAATGACATAATCTTTGAATTTTAAGTTTAAAAATAAACAAATAGTAATAGCAGGTTAATCATCCAACCACTCATTTTCATGTGTTGCGTTGCCCATTGAAATTTCCTTAGCAGATAACGACAACGAAATAGAACCGTTTCCAGATTCTCCAAATGATTCACTAAAATCAGTCATAAATGCTTCTTTAAATTCAAATTCTTTCAGCTTGCCTTCCTCTTCACTTTTCATGATTGTAATTTTGCCATCTTTCCGCATAAAACTATCACACATCCATTCAAGGAACTCATTGTCTTTTGTGGATTCAAGTGTTAAGTGTATTTCTCCACCCAATGTTTCCGAAGCAGGTTGACCGGTGTGGTCGGTATGCTGCATAAGGCTGTAGCTAAAACTCTGGACTGGATGGGATTTACCATCCACTTCGATTGAAATATTTGATCTTGCTAACATAACTCGTTAATTAAAGATTAATACTTGAAATTTATTCTCTCTATATTTTTTACTGTGTTTTCCTTTTATAACACCAAGAATTAATTGATTTATAAAATGGATTTATTCTTGCCTGTATTATTCACAAATCATTCTATTCCGAAGCCAAACTACTTTGAATAATGCAGGCTTGATTTTTAATTGAAATTAATTTTGTGCATAATCCGAATCCCACTCCGTACCATTATCACCTTTCTGTCCATCCATTTTTATCATAAAGTTTTTGGCAGGGAAATAAGGAGTCATGTGAATATCGAGATAAATCCGATCTTTTTGTACTGGATCTTGTTCAAACCTTTTTACGGAAAAATTTTCAATCAATTTTCCCGGGCCTGTAACACTGTCGAGAAATTTAACGATTTGCGATAAAATTTCTTTACGTGTTTTTACATTGAAGTTTTCAAAAGCCCTTCGGTTTAAAAAATCCATCATGACTTTGGTAACGTAATCGAATACCCTCACAACGGAATAAGTTTGTAGTCCCAGGTTGTCGCCATTAAAAAGTGTTTTAGCCGAAAATGCCATTACTTTGCCATACTCGTTAACCATTGGAACGAGCCCCAATTTTTCGAGATTGGCGATTTCACTTTTTTTGAGGTCGAATTTTACCCCGTCCACTTCGTTAAGTCCACCGTGTTTTTTACCCGCGGCAACCTGCGACATTAAGGTATTATAAATTGTGCCTGCCAAAGCACTCGAAGGAGGGACAAACAGTTCTTCTTCTTCTCCAACTTCAGCGAATTTATCCCTGCCAACTAACCAGTTACAAGCCATCATAACATTGGACCGGTACATATCACCACCTGCCAGGTTTGCCATCTGAAATAAATCCATAACATCGTCCGGGTTGTCGAGGTGTTCAAAATCGGTAACCAGCATCACTTTGTTTTCGTGTGCAATTTTTGCCCATTTTTCAACAACTTTATTCGACCCAAGATAGCCGGGTACTACCAGTATTCCATAATTATCCCTCAAATCTAGCCTGTCGTAATTGTTTACGAGTTCTTCCTGCACGGCATCTATAAATCTTGTATCGTCAAGATCTTTTAACTGTTCCAATTCTGCATTCATAACAGAAAGGTTTTTAAGCTTGGTGCTTTCTGTATTTTTAAAGAACAAAGCGACAGACCGATAGGATTTTTCAAGTTCTTTTGTTTCTTCAATTGCCTTGGCCATGTTGGTTTTAAAAGTGTTGTCAGCAACTTTTATACTTTTTTCGCTCGCCTCAACTATATCCGAAATACTTTCGGAAGAAGTTAAAACAGCGGCCCATAATTGTAGTGTCTTTTTTAGTTTCTCACGATCTCCTTTGTAGGCAGATTCCGACAGGAAAATTCGTTTTCTGGCTTTTCGTTCCGGGTTCATATTTTCAACACCGGCAAAAGCCATTTCAAGAAGATCAAATCCTCCGCTTCCGGCCAGTTTATCTAAGCCAATTTTTAATTGCTCTGCGGGCTTTTCTATTTTTTTGACATTTTCAGAAACTTTCTCTTTGTATTGTGCAATATCTTGTGCTTTTTCTTGTTCAGCCATAATTTTATGTTTTATGTTTGTTTTAATTGAATATGCAGTTTAAGCTTCTTCCAATTCTTTTATAAGCGCGTACATAACTCCCAAAAGATCAGCCTTTGTTTCCGGCTTTTCCAGCGTTTTTCTCAATAACTTATTACTTTTAAGTTGCTTAATTATTTTCTGGTATTGTTCCTTTTCAATGGTTAAATCCTGAAGGAATTCACTTTGCGCGGTAATTCCTTTAATCCCAAAATCGGAAAGCCCGCTAAAAGAAAGTTTTTCCTGTTTTCCGACTCCTTCGCTGTCTTCAAACTCAACTTCAACTTCTGGCTTATAATTTTCAAAAACATCATCGATAGTTTGCAGGCCTCCAACAATGTTCGGCTTAATTGGGGCATCTGCAGTAAGTTTCTCACAAAGCAATGTCCTGTTCTGCGGAATCTCCGCAAATGCCTCATTGGCATCACCTTTAACTTCTGTACCACCTATTCCGTACTCTTGCATAATAAATTAATTTAAGTTTGTAATCGTTGAAAAATATTTATTAATCCCTATTTTTATCTGTCGGTATTATTCCCAGATTAATTCTTTGTTTTCATCTGTTTTCAGGGAAATAACAGAGCCTCTTCCAATTTCACCTGAAATTATTTTTTTTGATAATGGTTTTCTAAGCTTATTCCTGATAACACCAATTAGTGGGCGTGCTCCATATTTTGGTGTAAATCCCGATTTAGCCAGTATTTCTTTGGCCTCTTGGCTAATATTTAATTCTATTCCTTGAACTTCAAGCGATTTCAATAAGTTCTTCAAATGAATATCAAATATTTTCACCACATTTTCTTCGCTAATTGGTGCAAACGGTACAATCTCTGTCAACCTTCCCAGAAACTCCGGCCTGAAATGGTCCTCCATTAATTCTGCCAGTTTATTTGAAGAAGGTATTTCGCCTTTATTAAATGCTTCAACAATAAAAGAACTTCCAATATTTGATGTAAAAAGTATTACGGCATTTGAAAAATCTCCTTCTTTGCCCAAACGATCATGCAATTTTCCTTCATCGAGTATTTGCAGGAAAATATCGAATACAGAAGAATGTGCCTTTTCAATTTCATCGAATAATACAATTGCATACGGCTTTTGTCTGATTTTGTTTACAAGTAAACCACCTTCTTCATATCCAACATATCCGGGAGGAGCCCCATACAACAGTGCTGCTGAATGTTCCTCTTTAAATTCCGACATATCGAAACGGATTAGGGACGTTTCGTCGTTAAAAAGAAATTCGGCCAAAGTTTTTGCTAATTCTGTTTTGCCAGTCCCGGTTGGACCTAAAAAAAAGAATGAACCGATAGGTTGTCCGGGTTTGCTTAATCCGGAACGCGATTCACGAATAGCTTCTGCAATGCTCTTGATCCCATGATCTTGTCCAACAACTCTTTTTTTAAGGTAACTTTCAATATTCAGTAAACGGTCTCGTTCCTGGGTTTTTACTTTTCCAATTGGAACGCCGGTTTTAAGGGCGACAACTGCGGCAAGATCGGATTTTTCTATTGAATCGACCTTCACGCCCACATTTTCTTTAAGCTTGCCAAGTATCTGTTTTAATTCATTTACGATTTCTTCGGCTGTCTCAATTTTATCAAAATCAGTTTGTTTATTTAGTTTAATCAGAAGCACAGGGCTAATCTTTTCCTTTAATTTCCTGTTCAACCACAACAACTCCTTTTTTAAGTTTTCATCCGAAAGTTTATTCTCGTTTTTCTCCAACAACTCCAAATCATTCGTCAAGTCTTCAACCTCTTGCCCAATTGTGTCTTGCATTAAGCGGACGACAGACATTGCCCGGTCGATTAAATCAATTGCCGCATCTGGCAAACATCTTTCTTTTAAATATCGTTTCGAAAGGCGTACAGCTTCGCTTTGTACTTCGTGGCTGGCTTTTATTTTATGGTGGGTTTCATAAATGGGGATAATTTCGCCAAGCATTCTAATGGCATTTTCTTCATCGGGCTCTTCGAGTTTTACAATCTCAAATTTCCGGTTAAATGCTTCATCGGTCTCAATAAACTTTGTATAGTTGTCAATCGAGGTTGTTCCGATAATTGTAATCATTCCTTTGTCGAGTTCTGGCTTCAATAGGTTTGCAGCACCCGAAGCACCAGCTTGTTTATCTAAAATTGTATGGATTTCGTCTATAAAAAGAATTGCATTGTTATATTGTTCTATCTCTGCAATAATATTTTTTAATCTGTCTTCTACTTCTCCTTTGTACGATGCACCGGCTATTAATGAGCCAAAATCGAGTTCGAATATTTTTGTATCAATTAGGTTTTCAGGAACTTTATTATCAATAATATTTTGAGCAAAACCATTTACAAGGGCAGTTTTCCCCACTCCGGGCTCACCAACAATTATTACATTTGGTTTGGATCTTCTTCCTAAAATCTCGGTCATCATCCTAATCTCCCGGTCTCTACCAATAACCGGATCCAAAATTCCCTGTTGGGCCAATAAAGTTAAATCGCTACAAAACTTTAACAATGCATTTTGTTTCTTCTCTGTTGCAGTTTTGGGTTCTGCACCCTTTTGGTTTCCAATTACATTGTCGAGGTCAGTTTTTTTAATGTAATTATCTAATATCTCTTGCTGGTTAAGGTTGAATGTTTTTAGCTGTTCATAACTAAATCCTACGCCGGGGATTGTTAATGCAAGCAAAACACATAAAGGAGTTATTAAATCTTCCGATAATTTCAACCGTACATTGTCCGCCTCATTAAGAACAGCTTTCACACCTATATCTGCGGTAGGTTGCTCTATTACTTTACTTGATTTTGGGTAACTTTCTATTCTAACTTCTGCCCACTCTTCCATATAATAGAAGTCTTTCCCTAATTCTTCCAAAATTGGAATTAATCCGATGTCTTTGTGTAATAATCCTTTAAGTAGGTGAGCGGGTGAAAACTCGGAATTCATAAATTCCTTTGCAATCGACTGAGAAATTTTAATTGCTTGTTTCGTTTTATCTGAAAACATAAAATCCATAATCAGATATTTTACATATTTACATAAACTAATCTAAATAAGATAAATACAGATTCAATTGTTTTATTCAACCTCTCTGTGAAAAAGAAACTACTGAATCAAAACAGAATTGTATAAATCGAATTTTACAATATACTTTTACAAAACTTTATCTGTTAATATACAATAATTAGCATCTATCTATTTTGCAAGAGTTAGAAGAACATCATTTTACCTTCACAATTTACGTTTTTATTATCTATTAATCAAAATTAAATAATAAAACAAATCAGTTTTATTTCACCATTAATTCGGTGAGTATTTTTTTTAGGGGATTCAAGTAGTATGTTTTATTTTTCGCACAATACTCCTCCCGCAGCAGTTTTTGTAACTGTTGAAACTATCAGGTTATTTTAGGTTTTCATTTTTCCCCCTTTCTTGGTTTTATCTTTTGTTATTCTGGATGTTAAGGAGCAGGAACCCTCCTTGCCGGCTCATACCAACCTAACCTGGTGCCGTTTTCTGACAAACTGATCGTATTCTTCCTGCCCTACACTGACCTCTGTAAAATATGCAAACAACCTTTTCCACAGGTTTATTATCGTACTTTTACTGTGCTGGGAAAGTAGCTGGGAGATTTCCGTACTTCCCTTTTTTTGATTTGGTCCATACGGTAGTTTCCCGGCATTCGGTTACCGACAGGTAAAAACCACAGTACACAATTCCATTTGCCCATTCAACCCGTTGATGTTTTGTTTGTCCTTTTTTCATTGCCAAAAAGCACTCCCTGCATTGTTTGGCACTGCCGGGGAGCAGTGCAATTTCTTCGGGGGCACTTGGCAGGTTGCCATCTTTGAATGTTACTATGAATCCCCACCCCTTGTCTTTGCATATCTTAAAAAATGTTTGGTTGGCATAAAGCCCATCACCAGCACTGCCAATGACAGATTTTCTCAGGACTTCGACTTTCCCAAGTCGAAGAAAATATGTCGGACTTAAAAAGTCCGGCTCCCGGTGCTGTCATTTCCTTATTATGCCCAATAAAAATTGGGTGGACCCTGCCAATGAACAATCCTTGCGTTTGCGCGGATCGCCAAGTTGCATAACTTTATAGGCTAACCCGGGAAAACTTGGATGGACAATTTTTCCGGTTTGATACGCTACTTGTTTTCCTTTACTTTGGTTTAATGCACATTCCCCCAATAAGCATTTGCACGTTTCAGAAATATTTATATACCTCTATAATGTTAAAAACCAGGGTATTAAGATAAATTCAATCTCGGCTTTGTAACATAAAAAAATAAAATATGGGGAAATGGCTTAGTGCCTTGCCCCAACAAGCAAGGCATAAAGAATCCCCCAAATTTTTTTTAACATATCGCTTAAGATCCTGATTTTCAATAGTGAATATTTTTTACTAAATTAATGTAATTTACAACTCCTTAACATATTCCGAGATTCCTATTTGACACCATCGCAATGAAATTTCTTTCAATTTAAATGTCTAACTGCCATTATTCATGAATTTTCGTTATGAGAAGTCAAAATGCAAAGAATAAAGGGAAGCGCAGATGTTGAGTCCCGCAGAAATAGCCTTAGGGATTATTACGAAATAAGTTGGACAAAGCTGGCGAAGTTATTTTGTGCGATAACAAGGCAAAAAACGCAGCCATAGCCATAGCTATAGTGAGGTTTTTTAATGCAGTTAGCGTGCAAAAGAACAAGTTAGAATGACCATGTTATTTCGTAACAATGCCTTAGCTATTTTGAGAAACGAAAGTCGAGCATTGTCTTTATTCAAAGTAGTTTGGCTTCGGAATAGAATGATTTGTGAATAATACAGGCTAAATTCCTCGACATCAATTCTTACTTAAAACTAATATAAATAAAATATAAACTTTTTTACTTAAGAATTTTTGATGTTTTTGGTTAATTGTTTTAAAGCGTTGGTGGAATTGCGTTTATAGATCTTTTTTGCTCGTTAAATAGCCTAAGCCCAAATATTTATTAAATTTATCCCAATTTCCGGTCAAAGTAATTTTTTGTTTCTTTTCACTCAGTTTATATATTTGTCCTCCGAAATATTTTTTTGGAATAAATATGCATTTTTAGGTGTCGTATTTATGAGATTATTCAGTTGGAATAAAATTTAATTTTAATAAAAATGAAGATTGTAGTTTGCTTAGGGAATGTACCGGATACAACTACCAAAGTTAAATTTGGGGATGGTGCATCTTTCGACAAAACAGGAGTTCAATGGATTATTAATCCGTGGGATGAGTTGGCTTTAACAAGAGCCATGGAATTGAAGGAGGATTCCGGTAATTCAATAAGTTCGGTTACCGTTGTTACTGTGGGAGGGAAAGATGTTGAACCAACCATGCGCAAAGCTTTGGCCATTGGTGCCGACGATGCAATTCGCATTGAAGCGGAAACAACTGATGCATTTGCTGTTGCTGCTCAAATAGCGGAAGCAATAAAGGATAAAGGGTTTGATATTATTCTTTCAGGAATTGAATCGAGCGATTACAACGGTTCGATGGTAGGTGGAATGTTGGCAGAAATGTTAAATATTCCTTCTGTTTCATCCGTTTCAGGGATAAATATTTCGGGCGACAATATTGAAATTACACGCGATATTGACGGCGGCAAAGAACAACTTTCTGTTGCTGCCCCATTTGTTGCAGTAGTTCAGAAAGGTATTGCAAAAGAACCTCGGATTGCTGCCATGCGTGGTATTATGATGGCACGTAAAAAGCCTTTAACTGTTGTTCCAGGTGTTGATGTAGATGCACTAAGCGACTTTGTTAAATTCGAATTGCCGGCACCAAAACCACCCTGTAGAATAGTGGATGCTGACAACGTTGCCGAATTGGTTTATTTGTTGCAAAATGAAGCGAAAGTTCTTTAATCCATTCACTGAAAAAATTGAAAATATGTCAGTATTAGTATATACCGAAAATTGGGACGGAGTTTTTAAAAAATTATCTTTTGAATTGGTATCCTACGCAGCGAAAGTTGCTGAAATGATGGGAACTTCTGTAACAGCAGTTTCCATTGGCGATGTTGCCGATGATGAATTAAATAAACTAAGTAATTACGGTGCCTCCAAAGTCGTTGAAGTTGAAGGCAACACAACGCTGGACAACCAGGTTTACACAAACATTTTGGCACAAGTTGCTGAAGCTGAAGGTTCAAAAGTTGTTGTTATTTCGCACAACAACACTGGAAAAGCAATCGCGCCTCGTTTGGCAGTTAAATTAAAAGCAGCTATTGGAGCGGGGTTAATTAAGCTTCCTATTGTCGTTGAACCATTTACTGTAACAAAAAAAGTGTTCTCCGGGAAAGCTTTCGCAAATGTTGTTTTGAAAACTGATGTTAAAATTTTAACGCTTGCTCAAAATTCGTTCGAAGTAATTGAAACAGGTGGTAAAGTAACCATTGAACGTTTCTCTGCGGATGCAGGTGAAGCGAAAACAATTGTTAAAGATGTTCAAAAACAAAGTGGTAAAATTTTATTGAACGATGCCGAAATTGTTGTTTCCGGTGGACGTGGTATGAAATCTCCCGATAACTGGGGCCCCATTGAAGAGTTGGCTGAATTGCTTGGAGCCGCAACCGCTTGTTCTCGTCCGGTTTCCGACGAAGGTTGGCGCCCTCATGAAGAACATACGGGGCAAACGGGTAAAATAATTGCTCCAAATCTGTACATTGCAGCTGGAATTTCAGGGGCAATTCAGCACATGGCTGGTATTAGTTCCGCAAAATGTATTGTTGCCATTAATAACGATGCTGATGCACCTGTATTTGAAAGTTCGGATTATGGGATTGTCGGCGATGCTTTAACAGTTTTACCGGCTTTTATTAAAGCTGTAAAAGAAGCTAAAAAATAAATAAGTGGAAAGGCTGTTCATAAGTATTGAAATACTTCAAGTCTGTCCCCCTGGATTTATTTCAGGGTTAGTCGGTTGAACGTTGAGATTCTGAAACAAGTTCCAGCATAGCGATCCACAAGGAAGAAGACGTTCTAATCAACTTTTGAATAGCTTTTAATTTTTTTAGATATTTGAAAAATGGGATGTTGAATTATCTGCCAAAATGCATAACCTTAATTCTTGTGTTTTGGTCCTTGAATTTAACAGTCTGTTCAAACTCAAGCTAATGATCAAACAAATATTTTTTGCCATTTCGTTTTTAATTACGTTGGGTGCTTTTACTTACACCACCCTTAAATTAATTGCGCTTTTTAAATTGACCAAACCTGCGTTTGCTGTTAAAGATTTCGGGAAACGAATAGCAGTTACTTTAAAAGTAGCATTCGGTCAAACCAAAATTATGCGCCGCCCGGTTATCGGATTTATGCACGCGCTGGTTTGGTGGGGGTTTCTTATAATTATTATTGGTAGTATCGAAATGGTAATCGATGGATTAACCGGAACTGAAAGGGTACTCGGATTTCTGGGAGTTGTTTACGATATAATTTTTGCATCCGGAGATATTTTCGCACTGATTATTGCAATCTTGATTGTTGCTTTTTTATTCCGCAGAATTGCAATGCATGTAAAACGTTTCAGTGGCGTTGAGATGAAATACAAATCGCATGTGGACGCAAACATTGCATTGTCGATAATTTTATTCCTGATGATTACCCTTTTGGGAATGAATACATTTTATCTGATTGAAACAAGTTTGGTAGGCCACAAAATAATTGGTGTTTATCCGATAAGTCAAATGTTTGCCGGATGGTTCGGCGGGATGTCTGTCAGTACGGCTCACTTTTTTCATGAAGCAAATTGGTGGGGGCACATACTTGGCATCTTCTTCTTTGCCAACTATCTGCCCTATTCAAAACACTTCCACGTTTTTATGTCGGTGCCAAATGTTTTCTTCAGCAATTTAAACCCGCTGGGGAAAATGACCAATATGGAAAGTATTACCAAAGAGGTAAAACTGATGTTGGATCCTGATGCTGCATTTGCTGAACCCGCTGAAGAAGAAGAAGCAGTAGAACGGTTTGGTGTGAAAGATATTGAAGATGTTACATGGAAAAACTATATGGATTCGTTGGCTTGCACACAGTGCGGCCGTTGTACCTCGGTTTGTCCGGCTAACTTAACCGGGAAACTTCTTTCGCCGCGTAAAATTGTAATGAACGTTCGCGAGCGCATGAAAGAAAAAGGGCCAAAAATGATAAAAAATGGAATCGATTGGAGCGATAGCAAAGCATTACTTGGCGATTACATTACCGCCGAAGAGTTGTGGGCGTGTACAACTTGTAACGCTTGTGCGCAAGAGTGCCCGTTGAATATTAACCAACCTGCGATAATCCTGGATATGCGCCGTTATCTTGTTATGGAAGAGTCTGCTGCTCCGGGAGAACTCAATTCAATATTTTCGAATATTGAAAATAATGGTGCACCCTGGCAGTTTGCGCAAGACGACAGAATGCTTTGGACTGACGGTTTAACAATGAATCAGGTATAATTAGGTGAATTAAGTTGAATATAAATGTTTATTAATTAGCAGAAAATATTGCGGAGTATTATGAAACCTGCCGGAATTGATTTTGAACTTCCGGCTTCGGTCTTCTGTCTTCCAACCAAATTCTTTAAAATGACAACACTAATAAAAGTGGAAGTGCCGGTAATGGCTGACTTGTTCGACAAAGGGGAAAAGCCTGAATACTTATTTTGGGTGGGTAGTGCCGGTGCTTTCGACGACAGATATAAAAAAGTTACGCGGGCTTTTGTGAAAATCCTTGCCCATTTGGGAGTAAGTTACGCAGTTCTGGGGACAGAAGAATCATCAAGTGGCGATGTTGCCCGCCGTGCCGGAAACGAAATGTTGTACCAAATGCAAGCGTTAATGAACATCGAAATTTTTAATGGTTACGAAGTTGAAAAAATTATTACCTGCGATCCGCATGTTTTCAATACATTCAAAAACGAATACCCCGATTACGGCGCAAAATTCGAGGTAATCCACCATACTCAATTCCTTCATAAACTAATTGAAGAGGGGAAATTGAATCTGGATTTGGACGTTTTCAACGAACAAAAAATTACTTACCACGACCCCTGTTATTTGGGGCGTGCCAATGGAGAATACAATGCTCCGCGTAAGGTATTGGGCGCAATTGCTTCTGATCTTATCGAAATGAAGCGAAACAAAAGTTTTGCTTTGTGTTGTGGTGCAGGTGGAGGTCAAATGTTTAAAGAGGCTGAAAAAGGGAACAAAGAGGTTTTTATTGAACGTACTGAAGATGCGCTGGCAACCGGAGCCGATGTTATTGCAACTGCTTGTCCGTATTGTATGGTAATGATGACCGACGGATTAAAATATAAAAATAAAAACGAGGAAGTAAAAAATTACGATATTGCAGAGCTGGTTGCAATGTCGTTAAAACTTTAATCTTTGTGAACCTTTGTAAGTACTTTGTGCAACTTTGTGCTTAGTTTTTTTCAAAAGAGAACACAGAGAAGGCACAGAGTAAAACAATAATCAAATAACAAACAAAATATATTAAAATGGAAAAGTTAGTAAAAGGTGGTGAGTTCATGGTTCAGGAACTTGATGCCAAGGATATTTTCATACCTGAAGAATTTGATGAAGAACAACGAATGATTGCAGATACTTGTCGCGATTTTCTGGATACAGAAGTAATGCCCAATCTGGCCAGAGTTGATGCTCAGGAGGAAGGATTTGTTCGTAGTTTGCTCGATAAAGCTGGTGAACTGGGTTTGTTGGGTATTTCAACCCCCGAAGAGCTGGACGGTTTCGGGCAGTCGTTTGTAACTTCAATGTTGGCAAGCGAAGTAATGGGTTCTGCTTATTCTTTTGCAGTAACTTATTCCTGCCATACTGGTATCGGTTCAATGCCTATTCTTTATTTTGGAAACGAGGAGCAAAAGCAAAAATATATCCCAAAACTATCAACCGGCGAGTGGGCAGGTGCTTATTGTTTAACCGAGCCGGGTGCCGGCTCCGATGCCAATTCTGGTAAAACAAAAGCTACGTTAAGTGCCGATGGAAAACATTACATCCTGAATGGACAGAAAATGTGGATTACCAATACTGGCTTTGCCGATGTTTTTACTGTTTTTGCAAAAATTGACAAGGATCGTGTTTTAAGTGCATTCATTGTTGAGAGAAATTTCCCGGGGCTTAAATTTAATACCGAAGAGAAAAAAATGGGCATTAAAGGTTCTTCAACCCGCCAGATTTTTTTCGAAAATTGTATGGTGCCTGTTGAAAATTTACTTTGGGATCGTGGCAAAGGATTTCGTATTGCATTAGATATACTTCACATGGGACGCATTAAATTGGGTGGGAGTGTACTTGGGGCAGCCAAAATGGCTGTAGATCAGTCGGTAAATTATTCCAAAGAACGCAAACAATTTGGCAGGGAAATTTCAACTTTTGGAGCTATTAAATTCAAATTGGCTGAACAGGCAATTCGGGTTTTTGCAAACGAATCGGCAGTTTATCGTACGAGCCGCAATGTTGATGAATTTATTGAAGCCAACGCCGATACCTTAACAAAAGAACAAGCTATTGTTAAAGCTTTCGAAGAGTATGCTATTGAAGCTGCTATCTTGAAAGTTTATGGTTCGGAAATGTTGGATTATGTTGTTGACGAAGGTGTTCAGGTTCATGGTGGTATGGGTTATTCGGCAGAAATGCCTATTGAACGGGGTTATCGAGATTCACGGATCAACCGTATTTTCGAAGGGACCAACGAAATCAACCGGCTCGTAACCATCGATACATTAAATAAACGAGGAGCTAAAAAAGATTACGATTTATATGGACAAGGCGAAGCAATTATTGCAGGTCTTAGTAACCTGAACGGTTGTAGCTGTTGTGTAGAAGGTTATTACGAAAATAAAAAGGAAACAATTACTAATTTTAAAGCTATTGGCAAAATGTTGCTGAAGGCCGTTTCCGATAAGTTTGGCCGTAAAATGATGGATGAGCAGGAAATTTTAAACAATATTTCAAACATTATTATGCGGGTTTTTGTTGCTGAATCAACCATGCTCCGCGTTCAAAAAAAGGATGAAGTTTTGGGTGGGGATGTTGCTTTGAACAAAGATATTTTGGATGTGCTTGTTTATGATGCTGCCGAATTCATCCGCAAAGAAGCAAAAGATGCTGTTAATTCATTTATTGAAGATGAAGGCCAACACAAGTTGTTTATGAAAGGAATCTCTCATTACAGTTGTGTTAAAGGTGTTAATGTGAAAAATGCCCGCCAACGTATTGCCAATAAATTGATTGAAGAAAACAAATATTGTTTTTAAGAAAGTAGTGAGTATTTAGTACTTTGATGATATTGAAAACCACTTCATTTTAGTGGAGTGGCTTTTTTCTGCCCCTCGTTCAGAAAGAGGGGTAAGTTATTTTTAGTTTTAACCCAGTCTTATGTTGTTAAAAAAGGATGAATACGGACCTATGAGTTAGACAAGGTGCAGATCATTAGTCTTGATGGCCATATCCAAGTTCTTCGTTTTTGTCCCAAAAGTCCATAAAAAGTTCGGTAGAACTTCCTTTGTGAGAAATCCAATCTGAGACAATTTTAATGGCGAATTCTAAATCTTCAATATAAGCCATTCTTCCATCGCTTCCTCTTATCCCTCTTTCATCTTTTTTTGCACCTCTATTAATTAAAACATTCTTTTTATCATAAACAATTCTTCGAACCTGTTCATTTTCCTTTCCTTTTGGAAGATTCTCTCGAAGAAGACTATTTAATCCTTTATAATAAAGTTGAAATTTTTGCACTGGGTCATCAATTTCTTGTCCGATTAATTTTTCTGCTTGATTTATAACAGTTATTTGTGAATCAATATCAATAGTAAGTTGTTCTTCTTTGATTTCTTCTGATTCTTGCAGGATTTGGAGTCTTTCCAAATCTTCTTCTGATAAATTCCTTTTTTTTACAATTTTTTTTTCGACCATGGTAAATGTGTATTTAAACGGTTAAAATTTGTTTTATTTTATTTGCCGCAACATCAAGAGAAGTAATATCCCAATTCGATACATTAAGGTTTTTCTTAAGGTTTTCAATGTTTGGGAAGACCTCTTTGAATGCGGGCCAATAATTATTCCCAATTTTATGTTGTCTAAATTGAAATTGAGCGTAAATAATTGATGGATGAACCTGACATTTTTCAGCAAATCTTGAAACCATTAATTCGTTGTGGATCATTGGTTCAATGTATCTCATTTTTTCCTCGGAAATTAAGTATTCGGCTGCAAATTTATTTGCTTTATCTTCTTGAAGCAAAAATAAATCAGGTTCACCAGTAAGGTGATATGTAGTTTCTTTAATATCTTCTAAATCAAAAAGGACATGATGTAATTCATGGATTAGCGCAAACCATATTGTTGCATAATTTTGGTTTAAATCTGTGATTACAATGCAAGGTTTATTGTTAATTACAAAAGTCGCACCTCTAATTTGTGTCTTTGGTACTTTTGGTTGGAATACAACGGTTACTCCAACGTTATATAATGCTCTAAATACAATAATTAATCCATTCCCAACATTTATAGTGTATGGTTTTATCTTAGGGATTAATTTAACCAAATTATTTCTTGAGTAATCATTTGGATTGTTAATCAGTTCAAAATATTTGTAAGAAGATTTAATCCAAAAATCCTTCATTTTGTCGCTAAACGTTTTCTTTGTGCGGCTATAAAGAGCTTCGTTTAAAACCTTTTCATATTCATAGATATTTTTTAGTTGAAAGAAATTGCAAACTCTACTTTTTAATTCTTCTAAAGAAGTGTCTTTGTTAATAAAACTTAATTGTGTTAAAGTTTTTAAATCAAAGAACTTGTTAAGAAAGGTAATTTCAATTGAATTTTGCAATTCTTTAATTTCTTCCGTGGGTCTATACTTAAAATATATTACCAATAAATCTTGAAAATCTAATTCAAGAAATTCACCTAATTTCAGTAAATTGATTATGTCAGTTTGCTTGGAAGTCCTATTTAATATTCCATCTAAACTTCTTCTTTGAATTCCACCAAGTTTTTCAAACTGTGTTTTACTAAGACCTGTGGATTCCAATTTGCGGGTTAATAACTCTGTTAAATCAATATCATTCTGAAGATTAAAGCTTTTTATTAAGATATCATTTATCATTATGAGGTAAATTTACCTCAAATTTACAAATAATTATTCAATGCACAAACAAATAGAGGTAAATTTACCTTTTTTATATGATTGGGGTATTTATGTTAAAAGCAAGTGCCTGGGAGATTGAAAGAGAATAATTGGTGTAATTAATTTCAACAGTGAGACTGACCCGCTACAAAATTGCAAAAAATCGATTCAAAAAAAGGACAGCATTCACTGTCCTAATTCGTGGGAACTATCCTGATTATATTGGGATGCCCTGAACCAACTGAGCTAAGCTTATAAATCATTTGATTTCTTCTTAATCCCTTTTTGAACAATATCTTCAAGGATTGTCCTATTTTTCTGGCCCTTAAGTGGTAATTCACGCTTTAATGCTAAATTTTTTTTTCAAAAACTTCAAAATATTTTACTTCCCAATGTTTTCCCGTAGATGTAAATCCAGGGTTGGAAGTATTCTGGCACTGTAACCTCCCTGTTAAGTTGCTTGTAGAACCGATATAATATTTGTCTAATTTTTCTGAATATAAAATGCAGCAATAATACATGCAACGAAAATATGAAAAGCGGTGCAGTTTTCGATAAATAGCCCACAAAAAAAAGACAGTTTTCACTGTCTTTTTTTTGTGGGAACTACAGGATTCGAACCTGTGACCCTCTGGGTGTAAACCAGATGCTCTGAACCAACTGAGCTAAGCTCCCAATGTAATTATTTTCCTGAAGATACCTCAGTTTCTCTTAAGGCGCTGCAAATATAAAACCTATTTTCAGTTCTGCAAAAAAAAAGCAAAAATTTATTGCAAAATTTCAGCAACCACAAAAGTACTACCTCCAACAAATATTAAATCGTTTTTGTCTGCACTCAATTTAGCTGCTTCAAAAGCCTCTGTAACAGAATTATAGCAATTTCCTTTTAATCCAAAAGTTGCAGCTTTTTTCATTAATTTTTTTTCATTTAGTGCCCGTTTAATGTTAGCTTGTACAAAATAATATTTGGCATTTTTTGGTAGAAGGCTTAATACGGGATCCGGGTTTTTATCGGCCACCGTTCCAAAAATAAAATGAAGCATTTTAAAAGCGGTGTTTTCAATCTGCTTAACTACTTCTTTTATCCCGCTTTCGTTATGACCGGTATCGCATATTATCAACGGATTATTTCCTAATGTGTGCCAACGTCCTAACAATCCGGTGTTTTGTGACACAGATTTCAAACCGTCATAAATATTCTGTTTTGTTATTTGCCATCCCTTTTCATTCAATATATCAATGGATTTTAAAACTGCTGGTAGATTTTTTAGCTGATATAATCCTGTTAAATCCAATTCTAAATCCGGATAAACATTATTTCCATTTTGCATAACTTTAATAATTTGATTTCCATCCATTCCCAGCATCGAATATTCAACACGATACTCTTGGTCAGCAAAAAAGAATTGTGCGTTTTTGGATTTTGCGATATCCTGGAAAACGGGAGTTGTTTCACTTTGAGTAGCTCCAATAACAACAGGAATGTCAGATTTAATAATCCCAGCCTTTTCGGCTGCAATCTTTTCCAAAGTATCCCCAAGTAAATTTGTATGCTCCAACCCAATATTTGTAATTACACTCAATACAGGAGAAATAATATTGGTCGAATCCAGTCGTCCGCCTAATCCAACTTCAATAATTGCAATATCTACTTTTTGTTGAGCGAAATAGTCGAATGCCATCACAACTGTCAATTCAAAAAAAGAAGGTTCAATTTTCCACAATTTATTTTTGATTCGATAATTCTCCACCCATTCAACAACTTCATGTTGCGGCATCATTGCCCCATTTATCCGAATTCGTTCCCTGAAATCTTTTAAATGTGGCGAAGTATATAAACCTGTTTTGTATCCAGCCGTTTGCAAGGCCGAAGCCAACATATGCGAAACCGAACCTTTCCCATTTGTTCCTGCCACATGAATTGTTTTGAATTTCAGGTGCGGATTTCCATATAATCCATCTAACTTCAATGTATTGTCCAAACTGTTTTTGTAGGCAGCTGGGCCTGTTCTTTGAAACATGGGGAGCTGGAAAAACAGATAATCTATTGTTTCAGGATAGTTCAATATTAAAATTATTTGTAATTATTTAGCAGCTAATTCTGTAATAAAGTTACTGCCATCAAAGGTAGTAGAAAGTTCGTTAAAAATATTTTTATTGTTCTTTCTCGCTGTGGATATAAAACCCTCTATTCGTGCATAATATTC
>JAKIST010000023.1 GCA_021648495.1 Draconibacterium sp.
ATTAAAGGCGATGCTCAATTCCCGATTCTCGAAATAGCTAAGGCTATTCCTGCGAGTCGGAAATTTGCGCTCACCTTTACTCTTTGCATTTTGCCTTTTCATAACGAAAACTTATGAATTAATCAGGATAAAAGAAATATTTTGTTCAAGTTCCTCTGCCTTTTAGCAAGGTTAAGGAGGTTCTTTTTTTATTTTACAATCTTCATTTCATCAATAAGATGAGTTGCTCCGGCATAAATATCAATAACCCAAAGTACAAAGCGGATATCAACGCATATACACCGTTGCAAGTCGGGTTCAAAGGCAAGGTCGCCGCTCATGGCTTCCCAGTTTCCATCGAAAGCAATTCCAATCAATTCGCCTTTCCCATTAATAACAGGACTACCAGAATTTCCCCCGGTAATATCATTATTTGTAATAAAACAAGCATGTAACGAACCGTCTTTATCGGCGTATTGTCCATAATCTTTTGCTGTTAAAAGCTCCTTCATTCGTACCGGAACATTAAATTCAGGATCGCCTGGAATCTCTTTTTCAAGGTAACCAGCTGTAGTTGTATAATAATGGTACGTAACACCGTCGCGTGGTTGGTAATCCAAAACATTACCATAAGTAAGGCGCATGGTTGAGTTGGCATCGGGATATAGTTTTTTATCCTTGTTCATTTCCATTAATCCGGCTACAAACAACCTCCTTCCTTCCCCCAAATCTTTTGTTCCTTCCGAGGCCATTTCACCAATTTCGCGGAATTTGGCAAATATGTCTTCTGCCGCTTGAAAAGCCATATCTTTTTTCAACACTTTTAACGAGGGGTTTTTAAGGAATTCAGTTAAAGTAGCCTCGTTGTCGAAGATAGATTTTGCGAACATTTTTTCTGCAAATTTCGAGAAATCACCTTTGTATTTCTTTTCAACATTAGCAAAAAAAGCGGGATGGTATTTTGCATCGTTATTGTCGGCATAAAGTTTCATCAATGCACCGGCAACTTTTTGGTCGGTGGCAGCATCGTAGTCTTTAAAAAACTGTTTCATGCTACTTTGCATCCTGGTTGTTATACTAATAATCCTGTCTTTATTTTCTTCCGGATCCTTGAGTAAATAGAGTAAAGGTCGC
The DNA here is from genome assembly GCA_021648495.1 of Draconibacterium sp. Classification (GTDB taxonomy): domain Bacteria; phylum Bacteroidota; class Bacteroidia; order Bacteroidales; family Prolixibacteraceae; genus Draconibacterium. The sequence continues at coordinate 1,114 of JAKIST010000023.1, forward strand.
GCGCGATAGGCAAACATAAAAATTTCCGGTCCGCGAAGCAGTGCTTCCGTAATATATTCCTGTGCTTTATTTGCTTCAACATTAGCATACGATCCTTCAATTAATCCAAGTGCTTTTCCATACTTTTCTTTGCGCGAATTATCTGCGTTCACCCATTTTGTAAAATCATCTTCAATGGCTTTTTTCTTCGCAATAACGTTAAGTTTAGCTAAGCCATTATTTTGCCCAATGCTGTATTTGTAATAGTTCGAGCTGCGTGCATATTTCGAAGAATACTGAATACGTGCTTTCACGCTGCTCCTCATATATTTGTCGAGGATATTCAGTTTCTTTTCACGAACTTCAATACGTACCGGGTTAGTCACCTGCTTTGTATAATTTACACCATACGAAGTTTTGTAACGATTGGTACTTCCCGGATATCCCATAATCATTGCAAAATCACCTTTTTCAACTCCTTTTAATGATATGGGCAAAAAATATTTTGGATGATAAGGGATATTATCTTCAGAATAAGTAGCGGGTAAGCCATCTGGCCCGCAATACACGCGGAACATCGAAAAATCGTTGGTATGGCGCGGCCACATCCAGTTGTCGGTATCGCCACCAAATTTACCTAAAGCTTGTGGCGGTGCACCCACTAAACGTATGTCTTTAAATGTTTCTAAAATAAAAAGGTAATATTTATTTGAATTGAAAAAACTGCGCACATACGTTTCGTAATGCGTGTCGCCTTTTGCTTCTTTCGCTAATTTGGATGAAACTTCGTCAACCTTTTCAGATCTTTCGTCCTCGGTCATATTCTCAGTAACATCGGCAAGAACTTTATCTGTAACCTCTTCAACACTCACCAAAAACGAAACTGTTTTTCTTGGGTTTGGCAATTCTTCCTCTTTCGACATTGCCCAAAACCCATCTCTTAAATAATCGTGTTCAACACTCGAATGACTTTGGATTTCGCCAAAACCACAGTGATGGTTCGTTAGCAACAATCCGTCATTCGAAATTAATTCAGCAGTACAAGAGCCATGATCCAGTGCCACAACTGCATCTTTTATGCTTGAATTGTTTATGCTGTATATATCTTCAGCACTTAACTCCAAGCCCTCTTTCTGCATCTCCACAATATTCAATTTATAAATTAAAGATGGAAGCCACATTCCTTCGTCGGCCACTGCCGAACCGAAGATAAATACAGTAAGAAGCAGTATTAAATTTAATTTTCTCATATTCTTTTAAATTTTATTTCATTTTGAATGTGCAAATATAGTTTTTCATTTTTTTTTTGAAAGTAATATAAGTCTTTATTACGGTGTTTTTATAAAACAGCCATCTACCGTTTTTATCAAAAAAAATCGGGTTTAATAAAAAAACCTATTCGCCAGATTATTTATAAAATTTTACGGTTCAATTAATTTGCCAGAAGATTAGTATAAATTCAAAACAATCATTACATAAATTAATCACGTAAAATTTAAGCCCACACCGAAAAACGAATTTTGTTATTGCGATTCCGCCTAAGCGGAAGAAGCAATTTTAACGTGTTGTATATTCAGTAAGTGGAGATTGTTTTATTCCACGAATGACTGATTTGTGTTTTTGTAATCTTCCGCATAGCGATGATGGATTTTCGGACTATGCTCAGGTTTTATTCTGATATATCATCAAAAATTCCGCTTTCGGTTAAAAAAGGATAAACCATCGTTATGTTTCTCAATTCTTTCTAAATTTGTAACCTTTAAAAAAAGAAGGTGGAAGAAAAGAAGAAACAGAAATTTTTTGAAAAACTAAAAAACCAGTATCGGTTGATTATTTACAACGATACTACTTTCCAATCCGTTTGGAGTATGAAGCTTTCGCGCTTGAAGGTGTTTACCGTTACAAGTTTGTTATCGGCATTAATTGTTGTTTTGGTAATTTTACTGATTGCCACCACCGGATTGCGCGAATATATACCGGGTTACCCAAAAGCTGAATATCGACAACTATTAGTTCATAATGCTTTAAAAGTAGATTCCTTAGAAAATGAATTAGTAAAAAGAGATGCATTTTTTAAGGGAATAAAAGCGATAGTTTCGGGTGACGTTCCAGAGGATAACCTGGAAATTAATACCGATACAGAATACAGTACAATTAAATTTCAGAAATTCAACCACGATTCGGTTTTTCAAGATAAGTTATTGGCAGAGCAACTAAGTTTGTCTATACAAAACAACAATAATAAACCAGGGTTGAGTCAGATACATTTTTTTGTTCCGGTTAAAGGAGTCGTTTCCAATCCATTTAATTCCAGTACAGAACATTTTGGAATTGATTTGGTGAGTGTACCAAATGCGATGATTTCGGCGGTTTTACAAGGAACGGTTATTTTTTCGGGATGGACACTCGAAACGGGTTATGTAATTTATATTCAACACGATGAGAATTTGGTTTCGGTTTACAAACACAATGCTGAGCTGCTTAAAAATACTGGCGATAAAGTTAAAGCTGGCGAAGCCATTGCAATAATTGGAAATACCGGGGAACTATCTACCGGGCCTCATTTGCATTTCGAGCTTTGGAACAATGGAAATGCACTCAATCCTGAACAGTATATCGATTTTTAACATTAAGAAAAGAATTGCAATTCTTGGTTCAACTGGTTCTATTGGGACACAATCGTTGGAAGTTATTGAGCAAAACAGAGATAAGTTCGAGGTTGAAGTATTAACGGCCAACAACAATGTTGATTTGCTAATAATTCAGGCAAAAAAATTTCAGCCAAATGCGGTTGTTATTGCCAACGAGGATAAATATAAATATGTTTCCGGGGCACTAAAAAATGAACCAATAAAAGTTTACGCCGGTAACGATGCGCTTAATCAGGTAGTTCAAATGGATACCATTGATTTGGTGTTAACTGCAATGGTAGGATATTCGGGGTTAATACCTACCTACAACGCAATAAAAGCCGGGAAAAATATAGCGTTGGCAAATAAAGAAACACTAGTGGTTGCCGGCGAGATTATCACAAAAATTGCCCACGAAAAAAAAGTTGAAATACTTCCGGTGGATTCTGAACATTCAGCAATTTTTCAATGTTTGGTTGGCGAGTTCATGAACCCCATCGAAAAAATCTACCTCACTTGTTCGGGTGGGCCATTTCGTGGAAAATCGGAAAAAGAACTTCAGAATGTTACGGTTGACAATGCACTTGACCACCCCAATTGGGAAATGGGTGCTAAAATTACCATCGACTCGGCTTCCTTAATGAATAAGGGTTTTGAAATGATTGAGGCTCACTGGCTTTTTGCATTGCCCTCATCTAAAATTGATGTAATTGTACACCCGCAATCTATTGTTCATTCCATTGTCCAGTTCGAGGATGGTTCAATGAAGGCACAAATGGGATTGCCTGATATGAAATTACCCATTCAATACGCCATTGGATTTCCTTATCGGATTAAAAATAACTTCCCAAGGTTCAACTTTTTAGATTATCCAAGCCTTAATTTTGAGCAACCAAATACAAAAATTTTTCGTAACCTTGCACTCTCTTTTGAAGCACTTGGACTTGGAGGCAATGTCCCTTGTGTGCTAAATGCTGCAAATGAGGTGGTTGTGGAGGCATTTTTGAATAAAAGAATAGGTTTTTTGCAGATGTCGGAGACGATTGAAAAAGCGATGCAAAAGGTTGATTTCATCAAAAAACCCGGTTTGGATGAATTAATCCAGACAAATGCCGAAGCACGAAAAGTGACGGAATTGATTATTGAAAACAGAATTTAGGAACTGTTATGTAATAAGATGAATAATTTGAGCGAAGGTATTTTGTTCTTTAACAACTTGAAAAATCAGCAAATAGCGTGCTATTTAAGGATTTTTTTCAAGGAAGTTAAAGGGCGAAAGAACAAGCGCAAGTGGTCAGGTTATTACTTGACAGTTTCCTTAGGAGAAAAAAAATTGAATGGAGTCGATACTAATTAAAACAGCACAATTACTTTTAAGCCTTTCTATTCTTGTGGTACTGCACGAATTTGGGCATTTTATGTTTGCCCGCTTGTTCCATACCCGCGTTGAAAAATTTTATCTGTTTTTTAACCCTTGGTTTTCGTTGTTCAAAGTAAAAAAGGGTGAAACTGAATACGGAATTGGCTGGTTACCGCTGGGTGGTTATGTTAAAATTTCGGGAATGATCGACGAATCAATGGACAAAGAAGCGATGAAACTTCCGGCACAACCATACGAATTCAGGGCAAAGCCGGCTTGGCAACGTTTGTTGATAATGTTGGGCGGTGTGACAATGAATTTCCTTTTCGCCATGATTATTTATATTGGTATCTTGTATGCCTGGGGCGAAGAATTCCTTCCAACTAAAAATGCGATTTATGGAATTGAAGTAAATGACGTTGGCAAAAAAATAGGCTTTCAAAATGGAGACAAAATTTTAACCGTTGACAATCAAATTGTAGAGAACTTTATGAAGATTATCCCTACAATTGTTTTGGATAATGCTCAAACGGTTCAGGTAGAACGGAACGGACAAAAAATAGATATTGAAATTAGCGGATCTGATTTGGCCCTTCTGTTAAAAACAAAATCTGTAATAGAGCCACGTATCCCTTTCGATATTAAAATAGGTAAATTATTAAAAGATGCACCTGCCACATTAGCGGGTGTTGAGAAGGGAGATAAGATTGTAAATGTTGACGGTAAGGTATTTGGGTTTTACGATGAGTTTAGGGAATATATCTCCAACAAAAAGAACGAAAATATTGATTTGAAGCTTGAAAGAGATGGACTGTCGATAACCAAACAAATAGTTGTTAATGGAGAAGGGAAAATCGGATTTTATCCGGTACTGAATAATCCCAATATATTTGAATACAAAAGCATAAAGTACGGTTTCCTCGAATCGATACCCGCAGGAATTAACAAAGGAGTACAAACTACAGGCGATTATTTGAAGCAGTTTAAGCTGTTCTTTAAAAAAGAGACAAAAGCGTACGAATCATTGGGCGGGTTTGCTACCATCGGGAATATTTTCCCCGGTAAATGGGATTGGCATTCCTTTTGGAATATGACCGCATTCATTTCAATAATCCTTGCCATTATGAACTTGTTGCCAATTCCGGCATTAGATGGTGGACACGTTATGTTTTTACTGGGCGAAATGATTACCGGAAGGAAGCCAAATGAGAAATTTTTGGAGTACGCACAAATTGTAGGTATGGTATTACTTTTGGCTTTAGTTCTTTATGCCAATGCCAACGACATAATAAAAATGATTAACGGAACTTTTTAAAATCAAAATAAAAAACAGTAATTAAATATACACTTAGTAAAAAAATTATATTTTTGTATCAACCAATTTTAGCTTAATATCATGAGTTTATTTGTAATAGCAGGATTTATAGGACCACAGGAGGTAATTATTATAGCAATTGTTGTTCTCCTACTTTTTGGCGGAAAGAAAATTCCTGAATTAATGAAAGGCCTTGGAAAAGGGATGAAGGAATTTAAAAGTGCAACCAAAGAAGATCCAAGTGAAGACGGTAAATCCGATCGGGAGAAAATTGACAATTAATATCTATTAAATAGATAATATTACATTTAATTTTTTGTTCGCACGTACGCGCGTTTTGCAATTTTATTTGTAATTATCTCTATTGAATTTATAAATCCCGTTTCTGTAATTTGCAGGTACGGGATTTTTTTTGTTTAAACTGGTAAGGTTTTTGTTATAACTCCCTAACCTGATTAATTCATGAATTTTCGTTGTGAAAAGGTAAAATGCAAAGAGTAAAGGTGAACACAAATTTCCGACTTGCAGGAATAGCCTTAGCTATTTCGAGAATCGGAAATTGAGCATCGCCTTTAATCACAGCATTTTGGCTTTGCAATAGAGCAATTTGTGAATTACTCAGGCTAAATCCATAAATCTAAAATGATGCAACGAGCTGTACTGTATATCTTAGCACAAACAAGATTTTACAATAGCAAATTTCATCAAATTCATTAGAAACAAAAAACTTAATGGCATGAAAATTAAAAATTACAATCTGATTGTTTTACTGCTTTCCATCGTCATGTTGTTCTCGTGTTCTAATAATGGGACAATATTGCACTCAAATATTACAGGAAAGGCCGGCGAACTGCTCGTAGTAATTTCCAAAGAATCGTGGGACGGTCCTACTGGCAAACTTATCAGGGAAACACTTGCTCAACCGCAACTCGGATTACCACAAGACGAACCTATTTTCGATCTGATTGATGTACCTCAGAATGCCTTTAAAAGCATATTTAAAAGTACTCGTAACGTTTTACAAACTAGTATTTCTTTAAATGTTGAAGAAGAAGGGATTCGTTTTACCGACGATGTTTGGGCTTATCCGCAAGCAACGGTCCAAATAAAAGCAAAAACACCGAAAAAATTTGAGGAGATATTCAACGAAAATAAAATTAAAATTATGTCTTATTTTATTGCAGCCGAAAAAGAACGGTTAACATTAAACTACATAAAATTTCATGAAAAAGGGGTTTATAATGTGTTGAACAAAGATTTTGGCGTTACCATGAAAGTACCTCCCGGATTTGCAATTACAGAGCAAAAAAAAGATTTTATCTGGTACAAATACGAAACACCTGAAATTTCACAAGGCATTATTTTATATACTATTCCCTACCATTCTGACAGTACTTTTACGGTAAATTATTTATTGCCCATTCGCGACAGGATGTTGAAATCACATGTTCCCGGACCAACCGATGGAAGTTATATGACGACTGAAAAGAGGTTCCCGCAAATCTTTAATATACACGAACACAATGGAAATTACGCCTCAGAAATGCGTGGGCTTTGGAAGGTTCAAAATGATTTCATGGGTGGGCCGTATGTTTCCCTGGCCGAATTGGATGCCGCAAACCAACGTGTAGTTATTGCATTTGCGTATGTTTATGCGCCAAGTAAAGACAAGCGAAATTTTCTGCGCCAGGTTGAAGCAATGATTTATTCTTTAAAAATGAACGACCAGGCAAAAAACGACAAAATTAAAAGCCAGATTAAAATGGGGAACTAAGAGCCCCACCTAACCTCCCCGAGATAGATAGAACAAGAAAAATCTTACCTCCATTTTTAAAACGCAGCCTTTACAATTTCGCCAACATTATCCGAAATTCCATAAGTATAAATATGTAACGACGGTGCGTTGTTGGCAACCAAATCTTTCGATTGAAGAATTGCCCACTCGGTACCAACTCTCCGGGCTTCCTCGTTATTTTTGCATTTTGCCAGTTCACTTGCCAGTTCAAAAGGCAAATCAATACTGAACAATTTTGGTAAAACCGTCAATTGGTTTTTTAAGTTAATGGGTTTTATTCCCGGAATGATTGGGACTGTAATTCCAATCTCGCGGCACTTTTCAACAAAATCATAATACACTTTATTGTTGAAGAACATTTGTGTAACAATATAATCAGCACCCGTATCTACCTTTTGTTTCAAAAAACTCAGGTCAAGTTCTTTATTTGGCGATTCAAAATGTTTTTCAGGATAACCCGCCACTCCGATGCAAAAATCGAGGGGAGTATTATTTTTTAAATCTGATTCTAAATATTTACCTTTTTGCAGGTCTTTAATCTGGGTTACCAATTCATTGGCATTGGCATGGCCATTTGGGTCGGGTAGAAAAACATGTTGGTTTTTCACACCGTCGCCACGCAACGCTAAAACATTTTCGACACCTAAAACATTTAAATCGATTAAAACATGTTCGGTTTCGCTTTTTGAAAATCCACCACAAAGTATATGTGGAACTACAGGAATACCATATTTGTGTTGGATTGCTGCAGCAATTGCAACAGTTCCAGGACGTTTACGAACGGTCCGTTTTACAATACTTCCATCTTGCAATTCCTTAAATTCCACCTCGTCACGGTGGGTAGTAATGTTTATGTATTTCGGGTCGAAATCTACCAAACTGTCAATTGTCCGATACAATCTGCTCGTATCGTTTCCTTTTAAAGGGGGTAAAAGTTCAAAAGAAAAAACGGTGCTTTTTGCTTTGTTTATTATGTCGATTACTTTCATTTTTCGGTAAAAATATTTTTGAAGCAAAGTTAGTAAAAACATACCTGTTCATCCGAAATAACTTTGGATAAGAAGATATTTACGACTTTTTTAACTGGGATTTTAAACAAATACCTTTTCCTATAAGCATTGGCAGGATGGAATCCGTTGGTTGACGGATGCTATCCGTTGAATAATACCAAATTAACATTGCAATGCCGCATTGAATTGTTCTTTTAAAATGTTACCGTTTAAATTTAAGTTATAATTGCGGTTATGCTGAAATTTTTCGCCTTGATTTGGCAAAAACCAATTTAATTAAATTGTTCAAGAACGGATAGCATCGCTCTAAGCGATGCCATCCTGTTACAAAAACCTGCTCATCTACTCTTTTAAACGGATACTAACTATTACATTGAATGCGGTTAAAATAATGAAGGTAGTCATCGCAATTAAAACGCCCATTTTATTTACCCCAAAAACAAAAATTATTCCCGAAATCTGCCCTATTAAAAGTATTATTCCCTGTGATGAGGATTCTGGTGCAGGATAACTTTTTTCTGCGGCATATTGAAAACCAACCAGCCCGGCACCTATTATAAAAGACCCAAAAATAAATGATGAAATCAACATCGGAACAAATCCGTTGAATACTGTGAGTCCAATCAAACCGGGCAACATAAAAATCATGCTGCCAACCAAAAATGGTTTTCTTTTTTTTATTTTATCCGAAAGAGCGGGTAAAACAACGGCCCCTATTACACCTCCTACTAACATTATCCCTCCAACCATTCCCGTTTCGTCCATTATTAAGTTTTCACAAATCTGGTCGATACAAGTACTTACCGCATTAAAAATTCCTAATCCGACAAAGAAAAGAAGTAGCAGGAATTTCGTATCGCGGTTATTGAAAATATCTTTGATTTCGGCAATTGATCCAGATCGTTCAGTAAACTCTTCCGAAGCTGAAGGAGTTGGTGGCTCTTCGCGCATAAAAACCAGAATTAGAATAGCTGCTGTAATCGAGGCAGCTCCATAAATCCAAAGCATTTTAACAAAATTATAAGTTCCATTTTGCATTTCGGGAATAAGCATTGGAGTTACTGCGAGTGCAATAATAATCCCTGCATATTGCGCCAGTATATCCACTCCTACAGCGGTTGCACATTCATGCAAGGGAAACCATTTTGCTCCAACTTTGGTTACGGCATTCGGAATAAATGGCTGAGCAACTGCCAGACCGATTTGTGCGATAGTAACCAACAATAAACAATTTCCGCCCCACGCTTTCAATGCGCCAAAACCCCGGTTAAAATTGCACCGATAAACAAACCTTTTCTTAAGCTCCAAGTATCAATAATGTACGAAACCGGGATGCTCATTACAATAAAAACAAGCATGTAATTTATTTATCAATCATTTCAACATGCGTTTGGTATAAATCATTGATAAAAAATCTATCCGGAGTGCAAAAATTTGGTAAAATTCTTGTGCTGTACTTGAAATAGACGCAAAAGTCAGCCACTGAATTTGAATGATTACACTTATAAAAAAATATACGGCCAAAATTATCCAGCGGTAGAGATAAACTTTAATTTCAGATTTGTTCATAGTTTAGTTATTCAACTAAAATTTAGTTGAAACAATTTGTTCGGCGGGTAAAACTTCAATTATGTTATCAAAAGAAAACTTTCGTGTTCCCTTATTTACAAGATAGAGTTTGTCTAATTTCAGGTCTTCAATAACGTTGTGCATCGAGCGGGTAAGTTTCGGCACTTGCGAATATTTAACTTCAAATCCAATGCGTTTGCCATCTTTTAAAACAAGCAAATCGAGTTCTGCCCCCGCGTGTGTACGCCAGTAATAGTAGTCGCGGGTATTTACTTGTTGAAGTATTTGTTCAACTATAAAACCTTCCCACGATGCGCCAACTTTTACATGGTTCAAAATCGAATTACCTTGCAAGGTTAACAATGAGTGTAAAATTCCACTGTCTCTGATGTAAATTTTAGGTGCTTTTACCTGCCTTTTTTTAAGGTTTTCGAACCAGGGTCGAAGTTGGCGGACCATGTAAGTTCCGGTTAAAATATCGAGATATCGTTTTACGGTTGGTTCCGAAACTCCCATTGCACGGGCAAATTCAGCACCTTTCCAAACCTGCCCATGATAGTGGGCAAGCATTTGCCAGAACCGTCTTAAAGTTACCGGTGGAATGTTGAATCCAAATTGCGAAATATCTCTTTCGAGGAAAGTTTGGGTGAAATTATTGCGCCAGTTGAAACTTTGGCTTTCCGAAGGTGCGAGAAATGATCTTGGAAAACCTCCCCTTAACCACAATTTTTCAATGTTTTCCTTTCCAACTTCATCCAATCGGAATCCGGTCAAATTTATAAATCCGATTCGTCCTGCAAGGCTTTCCGACGATTGGCGTATCAAATCGGGCGATGCACTACTAAGAATTAGAAATTTTCTTTTTGAATTTGGTTCATCAGCCAATACTCGTAATAATAGGAATAATTCCGATATACGTTGAATCTCATCAATTATGATTATTCCTTCAATACCAGTTAAAATTATTTTCGGATTTGACTTAAGAAGTTCATAATCGACGGGATCTTCCAAATCGAAAAAATTACTTTGAGGAAATAAATTGGCAATTATCCGCGCAATGGTTGTTTTACCACATTGGCGGGGGCCAAGTATTGCGGTTACTGGATTGAAATCTATCGAATCCTTTATTTCCTTCTCGAAATTTTGTCTGGATAATAGCATTGTATTATTCATTTTGAACATACAAATATACTGTTTTTACCTTGAAATACTAATATTAGATATTAGTATTTCAAGGTATTATATTAATATTTACCTTGAAAAGCTAAAGTTAGATATTAGTATTTCAAGGTAAAATGCATTGGTTTTAGATGTGCTAATCGGTTCTAAACCGCTAAGCGCATACATGCTATTTACTTTCAGCTTAGTATTCCTTTCTATCAATATTGTCGGTGCTTAGCACTTTCGCTAACGTGTAACGTTTTTTGAGTTACAAATATTTTTGCAGTGCTATCGCTATTTCTATGAAGAAAATTAGCTTCAATAAATGCTGTTTCATGAATTTTTCTAAGACTGGAAACTGCTACCGGAAACTTATTCTTCGTACTTTTAACTTCGGTCTCCCGTCTTCGATCTTCTTTATTTGTAATTCAAATTGGTAGGCAAAAACTTTTCAATAAAATCAACGGATTTCCTTTTTCGTTTGGCGTAATCTTCAACCTGGTCTTTTCCAATTTTTTCTAAGCTGAAATAACGCGATTCGGGATGTACAAAAAACTCGCCCGAAACCGACGCGTTTGGATACATTGCAAAATGCTCAGTCAGCGTAATTCCAACCTCTTCGGCTTTTAATAATTTGAACAGATTTTCTTTTTCTGAATGTTCAGGGCACGCTGGATAACCCAATGCCGGGCGGATTCCCTGGTATTTTATTTTGAGTATTTCACCCATAGAAAGATTTTCATTTGGAGCGTATCCCCAATAATCTTTTCGAACCTGACGATGAAGTAATTCAGCAAAAGCTTCACTCAATCTGTCTGCTATTGCTTCGAGCATAATTGCTTTATAATCGTTGTTTTCGGCTCGGTATCCGTCTTTCCATTTTTCGATTCCAATTCCACCAGTTGTTGCAAAACCGCCACAGTAATCTGTTTTACCCGATTCTTTTGAAGCCACAAAATCGGAAAGGCAGAAATTTGAAATTCCTGGTTTTTTCTTTTCCTGCTGACGAATGTGAAAAAACCGTCCAATCTCATTTTGCAGCGATTCATCTTCATACAATACAACATCGTCTCCATCGGAATTTGCCGGCCAGATTCCGAATACCGCATTTGCCTGCAACATTTTCTTTTCGATTATTTCATCTAAAAAATCGTTGGCTTCGGCGTACAGTTTTTTTGCAGCGTCACCTTGTTTTTCATCATTAAAAATTTGCGGGAAATGTCCTTTTAATCCCCAGGTTATAAAAAAGAAAGTCCAGTCGATGTATTCTCGAAGCTCTTCGAGGGGATAATCAATGAGCTGTTTTACACCTATAAAATTTGGTTTGTAAATGGGTGTATTATTCCAATCTATTTTAAATTTATTTTTACGGGCTTGTTCCAAAGACAGGTAATTTTTGGGTTTTCGCTGTCCTTGAAATTTCCGAATTTCAGCATAATCGTTTTTAACCGAATCGAGGTACTTTTGATTTTTTGCGATGAGGTTTGAAACCACATTTACCGCCAACGACGCATCTTTTACATGAATTACCGGATGCGGATATTCAGGCTCAATTTTAACTGCAGTATGAATCTTTGAGGTAGTTGCACCTCCAATCAAAATAGGAATATCCAAACCGCGGCGCTCCATTTCTTTGGCCACGTCAACCATTATTTCTAACGAGGGAGTAATCAGACCACTCAATCCAATCACATCTACCTTTTCTTTTATGGCAGTGTCAATTATTTTTTCGGTGGGAACCATCACTCCCAAATCAATAATTTCGTAGTTGTTGCAAGCTAAAACAACGCCAACAATATTTTTCCCAATGTCGTGAACATCGCCTTTTACAGTTGCCATTAATACTTTTTGCGCAGATGAAACGATTTTGTATTTTGCTTTGTCTGCCTCAATGAATGGAAGTAAATAAGCCACCGCCTTTTTCATTACCCGTGCCGATTTTATTACTTGTGGAAGAAACATTTTGCCCGCACCAAACAATCCGCCAACCACATTCATCCCGTCCATTAACGGACCTTCAATAATATCCAATGCCAGCTGATAAAATTTCACGGCTTCTGCCATGTCTTCATCTACAAATTCAGGAAATCCTTTTACCAGTGCATGTTCAATACGTTTTTTTAGCGGAAGTCCGCGCCATTCATTTATTCGCTCTTCCTTTTTACCATCCGACTTTACATTTTCGGCAAATTCGAGCAATTGTTCCGTGCCGTCCGGGCGGCGGTTAAGAATTAAATCTTCACATTTTTCGAGCAGGTCTTTTGGTATTTCGTCGTAAATCTGCAACATTCCAGGGTTAACAATTCCCATATCGAGCCCGGCTTTTATCGCATAAAATAGAAATACGGAATGCATTGCTTCCCTGACTACATTATTTCCACGAAATGAAAAGGAAACGTTACTGATTCCGCCACTGGTTTTGGCATGTGGAAGGTTTTCTTTTATCCAACGTACCGATTCAATAAAATCGATACCGTAATTGTTATGTTCTTCCATTCCCGTACCGAGGATTAAAACATTGGGGTCGAAAATAATATCTTGGGGGGGGAAGTTTACCTGTTCAGTAAGAATTTTATATGCACGGCTACAAATCTCTTTGCGGCGTTCAAAATTATCGGCTTGCCCAACTTCGTCGAAAGCCATTACAACCACAGCCGCACCAAAACGTTTTATCACTTTTGCCTGATGGATAAAACTCTCTTCGCCCTCTTTTAAACTAATGGAATTTACAATCGCCTTTCCCTGCAAACATTTTAGCCCGGCTTCAATTACTTTCCATTTCGAGGAGTCAATCATTACCGGAAGTTTGGCAATGTCGGGTTCAGCCATTAACATGTTTAGAAATTGCACCATCTCTTTTTCGGCATCCAGCATTGCATCATCTAAATTTACATCGATAATCTGTGCACCATCTTCAACTTGAGCGCGTGCAATTGAAAGTGCCTCCTCGTATTTTTCTTCGCGAATCAACCGAGCAAATTTCCGCGAACCAGAGACATTACAACGTTCGCCAATATTTACAAAATTGGTGTTTTCTGTTAAAGTAACCGGTTCCAGCCCGCTAAAACGTGTGTTTGAATCGACTTTGTTAACTACATGGGGATTTGCTTTTTCGGCAATTTTCGCAAACTCCCGAATGTGTGCCGGAGTAGTTCCACAACAACCACCAATTATATTTACAAAGTTGTTGTCGAGATAATCTTGCAGGTAGCCGGTCATTATTTCCGGTGTTTCGTCGTATTCGCCAAACTGATTTGGCAAACCTGCATTTGGATGAGTGCTGATATAGAATGGAGCTTTTCGTGAAAGCTCTTTTACGTAGGGCCGCAAATCGGCTGCTCCCAACGAACAATTTAAACCGATACTTAGCAAATCGACATGCGAAACGGAATTCAAAAAAGCTTCCAAAGTTTGTCCCGAAAGTGTTCGTCCGCTGGCATCGGTAATCGTACCTGAAACCATAAGCGGAAGTTTTGTCCCGCGTGCTTCCAATGCTTCTTCAACTGCGAATATAGCTGCCTTTCCGTTTAAAGTGTCGAAAATAGTTTCGATAATCAGCAGGTCAACACCGCCGTCTAAAAGTCCTTCAATTTGCTCTCGGTACGAAATTTTTACTTCGTCGAAAGTAACTGCACGGTAACCGGGGTCGTTTACATCGGGCGAAAGTGAGAGTGTTTTATTTGTTGGTCCCAATGAACCGGCAACAAAACGAGGCTTCGATGGATTTTGTACAGTGAACTTATCCGCTACTTTTTTTGCAAGCTCCGCCGATGTTTTGTTCAATTCGTAAACAAATTCTTGCGTGCCATAATCGGCTTGCGAAATGGAGGTGGCATTAAAAGTATTTGTCAAAAGAATGTCTGCCCCGGCCTCCAAATATTTGGTGTGGATTTCGGTAATAATATCGGGATGGGTAATTGATAAAATATCGTTATTCCCTTTTAGGTCGTGCGGAAAATCCTTAAACCGTTGACCGTGATAATCGGCCTGGGTTAATTTATATTCCTGAATAAGTGAACCCATTGCACCGTCCATTACAAGCACGCGGGTTTTAAGTTCTTGTCGTATGTTTTTTTTCATTCTTTTTACTTTAATCCACTTTCTTTTTGCCCCATGTAGCGGTATCTCTTTTTTTAATTTTTGAACGTGGGGCAAGTTAATCATCTTAACGTTTACCCAGGGCGTTGCCCCGGGCTATTATATATCGTCCTGTCAGGGCTTTTTTGTTTTATCATTTTTTAGCTCTTTTTTTGTTTCTCCCCTATCTTTGGGGAGGTTAGGTGGGGCTTTTACTTCAAAACCCTCATTTCATAATCTCCCCAAATCCCAATCTTATCTTCACAAATAATTAGTAGCGAAAGAATTTCTGGATGCTTCTCTGATTGTTTAATCACTTTTTCAATATCGTGTGGCGATTTTACTTTGTTCCCGAATGCAGTTGCAAAAGCATCGGCCAATAAAATGTCCTCACAAACAACTACTACTGCATCTGCTTTTCCGTAACTTAACGATGGACCAACCGTTCCTGCAGAAGTACAAATTCCCAGTTTCTTCTTATCTGTTGGAATTACCAACCCAATCCGTTCCGACAAAATAGAATCTCCGGCAAAAACAGAAAGCACCAATTTATTTTTTAAAAGAACGTAAATGTCGCCGCCGTTCTCTATAACCAACTCATTAACCGAAAAGTTCTGAATAATTTCTTCTCCCACTTCTCGGGCAAATAATCCTGCCACTGCCGACATGGGGCCAATTCCTGCTTTTTCAGCCGCCGTTGCCATTTCAATAGCTTCGGCAGGTGCGACATCAGAAGGCTGAAAAGGTTTTAAGCTTTTCTTAAAAAACGGTTCAACTTTAATGTATTCATCGAATTTGTTACGTAAACTTTTGATTTTCGCGAGAGCAAACTCTTTTATTTTGGGTTGAAATGAAGTGGGGTCAACGCCAATCCATAAATCAGTTTCCAAATGTTTTACTTCAAAGCCTGTAAAACGTTCAGAATTGAACTGGGTTCGATATGTTCGCGGTTGAAAAATGTTCATTTTATATCCAAAACCGTTAATGTTGTTAGGTCATTCCGATAGTTCACTTAATTTTATTAATTATAATGAATAGATGACAGATAAAATGCCGAAATAAATTCTCTCAAAGAGTTCGCAATGTGGAGTTTGACGTTCGAACTTGCATTTTTGGCTAGGACGTCACCCTCCCCGAAGGTCCATAGCCGCAAAGCGATTCTCCATGGGAGTCCAATGGACCTATGGAAGACTCCTTTGGTGGATGCTTATGGCAGAACTCGTTTCAGGGTCTTTAAATAATTATTGTTGATAATCAGCATATTAATTAAATCTATCATTGATAATTCATTTCGGAATTTCTGCTTTCATAGAGATGCTGAAATGAATTCAGCATGACGTTCTGAGTTAAAGCATCTTAACTTTTATCTAAAATCAATTTCAAATAAATTTAAGGGGCAGGCAGGAATGCACAATTCGCAAACCACACATTTATCTTTGTCAAATTCCAATTTCCAGGTTTCTTTGTTCATTGTCAACGAGCCGGCAAAACATACGGCGGTACAATTCCCGCAATCAATACATTTTTCTTCATTTAAATGAATTCGTTTATCCAGTGGCTCGCATTTAATATGCTTTTTTTGAAGGTACTCAACCCCGTTTTCAATGTTGTCTTTTTTGCCCTGAAGTTCAAGGAGCAGGCTTCCCCGTTTCCCCGGATACACTTCCGCTTTCAAGATGTTAATTCGAATGTCGTAATCTTTTACCAAATGGTAGCTGAATGCTTTATCGCCACTCTCGGGAGGGAAATTCAGGATGTATCTTTTTTTAATCATTGTCGGCCTCCGTTTCTTTTAAACTGTTCAATGATGTATTTTTTGGAAACATTTGAACGGGTTTACTTATTTCGAAATTACACGATTGCAACCATTCTTTTAATTCGTTGGCAATTTTTCTGGCTTTAGAAAGACTTGCAACCGGTGCGGTCCGTATCTTTTTCCCACCAACTATTATTAAACCTGTTTGAAGTTCTCCGTAAGTAACCTGTCCCAATTTTGGTGTGCCATTTGTCCCGTAATCGAGTACCGAAGTTTCAATCTGACTGTTGTTTATCGAAACACGTTTTGCCATTTCCACATCGAGAATCGGTATTGGTATTCCAATTCCAACAAACATACTCACGCCGTATTTATCGTAATATGCTGCCTGGATATAATCTGATGACATTTCTTTTAAATTCCCCATTACCGCAATTGTAGCTGCGTTTGTAACCGGGACACCGAGTTCATTTTTTGGCTTGGTCGTGTGAAACTGTGTGCCGGGCCAAACCACAAAACCTTGCGTGCCACCAAGGAAAATACGTGTTCCTAAACCAATTGTCCTGAATTCGGGGTCGTTCAACAAGGGGCTTAATTCGCCGGAAGTAGAATAAGTTGCATTTCGCAAATTGGGGAGTAAAGTTCCCATGTAAGTGTGGATCATTTTTTTAGTAGTATTCACAGCAACATTGTAATTCTGGTAAGCATTCCGTGGGTTGAAAAGGGTAAACTCGTTAATCGTATTTATATTAATTTTTGTGCGAATGTGTTTCCGCGGGTAACAATCAGTCCCTTTTCCCCAGGCTTCCAAGAGCACATCTTTTCCCTCCAGCAAATCCTGGATAACATGTGCCCCGCCATAAGTAGGGTTATCGGGGTCGCACGCGGTGGCTCCAATATAAGAATCAACGGCTGCCAAACCTTCATAACACGGAACACCGTTCAATCGAATTTTTTCCATTCGAATGGGAGGATTTGCGTGGCCGAAATTAATGATTGCCCCCGATGAACACATAGCTCCAAAAGTTGCAGTTGTTACAACATCTACCTTTTCGACAATTTCTTCGGGCGTGGCGGTAAGTGCCATTTTAGAAACTTCTTCGGCAGTTAAAATTACTGCTTTTCCCGATTTTAGTTTCTGGTTAATCTCTTCGTAGGTTTTTATTTTTGACATAATTTAAAAAGACAGGAGACAGAAGCCCAAAGTCGGAAGATAAAATATTTTCCTACTTTGATTTTGCATCCCCTTTTTTATTATCAATTAGATAAATGTTTATAAATAGTGTCAGCAAGAAAACTCTACAAAATTTAAAATATTTCTTTTGGCGATATTTTCATTTTTCTCAATTCACTGATGCTCAGGCATCACTTCATCTCCAAAAAGTAAAAATCTCATCCAAAATAATTCATTTTATAAAATTCGATAGTTTTCTTGCAGACACTAAATAGAATATCAACTCGTTGTATGCGGTTCAATCCGTTGTTGCATACACATATTTTCCCCGTGCATGTAATTTATAAAAAATAATTTGTACAGTTGTTTCTTCATGGTGATATTCAAATTATAATTCCGTTTCCGGCTGGGTATTGGCACCTTTCCTGTAGTCAACAGTCGGTTGCCAGAGCTTCTGTGAGCCCGATCTTTCCACTCTTCCATATAATCAAACACCCTTTTTTGAAAGAATATTTGATACGCGGCAAATTTAATTGAATTTGCGGGAATTAAAATAATTTTAAGCCACTACTTTTACAAAGTTTAAGCTCAGGAAGAATTTAAATAATTTTTTTACCATATTCTTGTGATTATTATAAGATTAATGTCATTAATTAGTTTGAGCCGTATCACGAATGGTTAAGCGGTACTTTACAGAATGAGATTAATGAGACAAAAAGCTTAACTAAGCGACATCTGATTTTGCTGTTAAATATCGCAAACTAAACTTTCTGATTTATATTTTCATAATAATTATTTTGAATACAATTTAAACTGTTAGAAAAAAAGATGTTTTTAAATAATCGACCTTGTTGTACCTGCCTACCTATTGGAGGCAGACACCAGCAAAAGCGAGAATTGGTAATTTAATTTTCCGATTAGTTTACTGCTTTCTTGCACAATAAAAAATGACACATGCCGGTTCATTTTTATGCTATTCTTACAATTGAAAAATATGATATTTCTCATTTTTGGGTTTTTCTTTACAATCTCTAACCTGGACGAGCCAGAATTTTGAATAAATGGGTTACGGATAAAATCAAACTCTTGCCAATAAATACACGAATAGGACTTGCTACAAAAAACTTAGACACTAAGTTAATCCAGTGTAACAGTTGCTGTAGGTGATCCAATAACCATCAAATATGTATAACCATTCTAAAACTAATCCTATTTAGAATACTGGATTGTGCGTAGCAAAATGGACTAAATACGGGTTTACGATTATTAATAAAGACATATCTTTTTTTTATTACATCATTTTAGTACGCAGGTAGGTGCCTCCATTCTCTCTATAGTAATTATATAAATAGCTTTGAGTTATTGAAGTGGAATTGTAAACTAAAATGAAAGAAGTGAAAAATTTAATATTAAATTATATAACAAGGGTAATGGCGCTGTCGGCTATTTTTTTAGCGTCTTGTAGTGAGAAAGATCCCCTTCCATTATCTCACGCATCGTTTGTAATTAGAGACGTAGCTCCCGAAAGACTTGTTCCCATTAAATTTGAAAATAAAAGCCTTAACGCAATATCGTATAGCTGGGATTTTGGAGATAGCTCTGAATTCTCTACTGAAATAGCTCCAATTCATACATATGAGGAATCTGGAGACTTTATTGTTACATTGACAGCCTTTACTGAAGATGGTCAAATCAGTACCGAAGCGAGAGAGATAAGGGTTGGCCAGCGATTCCTTACCGGAATGTATATCACAAATATAAATATGAAAGATGCTGATGGAAAACCTTGGGATAGTGGATCGGACCCTGATGTTTTAATGCAATTTGGACCTATTGATTTCGAAACAGAAGATGATATTGAAGGTTTCTACGTAAAGAATCTTAATCCGGATCACTTTGTGAAAGCTATAGGTATATCAACATTAGATTATCTCCGTGATGATTTTTTACTAAATAACGAAAATTACTTTATACTTCTTCAGGAAGTGGATACCGTAAAAAGTAAGCCTGTTTATAACGATATGGTTGAGTTAGGTTTTAACCCTGTTGTTGTTGATGGAGAATTTATGGTAGAAGTAAAACGAGCTGATGGCACAGGTGATTTGACCTTACCTTTTATTGTTGTTAATCAGTACCAATTCTTTTTAGAATTCGAAATTAGATAAAACCCATTTCTTATTTTAATCCAACGGAGACAAGTTTTGTAGCCGACAATCATGTTTAATTTCTCAAATCATTTTGAAAAAATAATTTGAATTCTGAAAATATTCAATACATTGTGTATTGATATATTTTACATCCAAATTAATTTCTTGTGAAAACATTTAAAACTGTTAATTCCTGCATACTTGT
>JAKIST010000024.1 GCA_021648495.1 Draconibacterium sp.
GTGTATTTTTAACAAAGTATGTGTGCAAAAGATGTTCATAAAAACCGATAGTTATTTTTGAGCAAGCCCTAAACAGGCTGAGACGAAAACAGTGGGTGGCTCGATTTAATCATTTATTTTGTGTGCTATTATTTTTTGCTATGTTCGTTCCATCTGATTAAAATTAGATTCAAAACACAAGATATGAAAATTGAGATATTCTTATAATCATTCTCCTATCGATAAAATCAGGGACAATTTGTGTGTCATAATTTATAGCAATTAATGTGTCACAATTACATAATTTAGCTTTATGTATAATATTCAAATATTTGGACTCTCCCTCTTCTGATGGATGCCATCCCTTCAAGGGATACCATCCTTTTTAAATTATGATTCCTTTTTCCGGCTCTAATTCTGAATCTGTTCCAAAGCAAACTCAGCCAATTCGCTGCAATTTTTATTGCTTTTTAGTTTTTCAAGTGCAGGAATACATTTTTCAGTTCCCCACAAACCAAGTTGGCGACAAATGTATTTTTTTGCATCGTCGGTGGCATTCGATTCCAGAATTCCTATCATTACTTTTTCATACTTGTCAAGGGTTTCTGGTGATTGATCCGATTTTCTGATCCGCAAAGTTAAGGCAGTTAAGTTTTCTTCGCTGTCGCCCAGTTCATACTTTTTAATTGCTTTCACCAAATCTTCAAGCGAAAGTGGCTGGTAGTTTGGCCAAATTGTGTATCCAGTAAAATTTGGGAATTCGGCAGGTATGGCCTGCAAAACTTCGCCGGTAGCAGCCCACTCGGCACCACGTTGAAGTGTTACGATAAATCCGGCACACTGCATTTGTTCGTGCGGGCCTTTCCCATTTACGTGACCAAAAACAGTATGAAAAACACGTCCTTCACCGTATTTTATTGTGAATAAAACGGGCTCGTTTTTGCCGGTACCCCCAGTTTCTGTGTCAGAAAAAGCAGTTGCCAGAATATCCATGTTTTTCCCGGGGCCCCTTAAATTTCCGTATAATTCATCGGGGGCATGCATCCAACTTGTGGGCAAACCTTTTAAAATGGGGTGTTCAAAATCACGGGTTTCTACAAGCACCGGAACCTGCTTGCCGTGATGGCCTGCACTCCCAATGGTATCATTCCTGACAATTTCACCTTTTTCCCAATACACGTATTGACCATCTTTTTCATTTCTTCCGTTCCAGCCGCCCAAACCAATCATTTCATTGTACGCAGCCCAGTTCGGAAAAGCGTTATCAGATGAATGAACGACAAGCATTCCGCCTCCTTTTTTCATATAATCCACAAAACTGGCTTTTGTTTCTTCCGGCCATTCATCGCCATCGTAATCGATAACAATAACATCGTAGTCAGAGAATTTGGGTTTAAAAGTACTCATGTCGCCTCCTTTTTTAGGAGTGGTTGCAATGTCAACTCTAAAAATGCCGGTAATTTCAAGTATTTTTTTCACAATTGGGGTTGTTTGAGTATAATCGTGCGAGGCATTCATTTGGCCGTTAACGATCAGCGCTTTAATTCTGGCATTTTTATTAAGCGAGCTTGAATTCGGGTTTGGATTACATCCAGTTAAAAATAAAGTGAGAATTAATAAAAAGGTAGTCACAGAAATTATACTTTTCCTAATAATTTTCACACCCAACCCCCTAAAGGAGGCTACTGCTCCAATCATCATTCGTTCTTTTTTAGTGATAAAAGTCCCCTTTAGGGGATTTAGGGGTAACAAAGACATAATTGTCACCCATGATTTCGAATTGTCTAATATATTTTTGATTTTCATTTTTAATATTTTTGATTTTTAATATTAATGTTAATTATTGAGTTCACATCGAAAAGTGGATTTCGTCATTGCGGCTGCGAAGAACGAAGCAGGAAGCAATCTTACTGCACTGTATATTAGCAAGTGAATATTTCTTAGTGCCTGCCAATGACGTACTTTCGGACTTTTCAAGGCACACTAATTATTGAATTTTCCACGGTTGCCTGTATGGTCTCTTTAACAACCTGGCAGCATGATCATCATTCAAAATCTCCATTTTCTCAGGATTCCACTGGATTTTCCGTTCTGTTAACATGGCAATTTCGCCAAGCAGAGCAACACTAATGGCTCGCAAGCCTGTGCTGGCCGGAACAATTGTTGCTTCTCTGCTGCGGGTACAATCTAAATAATTCTGATAGTGATTTCTGCTGCGGTATGGTTTGTAGCCGTTTTCGCCAATTTCAGCTTTTAAGAATTTTTCATCGCTGGCAATCAGTTTCCCACGGTCAACATTTATCCATCCTTCAGTTCCATAAAAAGTTGCTCCACCACCGGTTTTTATTTTCCGGTTATTGGCAACCCTCATTTTAAGTCCATTTTTAAATGTGCACATAAAATCGTATTCCGATGGGGTATTATAAATCCCTTTTCGAGGATAATCTGCTTTTCCTTCAATCTCAACAGGGCCGGTATGTTCGAGGTCTGTTCCCCAAAGTGCAATGTCGATGTGGTGGCCAGCCCAGTCGGTTAATTGCCCGCCCGAATAATCCATAATCCAGCGCCAGTTCCAGTGATAAACGCCACGGAAAGGAACTTTGGGAGCAGGACCCAACCAGAAATCCCAGTCTAAACCTTCTGGTATGTCCACTAGGGCTGGTGCAGGTTTTTCCTTTCCTCCGGTTGGCAAACCAACTTCAACGTAATTTACATCGCCAATAACTCCGTTCCTGACAAGTTCAACCGCTCTGTAAAACTCGCCCGATGAGCGTTGCATACTTCCGGTTTGCCAAACGATATTGTTTTTTTCAACTGCATTTACAATCTCAATACCGTCATCAATGGTGCGGCAGAGTGGTTTTTCAGCATAAGCATCCAACCCAGCGTTTGCAACAGCCGAATAAATTATCCCGTGCCAGTGGTCGGGCAAGGCTATTCCAACACCATCAATTTTTTCTTTGTCAAGAAATTGCCTAAAATCAAGATATTCCCTGCAATCCCTGTTCTTATATTTTTCATTAACAATATTTGCGGCTTTGTCGCGGTTGGTTTTATCCACATCGCAAACCGATACCACCTGCACTTCCGGAATTTTTAGGAAATTTTTCATGTTGTAGGTTCCCTGCGAACCAACTCCAATAAATCCCATTACATGCCGATTGCTCGGTGCTACAAAGCCATTTCTGCCCAACGCAGAAGCTGGAATAATGGTTGGAAGAATTACCAAGCCGGCTCCGGTGGCCAGTGTATTTTTCAAAAATGTCCTTCTGTCTGTTTTGTTTGTCATTTTATTCCTTTTAGTTTTTAGTTGTTTTTGTGGTATCTTTTTCCATTTCAAATATGGGAATATTCGTAATTAGTGTTTGCAAGAAAACGCCAAATACTGCGTTACTCTCGTTTTGAAAACAGTCATTTGCAAAAGCAAACTCCTTGATTTTCAAAACTTCGAAAGCCTTGTCTTTGACGTTTTCTTATCAAAGACTTGAAAAAGTAGAGTTTTCTTGCAGGTACTAATTAATGTTTTAATTCTTTCACCATGAATTATCATATCAGGTTTTCGGCTTTTATTGTTGAATTGCACCAATTAAAGCTGAAATGAGAACTTTGTATATCGGCATTAGGTTTACCTCGTTATTTATTCTGCTAATCTAACGAATCAAATGCTTAATATTAAATCATTGGGATAAAACTTGTTGTTCAGGGACAGAAAAATATGTGTTTATTTGGGCCATTTTCAAATAAAAAATTTAATCCCTGATTAATTTTGAATATATTCGGCAATAAAATCTAAATCTGATGAAACCAAAAACCACTTTCATTTTTAAAATAATATTAATTGCGCTTCTATTTAGTAGTTGCCAGCAACAAACAAGCACCTGGCCCAAAACATCGCAGGAATCGAAACCGTGGACACGCTGGTGGTGGATGGGAAATGCCGTTGACAAAAAAAATATTACCCAGGAATTGAAGGAGTTTGCCGATGTTGGAATTGGTGGTGTTGAAATTACTTCGATTTATGGGGTGAAAGGTGAAGAAAAACATTTTATTGAATATTTGTCCCCCGAATTTTCGGAAACATTAAAGTTTACCATCGAAGAGGCTAACAAATTGGGGTTGGGTGTTGACATCCCCCCTGGCAGTGGTTGGCGTTGTGGTGGCCCTTTTGTTCCTGAAGAAAAAGGACTTTGGTCGTTGCGGATTCAAAAATATAAAATCACAAAAAGTGAAAGTTGGCAGCTCCCCCTCGAATTAAAAAATGTGGCAGGACTTTCATTTGTGAATGAAAATGGAGAAATAATTGTTCTGAAACCGGACGAAAAATTTATAGCACCTGCGGCAGGAACAATTTATGCTGCACAACGGTTGAAAAATAGTGACAAGGTAAAACGTGCAGCCGATGGTGGAAAAGGCTGGGCAATTGATACTTTCAACAAAGATATTACCGATTGGTATTTGAATGAGTTTTGGCAAAGATTGGGAATCGACAAAGGTTTGATCCGTTTTTTTTTTCACGATTCATTTGAATATACCGGCGATTTTACCACCCGTTTTTCGCAGGAATTCAAAAAGCGGCGGGGTTACGATTTAGCTGAATATTTATATGTTTTAGCAGGCGATTGCAAAGATACAAATACAATCGCCCGTGTAAAGTCTGATTATAGGGAAACGTTGTCTGACTTGGTTTTGGAATCGTTTATTCAACCCATGACAAAATGGGCAAACGACCTGGGAAGCCTAAACCGCAACCAGGCACACGGTTCGCCGGGAAATATCCTCGATTTGTATGCAGCGTGCGACATTCCCGAAACTGAAATTTTTAAAACTGTAGAACCGGGAACGGTGGATATTTTTGTAAATAAATTTGCATCGTCGGCAGCGCATGTAAGGGGACAAAAACTGGTTTCTTCTGAAAGTTTTACGTGGCTGAACGAGCACTGGACAGTAACTCCCTCAGACATGGTACGGGCAACAAACCGTTTCTTTTTAGCCGGTATTAACCACATGTTTTTTCACGGAAATTGTTATTCGCCCGAAGATGCTGAGTGGCCGGGCTGGTTGTTTTACGCTTCTACACAAATGAACAAGCGAAACCCGCTCTGGCGCGAAATGCCAACGTTGTTTAAATACATCGAGCGGTCGCAGTCAGTTTTGCAGAAGGCTAAACAACAAAACGATTTGCTGGTTTACTGGCCTTTTTACGATGTTGCTGCCGAAAAAGGAAGACTTTTTAATCATCTCGGAGTGAATAAGGATGCAGGTTGGTTCATCAATCAACCCATTGCCGGATTGTCGGACAAGTTAGCAAAATCAGGATATACTTTCGATTATATTTCCGACAGACAACTGCTAAACTGTAAAACGTTAAATGGAAAAATTATTACTTCGGGAGAAACAAAATATAAAGCGGTGCTTGTTCCAAAAACAAAATATATTCCTGTTGCAACTTTGAAACAACTTGAAAAATTTATTTCAAATGGAGGGAAAGTCTATTTTGAAGAAAATCTGCCCAAAAGTGTTCCGGGAATGTTTGACCTTGAAAAAAGGGTGAAAATATTGGAGGAAATAAAATCGGCAATTTCAAAAGAAAAGTGGGTAGGGAATGTTGTCGATTTAATGGGGAGCAATGTTTTGAGTGAAAAATCACTCGCCGAAAAAGGGTTTCATTTTTTGAAAATGAAAATGAATGGTGAAGATTGGTACCTGGTTGTTAATACCGGAATGGAAATGAAAGATGAGTGGGTAGAATTACAATCGCCCGCGAAATCGTATGTTTTCTTAAATGCAATGAACGGCGAAATTAGTAAGGCCGAATCAAAAAAGAACAGGGTGCATTTGCAGCTCGAACCTGAGCAGTCGATATTTATAGAATGTGCAACAAAATCGGTTAATGCAGATCAATTTCATTATGAAGTGCCAACAAAATATTCAACAAAAATTGAAGGACTTTGGCGGGTTGAATTTACGGAAGGCGGACCGGTTTTCCCCGAAAAATTGCAAACCCGTGAATTGATGTCGTGGACAAAAATGGGCGATGCAGAAACCCAACGATTTGCAGGAACGGCAATGTACTCCATAGAATTTAACTGGGACAAACCTTCAACATTGGCGGTTCTGGACCTCGGAGAAGTTAAAGATTGTGCACGTTTAAAATTGAATGGGAAAGTACTCGGAACACTACTGGGACCCACTTTTAAAATAAAAGTGGATAATCTGATCCGCGGGAAAAATGAGTTGCAAGTTGAAGTAACAAACGTGGCGGCAAACCGGATTCGCGACCTCGACAAAAGAGGTGTTGATTGGAAAAAATTCTACGACATAAATTTTGTTAATATCGAATATGAACCATTCGATGCATCCGATTGGGAAATAAAAGATGCAGGATTGCTGGGACCGGTTACTTTGATAGAAATATAATAGTTGGTGAATGTTTTCGCAGCGCATTCATGTCCGCTATGACAAAACGGCGATGCGAAGAATCCGTGGTTTGTGTTCTGGGATTTGAAAAATGAATTGACATTTGATGCCCGCTATTTGGAATTTTAATACTTGATCTTTTTAGGTTTACAAACCTTCTCCTCCTTTTTCACTTTTGCACCGCACTTACCACACTCGTATTATGGATTTTCCCTGTCCTCAAAATTTTTCTTTTTACAAGCGGCTTTGCCCATTTCTAAAATTGTTGTTCACGATGAATTAGAACAACATTAACCGGAAAATTGTTTCGCAAATGTTCTGCTATTTTTTCAGCAGAATAAACCGAACGGTGCTGTCCGCCCGTACAACCAAAGTTCACAGAAAGATTGGTAAATCCTCTTTCGAGGTAAGTTTTCACAGATTGATCTACTAGCATTTTAACCGAATTTAAAAATATCCCTATTTCCGATTTTTGCTCCAGAAATTCCTGAACAGCCAAATCTTTTCCTGTCAACTCTTTATATTCCACAAACTTTCCGGGATTATTAATGGCACGGCAATCAAAAACATGGCCTCCCCCATTCCCAGATGGATCATCGGGAATACCTTTTTTATAAGAAAAACTAATAACCCGCACCGTTAAATTAGTCTCTACTTGTCCTATTTTCTTTAGTTCCTCAGAATGAACAAGCAGTTGCATTACCTTAAAAAGTTCGGGCAACTCAACGGGGAGTTTTATATCTTTTAGAAGGAATTTCAAATTTTTAAGCGCGTAAGGAATACTTTTCAGAAAATGCTCTTTTTTCTCGTAGAACCCACGAAAACCGTATGCTCCCATGGCTTGCATAATCCGAATTAAAACAAAGCCCTTGAAATAAACAGCAAATTGCCCTTCATCAACAGTCATGTATTTTTTCAGTTCACTTAAATAAAATTGAAACAATTGAGAACGGACACTTTCCGGAATATCTGCTTTTCCATCGTAAAGCAACGAAGCCAAATCGTATTGCAACGCACCTTGCCTGCCTCCCTGATAATCGATAAAATAAACCTCGCCCTCTTTCAACATCACATTCCTCGACTGAAAATCGCGGTACATAAAAAAGCCTGAACTTGCACTAAGCAAAAAATTGGTGAACAATTGGAAATCGTCTTCCAGTGCTTGTTCGTCGAAATGAATTTTCGCCAACTTCAAAAAATAATATTTGAAATAGTTCAAATCCCACATCATCGACTGTTTATCGAATGCGGCACGCGGATAACAAACCGAATAATCCAGCTCTTTTCCAGCAACTATCTGAATCTTTGGAAGTGTTTGCAATACCTTTTTGTATTCCAGAATAATATTTTCCGAGAATCCTTCTTTTTCTCGTGTGCGGCTCAAAAAATTGAACAACGTTGTATTGCCCAAATCTTCCTGTAAATACTTTTTTAAATCGGAACTAACGGCGTAAATCTCTGGTACAGGCAAATCGTTCATTTTAAAATGATTAGAAAAAGAGAGGAATGCCGTGTTCTCTTTTACATCGGTATTTAATGCCCCAATTACCGAACGGTTTTGGTTCCGCAAACGACAATATTCACGGCTTGAGCCCGAAGGTGGCAACATTTCAAATGTTTCAACTTTTTCATTATACTGATTTTCAAAAAGTTGTATTATTTCGTTTTTTTCTGAAGTATTCAAAAGACTATTATTTAAAGATTAAACGTACTTTTATATTCATATTAATTAACAATGAATAAATTTAAAATCAAAAGTATTTATTTTTTAAGACTACTAAGAAATTTATTTGCACTGATTGGGATTTTCTTTTCGATTTGTGTGTTGCTTGCATTAACAGCTCAACCGTTTTGGGGCTACTACTGGTTGGGCACAAGTAAATCGGATTTAATGTGGGAGCCGCAATCTATTGTTCTGTTGGGTGGTGGCGGAATGCCAAGTCAATCGGCATTAATGCGAAGTTGGTATGTTGAGAAGGCTGTAAAATCGTTTCCTTTAGCAAACGTAATTATTGCCATGCCAGGAGATTTAGAAGACAGTTTAAGCACCCCACAATTAATGAAAAAAGAGTTGGAAATACGTGGAATTGATGTTTCAAAAATTCGATTTGAACACAAAGGGACAAATACGCGGGCACAAGCTTTGAATTGTCAGGGATTGGTAAAAATGCAATCTTCCATTTTGCTTGTTACCTCGCCTGAACACATGCGGCGCGCAGTACTGTGTTTCCGAAAAGTAGGGTTTGAAAAAGTGAATGCACTGCCCGCTTTTGAAAATGCGGTGGAAGCCGATTTATCGTTCGACGACGACAAACTTGGCGGCAATAAAACAATTGTCCCCAATGTTGGCGAAAGCATAAATATGCGCTACCAAGTGTGGAACCACTTAAAATACGAAATTTTGATTGCTCGCGAAATGGTGGCTTTAACTTATTATAAATTGAGGGGTTGGATTTGATTTTCATTCCATCCACTCCCAATTATTATTTCGTATTTTTAAAGCCAACACCAATATTTAAACCAATAGAAGTTAACCGTTCCTGCCAGCTGTTGCCAACAAATGGAACAATATTATATACACTCAATTTCGGTTCAATCTTCAAAAAAACAGACTCATTTAAATCGATTTTTTTTACATACGAAAAAGAAAGTCCAATTCCGGTTTGATTGTCAATTGAATTACGAGAACTTTCATTTAGTTGAATTCCAATAAGCGGATCGAGAGATAAATAGGAAGCATCTCTTTTCCTAAAAACCATTTTAAAATTAAAAAATAAAATATTGCTCTTTTCATTGTGAGCAATTCTTTCCTCTTCGGGTTGCCCCCAAAAAGCAGGTTTAATACTTACCCTGTTGTTTTGAAAACCAACTCCAACTCCCCACGATATTTTTTTATTGTTTTTTGAAATGTATTCAATCGCAGAATTAAAACCAGTTTTGGGCGATTTAGAAGCTCCTCCGGCAACAAACTGGCAATAAAATGCACTGCCAAAATTAGGACCAACAGAAAGCGAGACTTCCTGCGAAAATGAAAAAAATGAAATTAAGATAATTGTGAATGTAAGTAGAATTTTTTTCATGGTATTTTTGTCCTGAATTTTTTTTATACTTAGGTATTGTTACGAAATAACATGACCATTCTGGCTTGTTCTTTTGCACGCTAACTGCGTTATAAATCCTCGCTATAGCTGAGGCTATGACTGCGTTTTTTGCCTTGTTATCGCACAAAATAACATCGCCAGCTTTGTCCAACTTATTTCGTAATAATACCTTAACACTACAATAATAATTTGGATAGTTAATCAACTATAAGCAAATTTCTATTACATTTAATTTTACTATTTTTACAAACAGCAAAGCAACTTTACAAAAACGATGATTTCTTTAAATATACGTAAACAACTTTTTTGGGATGTTGATATAAAACGTTTATCAGACAATGATAGTAAACGATTTATTATTGAACGTGTATTTAATTTTGGAAACTTAAATGAACTTATTGAATTATTCAATTTTTACGGAAAAGAAACCATCAAAAAAGAGATTGTTAAAGCCGGAGACCTTGACAATAAAACCTTATCTTTTGCTTCCATATTTTTCAATATCAATCAAAAAGATTTTAAATGCTTTACAAAGAAACAATTGAACCAGGAGCTTTAAAATTAATCAGGGATTTGCAAAAAGAACAATTTCTGGAATCTTTTCTCCTGGCTGGAGGAACATCACTGGCTTTGCAAATTGGACATAGAAAATCAATTGATATTGATTTATTTTCGAGAAATAATTTTGACGCACAAATGTTATCTGCTTTTCTTGAAGAAAAATATAATTTTTCGGAACAATACATTTACAAAAACACATTAAAGGGAATAATAAACGGTGTTTTTGTTGATATTATTACCCACAATTATCCTTTGGTAGATAAACCGGAAACCAAAGAAGGTATCAATTTAATATCAATAAAGGATATTGCAGCGATGAAAATTAACGCGATTTCGGGAAATGGGACACGTGTAAAAGATTTTATTGATATTTTCTTTATTCTTGATATTCTGCCCATTTCTGAAATAATGAAGTGCTTTAGCATTAAATACAAGCGAAGAAATGAGTTCCATGCCTTTAAAAGCTTAACCTATTTTAATGATATCGAGACCTCTGCATGGCCGGTCATGCTTGCAAACAAAGACATTGATATTGATGCCATAAAACATAAATTAATTGAACACAGTAAAAAATATATCGATGGGTTAATTTAATAATTTCATTTGAAAATAATAAAATGTAGATTTTTTCATACATAAACAGCAATTATTCTACAACTTATCCTTCAATCCCCTATAATATTTTTTTATCCAGCTCTCCCCTTTCAAAAGATTATATTTTTCTAAAAATGTTTCAGTTTTTTGTAACGTTTTTTTGAA
The DNA here is from genome assembly GCA_021648495.1 of Draconibacterium sp. GTDB lineage: Bacteria > Bacteroidota > Bacteroidia > Bacteroidales > Prolixibacteraceae > Draconibacterium. The sequence continues at coordinate 10,818 of JAKIST010000024.1, forward strand.
ATATTTTGGATTTTTATTGAAATTAAAAAATCCGTGGTTCTGATGTTTGTATCCATGCAAAGTACATTCATTACCTGCTTGTTTCATGATCTGTTTAAACCGGACCACATTTTCGTACGGAACAGTAGTATCGCTTTTACCGTGCAGAATTAAAGTTGGTGGAACACCCGAAGTAATGTGGTGTACCGGCGAAATTTCAAATTCACGCCCTGCAACTTTTTCCTGTCCATAACCACGTTTCCCTGTATCTACCACCGGGTTAAAAAGCACCAGGGCAAAAGGTTTTGCTGAAATCGATAGATTATCCGACTGCTCGTTAATGTCGTCGATTAAAGCGGTACATGCAGCAAGATGACCACCTGCCGAACCTCCCGCTGCAACAATTTTACCCGTGTCAATTCCCATTTCAGTACCATTTATTTTTAAAAACCGCATGGCCGACTTTGCATCTTTCACACATTCAAAAGGAGTTGTGTTGTGGCTTTTCTTTGTACGATAGTTGGGGCAAACAGCTATCATTCCACGCGATGCCAAATACTCTGCCTGTAGCTGAAACTGTGTTGGGGTTCCACCTACCCAGCCACCACCAAAAAAGAATACGATTGCCGGCAATTTTTCTTTTCCCGGTACTTGTGGAATATATAACGTCATTTCAAGATTACCACCATCCAGTTCTTTGTAAACCTGGTTTCTTTTTTCAACTGAATATTTTTGGGCAAAACCAGGTAAAGTATAAATAACAAAAGCGAGTACGCAGAATATTTTCATCTTCATATTACAATTGAATAAGTAAAACAGTAGGTTTATTGTTTCTTAATATATCTACGGTGATAATTTTCCCGGCTTCGATCGATTGCAAACGACTCATATAATCGTAAATACCGCCCACACTTTTCCCTTCGATGGCCGTAATAATATCTCCTTTTTTCATCCCGCCTAAATCAGCAGGTTTACCTTTGGTTACCGCATCAATGCGTAATCCACGTTTTTCTATTCCTGCAAAATCAGGCATAATCCCTAAAGTTACTTTGTATCTTTCACTCCTGCTACGTTGGTATTTTGCACCAGCTTCCTGAAAAGTTAAAACACTATCCCTGTCAGCAACTTCTGTAAGTAATGAATAACAGTATTCATCAACCTTTCGAACACCTTCAAAATTAATAAATTCAGCATCGTCGCGCGGAGTATGGTAATCATCGTGGGCACCGGTATTTAAATAAATAACCGGAATATCTTGCAAGTAAAACGAGGCATGATCGGATGGACCAACCCCTTCGCCAGAGAATGCCAGTTGAAAACCGGGATTTAACTTATTCAAAATGCCTTCTATTTCTTTGGCCGTTTTTGTACCGCCCACACTTAAAGCATTAGAAGCAGTATCCAAGCGCCCAACCATATCGAGGTTGAACATGGCAACTATTTTTTTAATATCAACCGGAGGATTTGCCGTAAATGCTTTTGAGCCAACCAGTCCCATTTCCTCGGCTCCAAAAGCTACAAAAATAATACTCCTTTTATTGTTTTTTGCTGCTGCTGCTTTTTCTGCCATCTCAATAACCGAGGCAGTACCCGAGGCATTATCATCGGCACCATTATGTATTGCAATTGTATCGGGCATCCGGGAACCCGAGCCCGGGCCTCCCATTCCCAAATGATCGAAATGGGCACCTACAACAACATATTCATTTTTCAGCTTTTCGTCAATTCCCGGAACCATTGCAACCACATTTTCTGTCTGTGTTTCTTTTAAACTTACATTTACATTTATTACAACTTTTGCATTTGCAGCTAAACTGACCGGGGCATTTTTGGCCAGCATTTCCGATTCAAGCGAAGCAACAGTGGCTCCGGTACCTGCCAACATTTGGTTCGCAACTTCGCGTGTAACCTGCACTATTGGGAAAGAATATCTTCTGCTATTTTTATCGAAAAACAGCGACGAAAGTTTATCGGATTTGCTAAAAGAAGGACCGGCCACAAGAATTAACCCGGCAGCCTTGTTATCGCTTGCATTTAAAGCTTTTGCACGTTCGGTGGAGTATTGCACAAACGGGCTTTCTGCGTTGTCCATATCGGGATCGCCCTGCAGGGCCAAAATCCATTTCCCCGATACATCAACACCTTCAAAATCATCCCAATAAATTGTATCTGCATCAACTTTCAACCCATATCCGGCAAAAACAACGTTTGCTTCGGCTTTTCCATTCGAAGAAAATGCATAAGGTAAAAAGTTGGCCTCCACTTTAAAAGATTTTCCATTTACCGTTAATGAATTACCTTCTCCAAGTTCTGCTGCTGTAATGAGCCCAAATTTTTGAAATCCACTATCATAAAGCAACTCCAAACCTGCATTTTCAAATTTCGTTCGAATAAATTCGGAAGCCAAGGAATCTCCTTGTTTTCCGGGTTTTCTTCCTTTTAAAGAATCGGATGCGAGAAATTCAATATTTCCCTGAATATCTGCAACCGTAATTTCGGAATTAAACTTTTGCCCGCAAGAAACCACGAACATTACGAGTACAACAAAATAGATGAACTTCATTTTATTAATTTTTTTCTTACGACAACAACAATTTCACCTTCAGTTGGTTCTTTATATTCTATATAAAATTGGGTGTAATTATACACATTAATCGTCATTTAAAAAAAGGAGTTACTATATTTACGGCCTTATTAAAATTGATTTACCTTGATATCATTCGGAACAAAATATTGGTTTATTATATTGCTCGCAATCGTAATAGCAACCGTAGGCATCGTTTTTCTTTTATATTTCAGGAATAAAGAAAATAAAGCACTAAAAAAATATCAGGTGCGAATTTTAATGGTCCTGCGTTTTTTATCGTTTTTTATGATAGCATTTTTATTGCTTTCGCCTTTTATACGAAATTTAAATAAAATTACCAAAAACCCAATTATAATTACCGCCTGGGATAATTCAGGATCGATGGTTTCTGGTCATGATTCGTTGAAAACTGCCACCGAAGTTTTGCACGTTAAAAATGCAATTTCGAGTAGCCTTGAATCCTCTTATTCTGTTGTGGAGTACTCCTTTGGAGAAGGTACAAATACCTTGGGCGATTTAAACTTCACTGAAAAAAAATCGGATTACAGTGAGATTATCACCTCCGTGGCAAACAATCATTTCAACGAGAATATTGGTGCATTGATACTTGCAGGGGATGGCATTTACAACGAGGGGAAAAATCCTGTAAACGTTATTAATGAAGTTAACTTTCCTATTTATACAATCGGATTTGGAGATACAACTAAGGTTGTAGATTCAAGGATTCAAAATATCGAGGTAAACCGGACTTCGTTTTCAGGAAATCGTTTCGCTGTTGACATCGATGTCCAATTTTTGAAGTTGAAGGGCAAAGCCTTGAAACTTTCGGTGGTACAAAACAACAACGAATTGGCAAGTACGATTGTAACCCCACCAAACGAAAACTACTTCTACACAAAGGAATTTATTTTGGAAGCAGGAAATCCGGGATTAAAGCATTTTTCGGTAAAAATTGAAACCGTTCAAAATGAACGAAACACAAAAAACAACACTGCGGGTTTTGTTATCAATGTTTTAGAAAACAAACAAAAAATACTGATTCTTTCCGATGGTCCCCACCCTGATATTGGAGCCATTAAAAACACCCTCGATTTACAAAAAACATACGAAGTATCCGTTTTTACGGAAGAACCTTATCCTAAAAATCTTTCAGAATATAATTTACTGGTGCTCAACCAACTTCCAAACTCAGGAAAATCTGTTGCAGGTATAATTAAAAAGGCTGAATTGGGGCGGTTGCCCATTCTTTTTATTGTAGGGGACAAAACATTCTTGCCCCAATTAAATACTTTGGCGCAAGGAGTTACAATAAAACCATTGGCGGGTTCGGGAGAAGAAGCACAGGCAACAATAAATACAAATTTTGCAACTTTTAATTTAAGTGAAGATTTTAAAGAGTTGCTGCCCAAGTTTCCCCCCTTGTTTGTTCCCTTTGCCGACTATGAACTGGAACCTGAATTTACGCCACTCTTTTATCAGAAAATATTAAACATTGAAACCGCAAAACCGCTAATTGCCACAGGAAATTTAAATGGGCGGAAAACAGGGTTTATTTTTGGTGAAGGGATCTGGCGCTGGAGGCTTTACGACTATTACATCAATCAAAACCAAAACCACTTTAACGAGTTGGTAAATCAATTGATCCAATACCTTTCACTTCGCGAAAACGAGGACAATTTTATTGTCGATTTCAAACCCGTTTATGCTGAAATTGAAGATGTGGTTTTAACTGCCGAAGTTTATAACGATGCCTTTGAACGAAATACTTCGAATGAAGTAAATATTGAAATTAAAAATACAAACGGAGATGAATTTAATTCCACTTTTGATATTCAGGGTGAAAAATACTACTTAAACACAGGCAAATTACCAACCGGCGATTACACCTTTTCGGCCAATGTAACTATTGGAAAAGAAACATTTAATGAAACGGGCAGTTTTACAATCGTTCCAGTAAACCTCGAAAATTTAGTTACACGGGCCAATCATAATATGTTGTACCAATTAGCAACCCAAAGTGGAGGTAAGTTTTACCTGTCGAATGAAGTGGATCGATTAATTTCAGATTTAAAAAACAATAATAAGTTAAAACCAACAAGTTATTTTCAGGAAATGGTGCGCGAGCTTTTAAATTTGCGTTGGCTATTTTTTGTTTTATTGATATTGTTAAGTGTGGAATGGTTTTTGAGAAAGTACTGGGGCATTTATTAAAAATTAGATGATGCGCTTTTTTATATATGAGATATGAAATAGAATAAAAAAACTGTTGAATTCCAAAGATTCAATAGGAATTTATGTTTTAATTCTTTTTATTGAAAAGCAAAAAAAGAAAATAACATTGCGAAAAACGAATTAAGGCATGTGGCAATCTTTCAAAATAAATATAAATTATGCGGTAATTATTTTATTGATCGTCTTTTCAACTTCATGTATTTCAACAAAAACGTTGACCATTGAAATTCCCCGGCAATCGAAAAAAGAACTTCCATCTTCTATTCAAAGTTTAACCTTGGTAAACCGAACTGTTGACGATAAATTCACTAATCTTGATTCCGATTCGCTTCAACAAATATTCTACAATAAAAATTTTAATACCGACACAGTTATAAACGACATTCAAGCTTCTGACACCACAATAAAAGCTTTGGGTGAATTACTTTTTGAATCGGGCAGATATGATTTTGTCATTCCAAAAAAGAGGTTTTTAAATTTTGAAAGAAACTCGTTTTTAAATGTAGAAATGCCTTGGAAAGAAGTAAGGGAGTTGTGCGAAACATATAACACCGATGCAGTTTTATCTCTCGACCATTTCAAAATGCGGGTGGCAACCGACTATGAAAAAACTAGTTTATACGACCCTCGAAATGATGGTTTTGCTACGGCTTCGTATGCTAAAATGAAAATTTATTACGAGGCACTTTTTAGGGTTTACGATCCGGTACAGGAGAAAGTGCTTACCCGGGAATTTTTAAGAGATACACTTGTTTGGGAAGATATGGATTATTCGACACGTGCTTTGTTCGACCGTTTTACACCCGTTAAAACCGCGTTAAGTGAAGCCGGAATTGCGATTGCACTCGATTTTGCCGAAGAAATAAGTACCGTCTGGCACGAAGAAAGAAGAAACTATTTTCCATCGGGCGATTCGAATTTAAAACAAGCCGCAAAATTTGTAACAAACGGAAATTGGGAAACTGCCATGGCACTATGGAACGACACCGCAGAAAAAACAAAATCGAAAGCATTAAAAAGCAAAGCCGAACTTAATATTGCAATTGCTTACGAACTGCAAGGAGATCTAAATAAAGCCATTTCGGAAGCTTTAAAATCGTACAACACCATGTACCGCTTGGTAACGTACAATTATCTTGAAATTTTAAAAGGTCGAAAAAACGAATTAATAAAACAACAGCGATGAATCGTATTGCCTTTCTTGTTCTTATCCTAATTACTTCTTCGTGCACGGTTTATAAAGAATATCCAATAGATATTTATAAACCCGGAGTAATAGCCGTTCCTCTAAATGTTAAAAATGTAGCAATCGTTTATCGTAATTTTAAATACAAAAGAGACACACTTCAACACTTTTATAATGATGATCATCAATTAACAAGGGTAAAAAATGATCCCACAAACCTGGACAGTATTCTTGCAAACTATTGTATAAAAGAGTTGGCATCGAACTTAAAAAGTAAAAATACTTTTAAAGTAATCCATATTTTTCCCGCTATTTTCAAAAAACATTCCGACACCAAACTTCCTTCCCTAAAATTTGATTTGGTCAATAAACTAAGCTCTTCAAGCCAAACCGATCTATTGATCTCGTTGGAAACTTTTTCCTATTTCTTTTCTGAATACTCGGAAAATTACGATGTCCCAAAATCGCGGGAAGTAATAACGGCGGCGGTTTGGGCGGTGTACGATCCGTTTGCTGAAAAAATAATTGAAAGAAAAACCATGATCGATACGGTTTACTGGAACAGTTACGATGAAAAGGGGAATTATCAGAAAAACAGCAAATTACCTCCCCGTTTAACCGCTTTGAAAATTGCTTCTCAATTGGTAGGCGAAGAATATTCAAAACGATTTTTTGCATCGTGGCAAACCGTAAACCGAATTTATTCGGTTCCGCCGCTACCCGATTTTACCGAAGCCTCGAACCGGGTAGAAAAAGGGGATTGGGACAATGCCATTGCAATTTGGAAAAAATATGCATCCGATAGAAACGGGAAAATGGCCATTAACGCCCGTTACAATTTAGCTCTTGCCTACGAAATGAAAGATGATTTGGAAACAGCATGGAAATGGCTCGCTGCCGCACAACAACTTGCCGTTTCGTACAAAAGTAAAGAAAACATAAGAATGATAACACAGTACCAAAAAGTATTAGCAAAACGAAAAAAAGAGATTGACGAGTTAAATCGAAACTGACAATGAAACTAAAACCCAAGCTCTACCTTCTTTTAATTCTCTTAGTTTTATTTCAAGGCTGCAATACACTTTACAGTTCGCGAACAACAAATATTGAAGTTGTTGTTCCCGGGAAAATTGCAATCTCTCCGGAATATAAAAAAGTAGCAGTCAGGTACAACAATTTTAATGTAACTCAAAACCCATATTTTGCAAGCTATTCCGAAGACAATAAAATATTTTTGGATACAAGCAATATCGACAGTGTTGCTTCCGAAGTCTATTTCCAGTTATTTGTTGAACATTTAAAAAGCCAAAATTTTTTCGATTCTATTGTTGAATTGGAACCTTTTGATTATTCAGGAGTTCAAATTATTGACACGTCAAAAAATAAAGTTGAAACGTTTATCGACACATTTTATATCGATGACGAAAACCCGCCGAAACATGCTGTTAGTAATCTCGCCGATTTGCTAAAAAGTTTCCCCAGTAAACAAACGAACGTATTAGAAACCAAAATTATCGATCCTGAATTTGGTTTATACTCTAAAGAAGAAATTCAACAAATTGCTGATTCTACCAGTGCAGATTTACTTTTCTCTCTCGATTATTTTGCTTCTGTAGATCGGTTTGATTACATAAAATACACCAGTTTTACGGGAACCGAATCGGTTTTTATAATCGTTTTGTGGAACATCTACGATTTGAATAAACAAAATTTGAATTTTTTTTACACCAAGAGTGACACAATTACATGGAATTCAAGGGCAGAAACGTTACAATATGCAAAAAAAATGTTACCTCCCCAAAAAGATGCCATTCTAAATGCTGCAGATATTGCAGGAACACGTTTCGCCGAATTCCTTGTTCCGCACTGGATTGAGGTTCAGCGCATGTATTACCACTCGAACCAGGTAGATTTAAAAAAAACCGATAAACTGATTAAAGAAAATAAATGGCTGGAAGCTGCGAAAATATGGAAAGCAAACGTTAACAATCCGAATAAAAACATTGCAGCAAAAAGTATGTTTAACCTTGGCTTTGCCTGCGAAATGGAAGGAAACCTTGATGCTGCCATGGATTGGACAGTAAAATCGTTTTACGTTTTCGGCAATAAAAATGAGGTACACTACACAAACTGCATGGAATATATCCAGATTTTGGCCCAACGCAAATTAGACATTAAAACGATTAATATGCAGGTGAATGCGGATGTTTCAGGTCCTGTGGAAAGTAAAAATGAGTAAGTGCTTTATTTCAACAACTACTCATTTCAAATCATCGGTGTCTGGTAAAGATGAGAATATTGAAACAGATTGCTTCACTGCATTGGCAATGACAGATCCGTTTTGCTGTCATCTCCCGCATTGCGATGCCTTTGGCAGACGAAGGAGAGATCTGATCCGTTTTGCTTGGGATTTCTCCTCGTTCCTCGTTGAAGTGACAGTAAAGGGAGCCGGACTTTTTCCAAAGGCCCATAGGACTCCTTTGGTGAATTCCTACGGAGCCTAAGCCCAGTTTATTTGTCGGAGTTAACCCAAAAGGATCGCTATGCGGGAAACTCCAACTCCCATTAAAACAACGTTCTACGAAAATATGCCATTGCGAGTGTAACGAAGTAATCTCAAAACTTTAACCGAACACTAATGATTTCAAATATGTATTTTTGAGCCTACTCCGAAAAGTCTAAAAAACTAAGAATTAGAATATTTAGTGTCGGCGTTAATTTGTTAATTAACTGATTATAAACTAATAACTATATTGTCTATTTGCAAATATATTCACACTGACACTTTTTGGAGTGGACTCAACGGTAATTTTATAAAAATACAGAAAGTCATTTTAAAGTGGAAGGTTCATCTCACGTTCCCGCACGATTGTATCGTGTGGTTTTACCTAATAACAATAACAATAACAATAACAACTCCCAATAAAAGCCTGTCAAGCTTTTCAAAGAATGCTGTTTCAAAAGTAAGGATTCCATCTTTTTTTAGAGATGGAATCCTTGTGTTTTTATATGTCTACCCATGCGATGCAATCTTATAAACCACACGATGCAATCGTGCGGTAGCTGTGTATTGTTTGGTGGTGCTGCCTTCGGTTTCTTTTATGTAGCGGCTGCCTGCATACCAGCGGGTAAATATGGTGTCGGTATTCGTAATAAAATAGCTATTTTCCGGTGTGTTCATTTAAAAATATGTGCGTTGTTTCAAAGGTAAGGATTCCATCTTTTTTACAGATGGAATCCTTTGTCTTTTTTCGTGCGTTGCTACATTTTATCAATTTTTGCTTTAATGGCACGGATTGCAAATCCGCACCAGCGGGGGGGAGAAAAACGCATTGATTAAGATTATAAATTCTATGCTCACTAAAAAACGAATGAAGGATTTATTGGATGGAAAGATTAATTTGTAACATGAAAAAACCCCGGTTTCCCGAGGCTTTCTGTTTATCTTTTTTTACATCTTATCTTTTTTTCTGTATTTACCAGTTTAAATTCAATAGGTACAGTAAATTTCATTTTAATTGGTTTTCCTCTTTGCATTGCAGGTCTCTCAAACTTTATCAGTTTAGCTACTCTCAGAGCTTCATTATTTAGTTCTTCTTGAATACCTTTAATAATTTGATGGCTATAGGTATTTCCTAAAGTATCTATCCAAAAGGAAACAAAAACTTTTCCCTCTATTGAATCTTTTTGAGCATTATCTGGATAACTAATTTCGCCTTGAATAAATTCTTTCAGATCTCCTTTAAAATATGGTGGATCATCTATGATCATAATCAGAAGATTACAAGTACTGTCGACAGTTTGTGCATTTGACAAACCTGTTAACAATAACAAAACAACTAATGTTGCATAAATTCTTACCATCGTCTAGGTATTTTATAAAGCCACTGAATTCTCTTTGGAAAAGTAGGATAAGAAGCTCCAATCATTCTTAATTGAAATTGATATAACTGAGCACTTTTCATTATTGGCAAGTTATGCCCAGAAAATAATCCTTGTTGTTTGAACATGTGAGTATACCCATGTATCTCTTCTAAATAGGTATCCATACCTAATCCTTGTAAATCGCTTGGTAATTTCTCAAGAGATATTCCGTTCAATATTTTGTGAGAATGATATGCTTCTTTTATATATGTCCCTCTTAAAGTTGCATAATCGTCAAACGCTAGATTTCCGTATGATATTTGACCTGTTTTAGAATTAGTATCCCCCCAATAATCAGCAGCTTGATAATTTTTAGATGTAATCCCTGTCTTATA
>JAKIST010000025.1 GCA_021648495.1 Draconibacterium sp.
TTATAAATTAAGCGTGAAGGAGTTAACGTTCTCGGGATCAAACCAAGATCGAAGGGTATCTATAGCTACTTCCGAAAGCTTCAGGGTAAATAGCAAAGCTAATCGTTTCTTCGGGCGCGAACAGACAACGTAAAAGAGGTTTCGGTTTGGTACCTGATCCCACAATATATTTTAATCATCGCAATTATGGTTTTCTCGTACCGGCCCGGATTAATCCTGAAGCCGATAGGGAAAGCAATTGCATCGGCATTTCCGTCGAACCCGTTAATATGGAAAGGAACTACTGCCATAAGTGAATTGGGATATTGGGATGCCTCTACAATAATGACCGTCATCGGAATCATGTTTATTATTTTACTTGGCTGGCTGATGTTTATGAGCCGTAAAGCTCAGAAAGTAAAACAGTTTAATATTGTTTATGCTGCTGAACGTCCCGAACGTCCCGAATTGACACATGTGGCGCATAATATTTATGCAGGTTATAATAAAGCGTTGGGCTTTTTGGTCGCTCCTGGAATTACAAATTTCTGGAATAGTACGGTGAATTGTGTTGAGTCAACTGGTAATTTTATCCGGCGCATTTATAGTGGAAATGGCCAAAGTTATGCCATTCATCTTGTTTCATATATCGTTATTGTATTCATCATTTATTTAACTGCAATTTAAATGGAATTTACTGTTAGCAAAATACTGTGGACCCTGCTGGGATTGTTTATCGTCCTGAACTGGGGGTTAATTATGGGTGGCACAATGCGAAAAATTGTTGCGCGCGTTGGGAAACGATACGGCATTCCAATATACCAGCCTTACATCGATTTAATAAAAAACTATTCCATTCGTTCACAAATAACGCATGGCGTAATGTTTTATCTCGGACCGGTTTTCCGTTTGTCGGGAGGTGTAGGGATTTTCCTTTTCCTTCCATTAATAATCGGTTCAAACCATTGGTCTAACTTCTCGTTTTCAGGTGATCTGGTGCTGATTCTTTATTTCCAGTTTTTTGGAATGTTGGGAATGGCGCTTGGAGCTGGCGAAGGAGGGCATCCTTATTCAGTAATTGGAGTTAGCCGCGGTTTGTCGCAGTTTACAACTATGGAAATACCTTTGACCCTGGCAGTTATTTCGATGGCCGTTCAGTATCATACGCTTTCAATCGCCGACATTGTTGCGGCACAACAAGGAGGAATAATGCACTGGACCATGGTTACCAATCCATTTGCAACAGCGGCTGCAATGCTTTCCCTGTTGGGAGCTTTGGGACATTCGCCTTTTAATTTGGTAAAGGCACCCAACGAAATCCCAATTGGGCCACCAACGGAATACCACTCAACTTTCCTCGGAGTGTTGCGTACAAATGCTGCCATTTTACATGTGGTAGAAGCGGCCTTGTTTATGAACCTTTTTTTTGGTGGTGCCGAAAATTGGGGGATATTCATCCTGAAAACTTTCCTTATTTATTTCTGGAGCGTTTTTGTGGGAGTGGTTTTTCCGAGGTTCCGAATAGAACAGTCAATTCGGTGGTTTGTAAAAATTCCACTTGTACTTGGAATCATTGCGATCATTGTAATTTTATAAGAAAGGACGATAAATATATGAAACTTACATGGAAGTAGATTTTATTACACAAGAGAATAATTTCGGCAAAGAGCTCTTTTTACCCTTTCGGCTTCGCCACTTTCCCTTAAAAGGGAAAGATGTTCAAATAAGACTCGTGTTAAACTTCATATTTGGCAGAAAAGTTAATTGGAACGTTCTCCCCTCGCGAGGGGAGATGTCAGCAGGACAGAGGGGTATAAAAAATATATAAGCAAATGAAAGAGACAGAAAATAAAGATAAGTTCCTTCACGAAGAGAACAAAAAACGTGAAGTTACAGCACCTGACGGAAGCATTATTCAAATCGATCCGATGCAGGATTATTTTTGTGATGCCCGGCCACAAGTGCAAGAACCATATAAAATTAAAATTGTTGAAAAGTTTCTGAATTGGGCCCGATCCGAGTCCATTTGGATCCTGGGTTTTGGAACAGGTTGCGGGAGTATTGAAATTCCACCGCTTGTTACACCTCGTTTCGACATGTTCCGTTATGGGGTACAAATGCGCCCGACTCCACGGCAATCAAATGCTTTTATTATTTCGGGATATTTATCAGTAAAAACACTGAAAAGGGTTATTCGCAGCTACGAGCAAATGCAAAGCCCGAAATATGTTCTTGCACTTGGTAGTTGCACAATTAATGGTGGAATGTATTGGGACAGTTACAACACCATCAACCGGCTGGACCAATACATGCCTGTTGACGTATATATTGCAGGATGTATGCCCCGTCCAGAAGCTTTGCTGGCTGGTTTTATGAAATTAAAAGAGCTCATTAAAGCTGGCAAAGCCGAAAAAGCAAATGAGTACATTGAAAATCTCGATTGGTACAAAGCCAATCAGAAAAAGATTATTAAAGACTGGAACATGCCCGATTATAATTGGTAGAAGATGAAAAAAATTATTGAAAACTTAGGATACAAATTCATTCTTTATGAAGTTGAGTATCAGCGGAAGAACCTTACGTTTGTTACGGTAGATAAGGAAAATACAGTGCAACTGCTGGCCTACTTGCGCGACTACGAAGGATTTAAACATTTTGTGTTAATGACTGCTGTTGACTGGATTGAAGATGGCCTGTTTCAAATCACCTACATTTTGAATAACCCCAAGAAAAAAATAGATCTGGCAATACGCACTAAAATTCTGCGCGAAAAAGCAAAAATGACTACTGCCCACCATTTGTGGAACCAGGTAGCTACTTATCAGCGCGAACTAAAAGAGATGTTTGGAATCGATTTTCCGGGAAGCCCGCGGGTTAATGAATCGTTTATTTTAGAAGGCTGGGACAATATTCCACCCATGCGCCGCGATTTTGATACAAAAAAATATGCAGAAGAAACTTACTTCCCGCGTTTGGGAAGGGGCACAAATGATCCGAGTGAATACATGAAACAAAAATTATATCCCAATGAGTAAACAACATTGGCTAAATATAGGCTACGATCGAAGTAAATATCCTGAAACAGGTGGCGATGGTAATTTGATTGTTGACAAAGAATCACAAAAATTTGTGAAAGTCTGGCAGGGACCAAACCACCCGGGGGTTACAGGAAACATGTCGGTAGAACTTACCATTAGTGGCGATGAAATCGTGGAGGCAAAAACCCATGTTGGATATTTGCACCGTGGTTTCGAAAAACTTTTTGAACGCCGGAAATTCATTCAGGTGTTTCCTACCTGTATTAGAATGTGTGTGGCCGAACCCGATTATAATGAGTACAACCTCGCAGCGAGTATCGAAGAATTAGGCGGAATAGAAGTTCCTGAAGTTGCACAGTGGTTGCGTACACTGGTTCTCGAAATGGCCCGTTTACAAACATTATTGCGTGTTGTGCCAGGTCAAGGTGGAACAACCGGTTTGGGAATTGGCGTTCAGTGGGGTGTTTACCTGCGCGATCTTATTCTCGACCGTTTTGAAGAATTAACCGGCGGACGCGTGTATCACATGTACATCATTCCCGGTGGAGTTCGGGGACTGTTGCCTGCCGGATTCAAAAAAAGAATGTTGGACAACCTGAGCAAGATAGATGAGTTTGTTCAGAATATAGATAACGTAATGTACAGTAATGCAGTATTTAAAAAACGTACTGTTGGTATTGGTTACATCGATCCGGCATGGGTTAACAGTTTTGGAATTGTTGGTCCCAATGCCCGTGCAGCCGGATTTAAACGCGATGTCAGAAAAGATTATCCTTATCTGAAATACCCGGAACTGGATTTCGATCCTTACACAGCAACAGAATCTGATATTTACACCCGTTCTCGCGTACGTTGGCACGACTTGCAAATAACAGTTGATTTAATCCGTCAGATACTTGATAAAATGCCAGACGATGGTCAGATTAGGGCTGAAACTCCAAATGTTCTTCATTGGAAAATACCAAAAGGAGAAACTTATGTACGGGCTGAATCATCGAGGGGAGAATACGGATTTTATGTGGTTTCCGACGGAACGGAATATCCACGCAGGATCAACCTGCGCGGACCGAGCTACACACATGCTGTTTCACTGCTCGAACATTTGTTGATAGGCGCCAACATTGCCGATGTTGCAAATATTATGGTGTCGCTGCAAACCTGTCCTCCGGAAATTGAACGTTAAACTTTTATTGAAGATGAATTATGAGTTCCATTAAAGATATATTAACACCGTTTACCGCCTGGAAAAATGTTTTTAAAGAACCTGTTACGGTAAAGTATCCGTTGACAGAAAGGCCGGGAGCCCCACGTTACAGGGGGTTTCACAAAAACGATGTACAAACTTGTATTGGTTGTGGTACGTGTGAGTCGATTTGCGAAAACGAAGCTATTGATATGGTTGCAGTTGCCGGGTTCGAAGCAAAAGATGGCGACAGCGGATTACGGCCAAAAGTAGATTACGGACGGTGCTGTTGGTGTGCACTTTGCGTGGATGTTTGTACCACGGGTTCTCTGTGCCTTTCAAACGAATATACCTGGGTTGACACCGATCCCGATAATTTTAGGTTTATCCCCGGGGTGGATGAAAAGTCGTGGGACAAAAACGAATTGGGTTGGAAAAAACCTGAAGGTGATTATGAATTCTATGGCTTGAAACGGGTTGAAATGGGAGAACTTGAACCCGATGAAAGAAATCACTCTTTTATTGAAATGATTAAAGGCTACTCAAAACAGCAGGCAGAAAAAGAAGCCGACCGCTGTGTGGAATGTGGAATTTGTACTGCTACCTGCCCAGCTCACATGGGAATTCCTGAATATATAAAAGCAATTAGAAACAACGATCTCGAAGAGGGCTTGCGCATTTTGTACGATACCAACCCACTACCCGAAATTTGTGGACGTATTTGTACCCACAAGTGCGAAAGTGTTTGTTCTGTTGGGCATCGGGGAGAACCACTGTCTATCCGCTGGTTGAAACGGTACATCGCCGACCAGAATCCATCGGAAAAATATAGAGCCATTTTGGAAACTGAAAACTTGCAGAAAAATGGTAAAAAAGTGGCTATTATTGGTGCAGGTGCATCAGGATTGTCAGCGGCTCATTACCTTGTAAAAATGGGTTACGAAATTGAAATTTTCGAGAAACTTTCGGAAGCCGGTGGAATGATGCGTTACGGAATTCCTGAGTATCGTTTGCCTTACGACCAAATAGATAAAGACATCAACTACATTTTGTCGCTGGGTGTTAAAATCCATTACAATGTAAATGTGGGTAAAGATATTACCCTTAAAAAAATGAGTGAAGATTTCGATGCTGTTTTTGCCGGTACCGGATTACATTTGGGCAGAAGTACGTGCGTTGAAGGAACGGATCACAAACATGTTTATCAGTCAATTGAACTGTTGCGCAAAATTACCGGGGGAGAAGAAATCCACGTGGCAGAGAAAATTGTGGTAATTGGTGGTGGAAACGTTGCCATGGATATTGCCCGTTCGCTTGCAAGGCTGCAAAAAATAAAATATGGCAAAGTGCAGGTAATTACAACCAGTCTCGAAACAGAAGAAAAAATGCCCGCCGACCGTGAGGAAGTTATTGAAGCCCGGGAAGAGATGGCCACAGTAAATCCAGGTTGGTCGCCACAACGAATTGAAATTGTAGATGGTAAAATAAAAGGGTTGCACGTTGTTCAATGTTTGTCGTTGTTCGACGAAACAGGTAAATTCAATCCACAGTGTAATCTCGACAATAAAAATTTCTTTGAAGGCGATATGATTGTTGAATCAATCGGACAAGGTATGGACTTGAGCTATATTACCGAAGATATTAAAGATCACCTTGAAATGGGGCCACGTGGACGAATCAGGGTAAACGACAATTTCCAAACCAGTGTGCCGTGGTTGTTTATGGGTGGCGATACCATTCAGGGGCCCGATGTAATTCACGGGATTGCAAACGGCCACAAAGCAGCTTTGGGTATCGATAAATTTTTAATTGAAAAGTAAAAAAGTACATCATGTATATTTCAACAAGTTATATGGGTTTAAAGCTGAAAAGCCCAATTATCGTGGGAAGTTCTTCTTTAACTGAAAATGTAGAAAACTCGGTTGAATACGAAAAAGCCGGTGCCGGTGCTATTGTTCTGAAATCGCTTTTCGAAGAACAAATCCTGCACGATGTTGACGAACAACGTTTAAATAATATGTATGGTTCGTATAACGATCAGGAATATTATGCCATGTACTACTGTAAAAAACATAATCTTGAAAAGTACATTAACCTCATAAAAAAGAACAAGGAAGCACTCGATATTCCGGTGATTGCAAGCATTAATTGTGTGTCGGGAGAAGAGTGGACAAAATATGCTAAAATGATTGAAGATGCCGGTGCCGATGCACTCGAAGTAAACCTTTTTTTGCTTCCTGCCGACATTGAGGTAACAGGCGAGGAGAAAGAGAAAAATTATTTCAATATTATTGAAAAAATAAGCGAGGTAGTTACTATCCCTTTTTCATTAAAAATTAGTTACTATTTTTCAGGTCTGGCTAATTTTATTCATCGTATCTCAAAAACCAAAGCATCTTCAGTAGTGCTGTTTAATAAATTTTATAGTCCCGATGTTGATATTGAAACAGAAAAAGTAGTTTCGGGCGACGTGCTAAGTTGTACCCAGTTAAATACAATGACACTGCGTTGGATTGGAATATTGTACGATAAAGTTGATATTGAATTTACAGCTTCTCGTGGTATTTTTACTGGCGAGCAGGTAATAAAAAACTTGTTGGTTGGTGCGCAAACTACCCAAATAGTTTCTGCTGTTTATAAAGATGGTGCCAAAATAATAGAGTCGATGACCCATGAATTAAAAGACTGGATGTTTAGGCACAATTACAATACAATTGAAGAGTTCCGCGGAAAGGCCAGCCAGAAGAACATTAAAAAACCTGTTCTTTATGAGCGGACACAATTTATGCGTTATTTCTCGGATGCAGGGTATTAGTATTAAGTCTGGTATTATCTTTCGGGTTCGTCATTCCCCGCAAAGCGATCCTTTCGGGAGAACTCGTTTCGGAATCTTTCGATACAGGGAGTGTTGCTGAAATAAATTATTCCATAGGACTCCCATGGAGAATCGCTTCGCTGAGCATGACGTTCTAAAGTGGCACGATTTACTTGACATAAATTAGTTTTTGCTTCGGGCTCATCGTGATAACTAAAAAAATGATAACTAAACTTACCCTGCCCAACTTCTATAAATTTCACTTCCTTTTTCTTCATCATTTTCTATTCGTAAATGAACCTCAATTTCCTGCTGCATCTCCTCCACGTGCGAAATTACGCCAACAATCCGGTTTTCTTTTCGCAGCGATTTTAAGGTATCAAAAACTACAGAAAGTGCCTCTTTGTCCAACGAACCAAAACCTTCGTCTAAGAAGAAAAAGTTTTGGTTCGACTCGGTAATTTTCTGAATATTATCTGCCAAAGCAAGTGCGAGTGACAATGCTGCTTGAAAAGTTTGTCCGCCCGAAAGTGTTTTTACATTGCGCACTTTTCCTCCGTTCATAAAATCGCGCACCTCAAAATTGTTGTCTTCGGTAATTTCCAAGCTCAGTTTTTGCCGAGTAAGTTGAAAAAACCGATCGTTTGCTGCGTTGCACAAATTCTGCAGATAAACCGACGAAATATAATTGACAAACCCACTTGCCTTAAATAATGATTTTAAGGTTCTAATATTTTCAGCACGCAATTCTAAACTTTCAAGTGTTTTTTGGAGGGCCAACTGGTCTTTCAAATTCTTTTGAAGATTTTTAAGTAACAGTGAAACTCTCCCCTCTTCCTGATTTTTTTGCGTAACGGTTTCCTTGAAACTACTAATTTCACCAAGTAATTTCTGATGTGCTTCAAAATCGTAAACACGGCTGCCCAACTCTTTTTGCAGCTCCTCCAAACGGTTTTTGGCAAGTGCCAAATTTTGTTTGAAATCAGCCAGTAATTGTTTTTGTTTTTCTAATTCAATGGGCTGTGCCAGAATTTGTTTTACCTCATCAATTGTTGAATAGTCTGTTTGTTTAAGTTGAGCTTCAAGTTGTTCCAATAATGTAGAATTTTCTTTTTGTTCCAACTCAAATTCTTGTTTCTTCGTTGTTAAACTACCGCTGAGCCTGTCTTTTGACGTGCGTAAATTGGCGAGTTGCTTGTTTAGTTCAGAGTACTGTTTCTCCAACTGCAAATACCGCTGCAAAAGTGCGTTCTTTTCTGTCTCAATTTCAGAAGTAGATCTATTTGAATATTCCCCGATCGAAACAATTTTTAATTGATCTTGCAGCGTTTTCGTTTCTGTTTGGTGAATGGTAACTTCCGTATTTATTTTATTTATCTCAACTTGAAATTGCTCTTTGTTTTTTATCTCTTTTTCTAATTTAACGGAGAGTTTATCCAATTCAGTTTCTTTTATTTTAATCTCTTTTTGAATATGCCCGGCAGCATTAAAAGCATTTTCCACATCTTGCTGATTTTTATATTGTGGCCATTCAAAAAAAGAAATGTGTTTTTTGGTTTTCTTTACATTTTCCTCCTGCTTTTTTCCCCAATCATTTAAAATCTTAGAATTAAAATTGAGTTGATTTTCTAATTCTTTTAACTGCAAAATTGTTTTATTAATTTGTTCAATTTCAACTTCCAAAATGCGTTTCCTTTTTTCAAGTCGATTTTGTTCTTCCCTGATACTAACGGCACTGTAAATTGCAGGATGGTGTAAGGATCCGCACAGCGGACATGGTTTTCCGTCATTTAAATTTCCGGCAAACTTTTCCAATTGCACTTTCACCCGAAAATGGTCGGCTTCTTTTTCAAGAGATTTGAGTTTTGTTTTTATTGTTTCAATCTTCTCCTGTAAAAATTTTACAACAATTAGATACCCTGTTTTTTCGGGGAGATCGTTAAATATTGAATTGTTCAAAATACTTTGAATTGCCCCCAAAATCTTGGATTCTTCCTGTTTAACATTAACGAGTTCCGTATCGATTTCAACAGCTTGTTTATCCAAAATGTTTTTTTCAACATACCAGGTTTTAACTTTTGAGAGCAGTGCTAAATCAGGCAAATTTGCCTTTTCTGCTTTTATCCATTTCAGTAGGTCCCCTTCATCAGTTTTTAAACGCTCAATAGAATTAACAGTTCGGTCCAAAAAATCATTCCCTTTTGAGAGCCGCTCTTTTCCTTTTTCTATATTCGTGTCGAGAGACTTTATTTTCGAAAGTTTGCCCAATTCTTCTGCGCGTTGCTTCAATAACTCACGGGTTTCAAACGCCGGTTTTATGTCGTTAAGAACGGTTTCTTTTGCTAATATTTCAGCCTCCTCTTTTTCAAGTTTTTGGGAATCTGTTTTTATTTGTTTTGTTTTGGTGACTATCTTTTTGTTGCTTGTATCCAAAGCATCCAAAATATTTTTAAACTGAAAAACACATTTTTCGTATTGTTGAACTTTGTTTTCCAACTGAACAAAACCTAATTGTTGCTTTTGTAGTTGCTCGAATAAGTTTTTCGATGTTTTAAATTTTTCTACCAAATCTCTGACTTGCTGCCACTGTGTTTCCTGTGTCTGCTTAGTTTTTAAATTTTCATTCAATTCGCCCAACTCTTTTTCTATCTGAATGAGCTGTTCTTCAAATGTTGCAATTTGCTGAGGATCTATTTCGCCCAACTGTTGCAGTTGCCCCTGAATGTTTTGTTTCTTTTCATTATTTTTCGATTCCAGCGCTACCACTTTATAGTATAATTCGAATTTTTCTAAATTGAAAAGTTCTTTCATCATTTTGGTGCGGTCTGTATTTCCCAACTGCAAAAATTCTTGAAATTGACCTTGCGGAATAATAATGGTACGCTTGAAATTCTGGTAGCTCAGTCCAATTGCATTTTCAAGAATTGTTGGTTCAATCGGAAACCAGCTTTCTCCCTCATATTTATAAGTTATACGGTCAAATTTATTTACATCGTCAAAATTTTTACTGTTGCGCCTACCTTTTACCACAGCCCGGTACGCCGTCTGTTCTTTTCCTGTTTCGAAGGTAAAATCGATAAGCAATTCGTTCGATTTCAAGTTCATCATATTATAATTCCGGTTGTCGCCTTTTTGGTTTAACCGATCGGTTTTGCCATAAAGTGCAAAAGTAATTGCTTCGAGAATCGATGATTTTCCGCTTCCAACTGTTCCAAAAATCCCAAATAAACGGGCCGCTGTAAGTTTTGTAAAATCGATGGTTTGCTTTTTCTGATAAGAGTACAAACCTTGAATAGTGAGTTTTATTGGTATCATTTTTCGTCCTCCCCTGCCAAAATTTCCGTAAATATTTCCATCAATTCATCGTTGGGATCTTGTCCTTTCGAATATTTAAAATAGTCGCGGAAAAGCGCGTGCATATTTTTGGTCAAATCAATACTTTTTTTGTCGATGTATTTTAATTCATCCGGATTAGTTACCTCAGGAATTATCGTTATAATTCCGTTGTGTGCGGCACTTAACTGTTTGCGTTCCTGTGCGGTCATAAACGTGTCGGTCACCATTGTCAATTCCACCAAACAATCGGGGTTTTTGCTTAGCCAATTCAATGCTTCTCCCATATTTTCTGCACGCCACCTCAGCAATTTCTTTCCTTTCAACAGCTCTATTTCATTCACCTGCACATTCTTGTCGGTTTCAGCATCAATAATCAAAACATATTTTTGCTGATTTGCTTCGGCAAAACTGTACGAGAGTGGGCTGCCACTGTAATACACCGGATTTGGTAACTGATCCACAGTGTGCATCCGGTGTAAATGGCCCAAAGCAGTATATTGAATTTGTTTTGGAATGTTTTCTGAATAAACGGCCTGCACACCGCCAACATGTAAAATTGGTTTTTCATCGGCTGGTTCTTCAGGAAGTGCATCGCCCTTTTTCACTACAAACAGGTGGCTGACCAAAATATTTACGCCCCGGTTATCACAATATTTATCAGCCAATTCTTTCCACTTTTGTTGCAGGATTGCCCGCAACTCATCTTCACTGTTTTCGTAACCGAGTGCGGTTTTTAACCTGAATTCATTGGCGTAAGGAGTAAGCAGGATTCGTAGTGGAACTTGGGTCCCCGGAATTTGCAATTCAATAAAACCTGCTGAACTTTGTAATATCTTCAAGCCTGAATCCAGCTCAAAAGTTGGGATAAGCGAGTTCGGATATCCGGCAAAAATAATTCCACATTCGCGTGCCAGTGGGTCGGGCGCTTCAATGCGATCGGGCGAATCGTGATTCCCGGCAATGGCAACTACCGGGCGTTTCCCGTTGTTGGTAAGCTGTTTCAACGATCTGTAAAAAAGGTCGATTGCTTCGGTTGGCGGATTAAATGTGTCGAACAAATCTCCTGCAAGCAAAACAGCATCAACTTGTTCATGGTCGGCAATTTCGCAGATTTCTTGTAATACCGCTTGCTGCTCACCAATCCTCGAAAAATTTTCGAGCCGTTTGCCAAGATGCCAATCGGAAGTATGTAAAATTTTCATAGACTTTGTTTTGGATTTTTAAAATTAAGATGAATTTAATACTTTTTGTCCAAGCTCAACAAGCCCTCTTCCTTAATTGTCAAAAATCTTTCTGTTTTGAAGTAACAGAAGTGGGATTTAAGATTTTCTTGGTGAAAATTATTTGCAAAAATAGTACAAGCACTTGTTAAAAAAAATCAATCAAAATTAGCTTTCATTCCTCATATTTGTATCAGAAAGAAAGTAGCATTGTTTTACTGAAAGAGGAAAATTTGAACGATTTTCTAAAACAAACAGGGAAATTGATATTGTTTACAGAGGTCTCGTAGCCCTGTGTGGAAGTATTTCAAAATATTTTTCACTGCTGAGCGTCCTGGGAAATAGGAATAAAATTGATACAACTAAAATAGCTAAATATTAAAGATATGAAAAAAGCATTTGAGATTAAAAACCCTGATTTCAACAAAAGTCCGCTTACGGGAATGGCCAAACAGCATTATATTGAATTGGCGAAGTATTTACTGGAAAGGGCATTTTCTCATGTTAATTCAATTGAAGATCCAATTACTTTTCCAATTGTCCCGGGCAAAACATATCCTGAACCAAATGCACCTGATTGGCGTTACCGCTCTGCTGAATTCGAGGCTTTGGAAAGAACATTCACCTTGGCAGGGCCATTAATTCATATCGATCCCGAAACAGAAATTAAAGGTATCAACCTCAGAGATTATTATAGTTTGCAATTGTACAATGCACTTACTCCCAACCACCCAAATTCATTGCCGTTACCCGAAGATTTACCCGATTCGACCTATCAGTTTACCTGCGAATTTGGAGGATTGTTTAAAACTTTATTATTAATGCCCGACACGCTTTGGACTAACTTTTCTGAAAGTCAAAAAGAGGAAATGGTAGTGACTATTTCGAAATGGGCCAATCATAGAACAACTCAGAACAACTGGCGGATTTTTAATATAATAACGCTCTCTTTCCTTAAAAAACAGGGTTACAGGATCGATGACGAGTTACTAAAGAATCACCTGTTATGGGTGGCATCGTATCATTCAGGGAATGGTTGGTATCTCGAGCAAACTTATAATTATTATTCCATTAGCCTTTTTATCGTTTATACAACAATATGGAATAGAACTTTTGGCGATGAATATTATCCTGATATTGCCGAAATTATTGAAAAGTCTGCACAAAAATTAATGGAGTCGCTTACTGGTTTTTTTGGAAGAGATGGATATATTAACATGTGGTCCAGAAGTATTTGTTACAGAACATGGGTTTCAGGGGCATTCCCGGTTGCTTTTATGTTGAAGGATAAAACGCTGTTGGATCCAGGTTTTGCCCGGCGGCTTTGTTCCGGATCTTTGCTTCAGTTTGTTACACGCGAAGAATTTTATGATAATGATATTCCGAGTCTGGGGTTCTACGGTCAAAAGGAATATATGATTCAAAATTACAGTTGTGCCGGCAGCCCTTTTTTGATGTTTTTACCATTTATTTGTCTCGCGTTACCCGATGATTCACCGTTTTGGACGGCCAGAGAAAATGAAGGGTTTTGGGGCGGACTGGGTGCTGATTCAAGAAAAATTGTACTCGAAAATCCGGGCCTGATATTGGCGAATCATGGCAAAACAGGCACATCCGAAATTATTCCGGGTAAAGTATATTACGATGATCCAAATTATTCCAAACTTACTTACAATACACACTTTCCGTGGGAAGATCACAATCCGCAGGGGGGAACTGCCATGGAATATAGTTTCCGAAGTTTAGATCCCCGGGATATGAGAGGGGATGATATAAATTTCTATCTCACCGGAATTAAAGTTGATAATAGTTCCGATAAAAATAAAGCATATACCACATCGCAAAATATGGTTTATAATGGTGTTGAAAACGAAGTAATTTACAGGCAGGCAATTATGCGTAAACCACCCAATAATGGGGTAGGTTATATTATTGATCTTGCTGATATCATTGTTCCTGGCGGCGTAATCCGGGTAGATCGCTCGCGTTTAGCTTTTGAACATGAATTAACGCTTGGGCATTTTGGAATACCACATATCAATGGTGAAAAACCAGTTGTCAATCAGTTTGAAGACGGTATTAAAAAGGTAATTACCGCTGCAATAAAAGGTCGGCAATTAGCATTAATTACATATAACGGCTGGGATAATTTGAACAGCCTGGAACATACTAACCGCAATGCCGAAGCCGATGAAAGTACCGTTTTGTATGCTTATAAAAAAAGAATAGCAAAAAATCCGGCGATGGAATTAATGATTTCGGTAATGCTCCACAAAATCGACGATTCGGAATGGACACAAGAAGAGTTGTCGCCAATTAAGGATATTGAAATTATGGATGTAACTCCTGCCTCCTCTTCCTTGGGAGCAAAAATTACATTAACAAACAATAAAATTTACGAAATTTATTTTGATAAAATTGACGGAAACAGAAGGTGTTAATTAAAAGTGTTTTTATTTTGTGATCTAACCTGCATTATTACAATTAAAATCGTATGTATAGATTTATCTTTTCCCGATTCCCTTCGTTATTTTTATTTTCCGTAGCTACGGCTACTCAAAAGAAAAATGCCTTGGTAATCGAAAAAATCTTAAATTCGGCCTATATACTATTTTAATCATAATAAAGTCTAATGAATTCTTCTCATTTTTGAATGACCATAAAATAACTTAGCCATGAAGAAACTAAACAGCCTTATTTTATTTTTGTTAATTCCCGCATTGAGTTTCGCACAAAAAGAAGGCACAATCATAAACCTGAACGGGCAGTGGGATTTTAAACAAACCACAACTGCTTTCCCCCCCCAAAAATTTACACGAAAATGCCCTGTCCCCGGATTAATTCATTTAGCCGAGCCCAAAATTGAGGCTTACGATAAACTGTTCAAACGTCCCGATCAGGTTTTGGCTGACGATGCTTACGATTACCGTAACCTGGATTATGAACCCAAATACAGCTGGTACAAGAAAGTGCTTACTATTCCCGAAGAATTGAATGGACAGGAAGCAATGATTTCTATATTGAAAAGTAAATATGTAACACAAGTTTATATTAACGGGAAAGATGTGGGGCAGTCGGTTTCGTGCTACACGCCTATCGATTTAAAAGTTACACAAGCTCTTGATTTTGGTGCTGAGAATGAGATATTGATTCGGGTAGGCGAACGAATTTGGTTGCCACCTCAAGCTGCCGGCAGCACCGACAAAGAAAAAGTACATTACATTCCGGGAATTTGGGACGATGTTTTTCTCTCTTTTTCGGGTAAACAAAAAATCCTGAAAAATCTGGTTCTTCCTTCAGTAAAAAACAAAAATGTAATCGTTAAATTGTTGATCCGCAATTTTTATCCGCAGCAAGTTATGTATGGCGATCCGATGTTAGACAAAGTAAGAGCTGAAGTAACGATAAAAGAGAGAAAGTCGGGAATAGTAGTGGCAAAAGGTTTTGTTGAAGGCGAAACTACCCGCGATAACGAAACTCAAATTTCGTTGGAAATTCCTTTAACAGATTTTGAAAAATGGTCGCCTGAAAATCCGTTTTTATATCAGGCAGAAATAAAATTGTTTGATGGTGATGAATTTTCTGATGTGGTAACTGAACAATTTGGGATGCGTGATTTTGAGCGAAAAGGAAAATTCTTTTACCTGAATAACAAAAAATATTATTTACGGGGAAGTAATATTACTCTTCACCGGTTTTTTGAAGACCCGGATTGCCAAGCGTTACCATGGAATCGCGAGTGGGTGAAAAAGATGCTCATCGACGATCCAAAATCCATTGATTGGAATGCCATGCGAATTTGTGTTGGAATTGTTCCCGATTTCTGGTACGATTTGGCCGATGAATACGGAATGGTTTTTCAAAATGAATGGTTGTATTGGCAAAATCATGGTTGGGACGAGCAAATCCGCGAGGAATTTACCGACTGGGTATGGAGTGACGGAAACCACCCAAGTATCGTAATTTGGGACGCCATTAATGAAAATACAAATAGTTACATTGGAAATACTTTAATCCCCGAACTTCAACAACTGGATCCCACCCGGATTTGGGATGCGGGTTACATGCAGGAAGGCGATTTAACCGGAGTTGATCCGATGGACGAACCCCACCTTTACCGCGCTGGCTGGAGTTTAATGTCAATGAAAGATCCAATTGCATATCTTACAAAAAATCCATATCGACTGGGTAAAATGGATGATTGGGACCCTGGGCAGCTGAAATATTTAGAAGCTTCGGCAACACAATTGGTAAACGAATACGGCTGGAACTGGCTTTGGCGCAACGGGCAGCCTGCAAAATTAACTAAAAATGTGTACGATAACTTGATTGGAGAAAATGCAACTCCGGGACAACGTCGCGAATTACAAGCGTACTGGCTGGCATGTGAAACAGAATGGATTCGCGGCGAACGTACCATGGCGGGAGTTTTGGCTTTTTGCCACCTCACAAATAATTACGGCTACACCGGCGACTGGTACATCAACAATATAAAAGACCTGGAGCAGGGGCCAGCATTAAAATGGTTTAAACATGCTTTTGCGCCTGCCAATATTTTTATCGATTTGGCCGACCAGCGCTATTTTCCAAACGGAAATTACCAGCCCGGCAAACAGTTGGTTTTTAATTTGGTTGGTATTAACGATTTAAAAAGAAAAGTTGCCGGAACTAGTATCGTCAAACTTATCAATGCCGATGGGAAAATTATTTCTCAACAAAAACGGGAAGTGGAACTTCCTGCCTACCGAAGAATTAATATTCCTGTATTTTTTACTTTACCACAAAATGAAGGGGGCTACCTTGTTTTATCTGAATTTGAAAAAGATGGTTCATCGGAAGTTTTGAAAAGCCGAAGGTATATTAAAGTTGGGGAAGGTGGAAGGTTTAAATATTGGGAGGTGAAGCCATAGTTGACATTTCTAAATCGTCACTTGAACTTTGAGTAGGGAGATGACTGGCAAGTTCCGGGTGCAGCGGATTCCGATCCGCTGTAAAACTAAGATGAAAAGGTTTTGACTTAGGAAAGTCAAAGTCCCGGGGAGCCGGACTTTCCCAAGTCCGGTGTCAGAAAAACATTCTTACAATTCTTCCATCCTTCTGAAAAATGCCTCTACAGGGGATAAATTATCCGATAGATTTGGTAAAGGATGGCATCCCTTTGAGGGATGCCATCCTTACGAAATTAATTCACAATCCATTCATGAATACCAGCAGAGTATGTTTTCGAAAGCCTGACTTCAAGTTTTAAAGAAGAAGTAGTTACCGGATCAAATACCAATTTATTTAATTTGTCTTCAATAATCGGATAGGGAGTTTCAGCATTTACTTCAAGCCATTTTTCGCCCGATTTATAAAGTAATTTCCACGATTCCGGTAAATCACAACCGCCATCGGGAATATCTTTGAACCAGTAAATTTCTGTTTCCGAAACTTTTGTTGGTTTCTCAAAATTGTAAATAATCCAGTGCGTTTCGTTTGTTTTGGGCCACCAATAATAAAGCGCATTGCTTTTATCTGCTGAATTTTTTGGAAGGAGTTGATCGTTAATACCTGCAATTGACGGCACATAAAACGATGCCTCAATGGTACTGGTTGAAGCAATGGTTGGGACCGCTTTTGGTCGGGCAGCCGTTTTTGCGGTTGGAAGCCAGACTTCCATTTGCGCCTTTCCCCGGTGTGCCCAAGCGTAATACGGTATAGCTTTAAAATCTATTGGGTAAGTTTCAATTTCGTTGCTGTTTTTTATCCGTTTGGTTCCGCTGGCCTTTCCGGTAATAATATTTACCCCGCCCAACAATTGTGGAGAAAATTCAGACAATAATTCTGCATCTTTTTCAAGTACGAGGTTTAAAATTTCGTGGTCGGCAAAATCAGGTCCTTCGGCGCAATAAATAAGTGGTCCAAGTTGTAGAGCCATTTTATTTATATCGGCTTCCACTTTTGGGTTGGCTTTTATCCTTCTTATTTGATAGGGAAAGCTGATCTCAATCCGATCCTCTTTTTGCCATTTCCGATTTATAATAGCGTAACCCAATCTATATTTTGTATAAACTTCTTTCCCGTTCACTTTAAAAATTGGTTCCGATGAAAGTTCATCTATATATTCATATAAATTGCCAGGCAAAGGTTTGTTGGATACCCAATCCGGGATGCGGACCATTATCTTGGCTTTTGTCGCTTTTTCAGGATTTAAGGTAATTGTAATATCACCGTTCCAGGGCATATTACTTGTTTGTTCCAATTCCATTTTTTTATTTTCTATTGTGAAAGTGGTTTTACTTGAAACAAAAAGGTTGACATAAATTTGGTTGTCTTTTTGGGCATAAATATAGTTGGGCATTGAGGGGATAAACCGCGAAATATTTGACGGACAACAAGCACAACCAAACCATTCGCTGCGTTGGTTTTGCCCTGTCGATTCAAGTGGGTTTGAATAGAAAAAGTGGTCGCCCTGAAGTGAAACCCCGGAAAGAACATTGTTGTACAGCGAGCGCTCCAAAACATCGATATATTTAGATTCGCCGGTCATTAGAAACATGCGGTAGTTCCAAAAAACATTGGCAATGGCAGCACATGTTTCGCAGTAGGCACTTTTGTTTGGCAATTCGTACGGTTCGCCAAAACCTTCATTCACGCCTGATGAACCAATTCCTCCGGTAATGTACAGCTTTTTGTAAACCACATCTTCCCATATTTTTGTAATGGCATCAATATATTGCTCATCTCCGGTAAGCGCCGCAACATCGGCCATCGCCGACCACATGTACGCAGCGCGTACCGAGTGTCCAACCGCCTCGGTTTGTTCAACCACCGGAATTTGCGACTGGTTGTATGTTCGGTGTTCTCCCAACGTTCCTTTTCCTCGAATATCGAGAAAGAATTTGGCTAAATCGAGGTATCTCTTTTCCCCAGTTACCCTGTAAAGTTTTACCAGACCAATTTCTACCTCTTGATGCCCAGGATAATTCTCAATTTTCCCATAACCAAAAACATTGTCGATGAGGTCGGCACTTTTTATGGCAATATCGAGGATTTTATGTTTACCGGTTGCCTGATAATAAGCTGTTGCAGCTTCGTAAAAATGACCGAGATTGTACAATTCGTGGCTTAAATCGTCCACATTTACCCAACGTTCTTTCCCCGCCCATTTGTGGTCTTTTTTACCCATAATTGTACGGTTGGTATATAAATAGCCGTCATCTTCCTGGGCTTCTCCAATCAAATAAATCAACGAATCGATGGTTTTTTCCATTTTTTCATCAGGAAACATTTGAAGCGAGTACGCAGCACCTTCAATAATTTTGTAAATATCGGAATCGTCGAAAGGGTAGGGTGAACAAAACTCACCTTCCATTAATCCACCCGCAATGGCAAAATTATCGATGCGGCCCGTTTCTTTACTTTTTTGAATAGCAATTGGAATAGTTACATCGTGATTGGTTTTAATCCGTTTTGCCCAAAAATTATCGTTTACCTGAACCTGAGTAAAAGAAACCGGTGAAATGGGATATTCATTGGGTTTTTGCTGATTTTTAGAGCAAGAAGAATAAATGAAAACAATACAGGATAACAGGAATATTTGACGCATTTTTTTTATTAGGTTTTTACTGAACGGAATAAAAATACCCAAAATTATTGAATTTTAATTAGAAGAGGGTAATTTTGAAAAATTGATTAATTTGTGTTTGTCCATAAAGTCCGACTTCTTTCCCAACATTCGCTGTCCTTTTGTTTTCTGACTTCGCAAGGCTCGAATTTAGACTTTCTGGCTCAAACGCCTGCTTTATGGACAGGCTCTGTTTACAATGCGTTTTCAATTTTAAATACCCACGCAAATTCGCTGGGATTATTAATTGGAGTAATATTTGGTATTGATATTGTTAGTTTTTTGCCCGATTTTTTTGCCTTTACTTTTCCTTCAAAACCTAAAAGCGAAATATTTCCCGTTTTTCTAATTCCGATAATTACAATAGGTTTTTCAGGAAATTCTGTACAATGAACATACAAATCGTTTCCTTTTTTAGTGAAGAAAATATTGTCTTGTTTGTTATTTTCAGCACCTTCCCATTTTTGTGTTTCGTAAATAGCTTCACCGTTTATATCTAACCACGCTCCAATATCGAGCAAGCGTTGTTGTTGGATTACCGGGATTCTTCCATCGGCAGTTGGCCCAATATCGAGAAGAAGGTTTCCTCCACCGGCAACTTTTTCGATTAACAGGTCGATCAGTGCATCCGACGACATGTAATTGCCAAGGTCTTCCATTTGGTTGTACCCGAACGAAGTCCCTATTCCGCGGCACTCCTCCCACGGGCGATCCACTTCTCCAACTCCTTTATTTTCGTGGACCATGTCGTATTCGGTGGTGAAATAACCGCCCATTTTGCCACGGGTTTCTTTTCCCCAACGGTCGTTTATACAAATCCGGCCTTTTACTGCCGATTCGTTATACAACCACGCAAGGAACTCGGTGCTTTTCCATTCTTTGCTGGAGTGGTCCCATTCGCCGTCGGTCCATAAAATGTCAGGTTCGTAACGGCTTACCAAATCTTTCATTTGAGGAATCATGTGATCGTCAACATATTTTTCGAAGTCGTTGTGGTAAAGCGGATTGTACCATTCGTACAATGAATAATAAAAGCCCATGTGCAAACCTGCATCTTTTACAGCGGTGCTTAAATCGCCACACAAATCGCGGTGCGGTCCAATGTCAACACTGTTCCAGTTCCAGCTTTGTTCGCTGGGCCAAAGCGTAAAACCTTCGTGATGTTTTGAGGTGAGCACCACATATTTGGCTCCCGACTTTTTAAAAATATCTGCCCACTTTGTGGGATCCCAATGCTGGGCTTTAAACATTGGGGCAAAATCCTGATAACGAAAATCTTTTCCATACATTTTATCGTGGTAGTCGCGGAAAAGTTTGCCTGCTTTGCTGTCATCGTTAATTCTCCACCAGTACCATTCTGCGTATTTGGCGTAAACTCCAATATCTGCATTTGCGGGCGCCCAGGCAGGGACAGAATAAACGCCCCAGTGGATAAAAATTCCGAATTTGGCATTGGTAAACCAAGCCGGAACCGGGCGACTGTTAATTGATTCCCAATTGCTTTTGTATTTCTGTGCGAAAACTGTGGTGGTTGTTGCAATTAGAATTGCGAGTAACAAGGTTGATTTTTTCATTATAAATTAGATTATTATATTTAGTTTACAGTTTCAGTTGCGGTAAACGCCCCTCTGCCTTCGGCATCTCCCCGAGGGGAGAATTGAAGAAAAGAAATCAGACTTAGTTTACAGTTTTTTAAATTTTATGTTTTTTGTTCAATTCTAATTTTTTATGAATTGTGTAGTTTTTAATATCTTCTGTATTTGCCCCAAGCAGTTTTCTCTCCTTTATTAACGAC
>JAKIST010000026.1 GCA_021648495.1 Draconibacterium sp.
TAACCCAGAAAATAAATTCATGAAGCAGACAATAAGCTAAAATGTCAAATTTTAAGGCTACTAAACCGAAAAAAGCCTATTTTTAAAAACCTGATTTTTAAGCTGCGGATTCAAGGTGTTTATGAATAAATTCACAGTGCGACTTCAAGACGCGCCGTGATTAAAAGGAAAGCTACCAACTTCCACCGGCACCGCCGCCACCAAATCCGCCGCCACCGAATCCACCAAAACCACCGCCGCCCGAAGAGAAATTACCAAACGATCCACCGCTCGATCTCCCTCCCGACATCATTCCCATGGCGAGCCAAAATGGCATGCTCCTGCCTGGCGAATAAAAACGCCGCCGCCTGCCTCTCCCAAAAATAGAAATAATTATTATAAATATAAAAATAAAAAATGGTACTGCCGAACCTTCTTCCGCTTTTACACTTTGCTTATAATTTTCAGCGGTATATTCGCCCTTTGTAATATCCATCATAACTTTTATTCCACCAACCAACCCACCGAAATAATCATTCTGCTTAAAATGTGGGATCATTTCGTTATCCACAATTGTCCTATTTACAATGGCATCGGGCAAAACACCTTCCAAACCGTAACCGGTGGCTATAAAAACCCGCCCTTTATTATTTCCTTTTTTGGGTTTTAAAAGCACAATAATCCCATTGTCTTTCCCCTTTTGTCCAACGCCCCATTTTTCACCCAAACGAACTGCGTAATCTCCCGGGTCGCTACCTTCTAAATCGGCAATAGTTACAACTACAATTTGAGTTGAAGTTTCACGCGCAAACTGCACCAATGCACCTTCCAGTTGACTGTTTTCATTACTGTCTAAAACCCCGGCAAAATCGTTTACCAATTTCGGGGGATTTGGCCGATCCGGGATTGCGGCATTTATAACTGTTACAAAACTGAAAAATGCGACTAATATTATTATAAATTTCTTCATTGTTACCTATTTTTCACCAAACGATATTTCATCCGACAATTCATTTACATCATCATCCTGATATGGAAAATGAACTTTAAGTTGTTCTCCTGCTTTTATAATTCCCTCGGCCAAACCATCGGAATAAAGCCCATCTTTAAATTTTTCAAGTACTACTTCTTTTGTACTCTCCCAAAAATCTCCAGGTACTTTTTGGTTGATTCCAACATCTCCCAAAATTGCAAATTTACGGTCGTCAACAGCTAAATAAAATAAAACTCCATTACGAAGCACTGTTTTGTGAATTTGTAATTTCTCGAAAACATAAGCAGCCTGATCTAAAACATCGCCTTTACAACGCGACTCGATATGAACCCGGATTTCGCCCGATGTATTTGTTTCGGCTACCCGGATTGCATTAGTTATTTGCAACTTATTTTCTTCTGTAAAATATTTTTGAACACTCATTTTTTTCTCGATTAAAATTGAACTTCCGGTGCTTTGTCTGCTCCCTGTTGCGCCTCGAAATAGGTTTTCTTTTCAAAACCAAACCATCCGGCATAAATCATGCGTGGGAATTTTCGGATGTATGCATTGTATGTTTGTGTTGTTTCGTTGAATTTGCGCCTTTCCACAGCAATCCGGTTTTCCGTTCCTTCCAACTGTGCCTGCAAATCCAAAAAACTTTGGTTGGCTTTTAAATCGGGGTATTTTTCTACTACAACCATTAATCTGCTCAATGCCGAAGACAAACCTTGCTGAGCCTGATTAAATTGCTGAATAGCTTGCGGCGAAAGGTTTGATGGATCGATATTTACCGATGTTGCTTTTGAACGCGCCTCAACAACTCCTGTTAACGTTTCTTGCTCGTGCGTGGCATAACCTTTTACGGTATTCACTAAATTTGGGATTAAATCGGCCCGCCGCTGATAAACATTTTCAACTTGCGCCCACGACGAAGTAACTTGTTCGTCCATTTCAACCATTGTATTGTATCCACAACTTGTAAATAAAAAACCGCCAATTACGGCAATTACGGCTATTAATATTCTTCTCATAATTTTAAAACTTTATTAAAAACTACAAATATTTATAAAATGTGCCAAATATCAGCACAATATTCGGGGAAAGGCAATAATTTGCCGTTGTATTTCAGATAACAAGAGATAAAGGAATAGATTGTTCGATTTATTGAAATGAGACCTAAGGAAAAACAATCTTGATTATTAACAGACCAATTTCGCAAATTTCCGGTCTCACTAAAAAAAATAAAGTATTAAAAAGAATAAGACGATGGAAAATTTTAAGAAGGCTATTTTAGAGGGAATCCCATACCAATTACCTTCAGTAAAACCGTACAACTCCGCAGCAAATCATGCCCCTAAACGAAAAGATATTCTTTCTACTAAAGAAAAGAAACTTGCACTTAAAAATGCTTTGCGTTATTTTCCAGGTCATTTGCATAAAGTTTTAGCACCCGAATTTTTGGATGAATTAAATCGATTTGGCAGAATTTATATGTACCGTTTTCAACCCGAATATAAAATTTATGCCCGCCCAATAAACGAGTACCCTGCCCAATCGATACAAGCTGCTTCAATTATGTTGATGATCCAAAACAACCTCGACCCGGTTGTTGCACAGCATCCGCACGAATTAATTACTTACGGAGGAAATGGTGCGGTTTTTCAAAATTGGGCTCAGTATTTATTAACGATGAAATACCTGGCTGAAATGACTGACGAGCAAACTTTGGTCATGTATTCCGGTCACCCGATGGGATTGTTCCCGTCACATTCAAACGCGCCCCGTGTTGTAGTTACCAATGGAATGGTTGTTCCCAACTATTCATCGCGCGACGATTATGAAAAAATGAATGCGCTGGGTGTTTCGCAATACGGACAAATGACTGCCGGTTCGTACATGTACATTGGACCGCAGGGAATTGTGCACGGAACAACGATTACGGTTATGAATGTTGCCCGGTTACATTCTCCGGGAGATTTTGCCGGGAAAACATTCGTAACCAGCGGTTTGGGAGGAATGTCGGGTGCACAAGCAAAAGCCACAGTAATTGCCGGAATGATTTGTGTGATTGCTGAAATCAATCCGAAAGTGGTTGAAATTCGACATCGCCAGGGTTGGGTAAATGAAGTTTTTACAAATCTTGGTGAACTCATAATTCGCATTCAAAAAGCACAAAAAAACAAAGAAGCCGTTTCGCTGGCTTACCAGGGAAATGTAATTGATTTATGGGAGAAATTGGCTGAACAAAATTTTAGTATTGAATTGGGTTCCGACCAAACTTCGTTGCACAACCCATTTTCGGGCGGTTACTATCCGGCAGATCTTACTTACGAAGAATCTAACAAAATGATGGCTGAACAACCCGGGCTTTTCAAGAAAAAAGTTTACGAATCGTTGCGCCGACAGGTTATTGCTATTAATAAAATGGCGCAAAACGGAATGTATTTTTGGGATTATGGAAATGCCTTTCTGTTGGAAGCCAGACGTGCAGGAGCAGACATTATCAATTCTGAAGGTGATTTTATTTATCACTCGTATGTGCAAGATATTATGGGGCCACTTTTTTTCGATTACGGATTTGGCCCGTTTCGATGGGTTTGTACTTCAGGAAAACCAGAAGATTTAAAAAAGACCGACCAAATTGCAGCCAACGTTTTAACTGAATTGGCCAAAACTGCTCCCGATGAAATTTTGCAGCAAATGAGAGACAATATTCACTGGATAAAAGAAGCCGGTAAAAATAAATTGGTAGTGGGTTCGCAAGCCCGCATTTTATATGCCAACTGTAACGGAAGAACAAAAATTGCCACTGCTTTTAACGATGCAATTAAATCAGGAGAAATTACGGCACCAATTGTTTTGGGGCGCGACCACCACGATGCTTCAGGAACCGATTCCCCGTATCGCGAAACATCGAATATTTACGATGGCTCAAGTTTTACGGCTGACATGGCTGTTCAGAATTTTGTGGGCGACAGTTTTCGAGGGGCAACCTGGGTTTCGCTGCACAACGGTGGCGGAGTTGGCTGGGGCGAAGTAATCAATGGTGGGTTTGGAATGGTTATCGATGGTTCGCCGGAAGCTGAAAAACGAATAAAAATGATGTTGCACTGGGATGTAAACAATGGGATTTCGCGACGAAGCTGGGCACAAAACAAACCAGCAAAATTTGCTGTTCAACAAGCGATGAAAGAGAATTCGGAATTGAAAGTTACTTTGCCAAATGAGGCCAGTGATGAATTGTTGGATGGATTGTTTTAACCCCCTCTCGCAGGAGCGCGAAGACTCAAAAAAAAAACTGGTAACTTTACAGTTTTGTGAGATTATTATTCAGAAAACATCATCGAATAAGGACGTTCAATTTCGCGTTGAAGTTCACTAATTCCAATGTTTCGGCTTTTGCGGATGTATTCCCTGCCTTCCATAAAAACCAAAAGTGTTGGCGCAACAAAAACCTGGTTCTGGGCTGCAACTTCAGGCAGTTTATCCGATTTTATATAAACCAGTTTTATTTTAGGAAATTCAGTTTTGATTAATTCGGCAACTTTGGGTTTTAAAACTTTACACACGTTACAAGCCTCGGTTGAAAAATAACCCAATAATGCAGGTTCTTTTTCTTTCAATTCTAAAAACTCTTCGAAAGACTTTATCTCAACAAACATTTTTATTCAATTTTCTAATATTGCCCCGTACTCAACATAACCAAAGTACACGCCTCCAAAGTTTCTATTCCATTTGCTTTCAACATCCTTGCCAGTTCATCGTTTTCAGCTCCCGGATTGAAAATAACACGTTTTGGCTTTAATTCGAGCAAAGAATTATAATATTCCGCCTGTCGTTGCCGACCAATATATAAAGTTACAGTATGGATATTTTCATTTTGGGGAAATTGAGTTTGAATCGTTACATCTGCAACTTGCCCAATTCGTTTTGCCAATGCAACAACTTCTTGTTTGTGATTTCGTAAAGAGAGGACAGCCAAATGAGAATATCTGGCAGGATTTTCACTGGCACCAATAACAAGTGTTCTCTTATTTTCCATATTATGATTTTTTCAGCAAAACAACCGCATGAACAGAAATCCCCTCTTCACGACCTTCAAAACCTAATTTTTCGGTAGTTGTTGCTTTTACTGAAATACAATCTGCATCAACTCCTAAAACTTCAGCCATAATTTTTTCCATTTCAGGAATAAACAGGTTTAATTTGGGTTGTTGGGCACTAATTGTAGAATCGATATTTACAATTTCGTACCCTTTTTCTTTTACCAGATTGTATGACTTTTTTAGCAGTACTTTGCTGTCAATATTTTTGAATTCAACAGAAGTATCCGGGAAATGTGTACCAATATCCCGTAATTTTAATGCACCAAGCAAAGCATCACAAATGGCATGGATTAATACATCGCCATCGGAATGGGCCACTGTTCCTTTTGAGTGTGGAATTAAAATGCCGCCCAACCACAAGGTTTCTCCATCAACTAAGCGGTGGGCATCAAATCCTTGTCCGATTCGAAAAACCATTACTTTTGATTACTAAAAGCATCAACATCGAATGAGAGGGTAAACCTCAACGTATTTGCCAAAGGATGATTTTGTTGAGTTGGCAACAGATAGGAGAAATCGAGGGCAAAAACGTTCATTTTTAACCCTGCACCAGCAGTAATAAATTTTCGGTTTCCCTTATTTTCGTTTTCATAAAAATAACCAGCCCTGATTGCAAATTGTTTATTGTACCAATATTCAACTCCTAAAGACCAGGTGATTTCCTGCATCTCCTCTTTAAAACCTCCGGGCGCATCGGTAAAAGAAGTAATCATCCCTTTAATCGTTCCCATGTCAGAATAAATCCCTCCCGGACGAATTATATCACCTGCCCCATAAACGGTTGAATCAACTGGCGGTGTTGGAACCAATAACTTGTTCGCTTCCAATGCAAACGAAAACGAATTATATTCATCTACTTCGGTTGTATAAGCTGCACCAAGTTTTAAAGTTGTAGGGATAAAATCCTTATGTTCCCCATCGGAGTATGAAATTTTCGAACCAATATTTTGAATATTGATACCCGCTGAAAAGATATTGTCTTTGCGGTTAGCCCTAAATTCTTTGTGCCAATAAAAGGCTACATCTGAAGCAAACGAATGTCCCGGGTGTGTTTCAACACCGTTGACCAATTGTCCTCCGGTAAGGTCAGAGCGGATATAACGAACAGCTACGGCACCTGAAAAATCTTCTGAAAGTTTACGGGCATAACCCAAGTCTATTGCAAACTCATTGGGGCTTTGCTGCCCCATTATCTCGCCAAAATCACTTGTAAAAACAATGTTTCCCAACGAAAAATAGCGCAATGAGGTACTTACTGTTTGAACATCGTCAATTTTTTTATAAGCTGTTAAATAGGCAAGGTTTATGTCGTCAACCAAAGCACGCAACCATGGCGAATAAGATAACCCAACTCCCATATCACTTTCCATAAAAGCAAATTTTGCAGGATTCCAGTGTTGAGAATTAACATCGGGCGTTGTACCAACACCAGCATCTCCCATACCTCCAGCTCTTGAGTCTGGCGTAATCGACAAAAATGGAACAGCTGTTGTAATTGTATTTGCACCAGACGTAGTAGTCTGTGCCATCACCGCTTCAGAAGAAATAACAATTAATGTTGTAAGGAATAAAAACCGGACTAATCTGATCATAATTTTACTAAAATTGAGCGCTGCAAAGATATAATAATTGTCTTTGTTGCAAACGTTAAACTAAAAAAGTAAACGGTACATTTTCCTAAAAATTACTTTTAACCTGAGAATTTAACGGGCAATTATCATTTTGCCTGATTTTAAAGCAATTATACCTTCGTTATTTTGCGCAGTTATCCTGTAAATATAGATTCCATTCCGAACCTGGTTTTGCGACTCATTCATATCCCAGCGAACCGGATTACTCGTTGTTCCGTTTGACCCCACTTGCTGGGCCATGTAATCAATTCTCCGTCCAGACAGATCAAAAATTTCGATAATGGTTTCTAAAGTTGCATTTGAATGGTTGTGCGTAAATGTAAAGAAGGTGTAATCGTGAAGAGGATTGGGGTAGTTTGTAACCGATTCAATATAAAAATCTCCCGATACTTCAAATTCAATTTCAACTTCGGTAGAATTGTTTGCAACATCCCAGGCTTTTAATTTTAAAGTATGTTTTCCCACGGCTAAATTCTGAAAAGGAAAGCTAATGGTACCACTGGTAAAATCGTCTAAATTAGATTGATAAAAATTATTCAATACCAACACCTTGGAATAGTCATCATCCAAAACTGCGGTAATATCATGGCCAATTCCATTACCCACCGTATTAATTCCATTTTCGTCGGAAAGAAATGCTAATAAAATCGGGGATTTACTTGTACGATTACCCGATATAAAATCTGGAGAATCCATAAAAAGATCCACTTTAGGTCCCTGATTATCGGAAATCGTTGCATCGGAAGAACTGCCGATTATAAAGTTATCAAAAGCCCCGTTTGCATCTATTTCACCATTTTTAGCATAATAAATAATCCTCCCTTTCCCCAGATTATACGCAATGTCTTTTGGCACCACAAAGCTGAAAGTGAATTCGCCATTTGTTACACTAGCCAATCCTTTATGAATAATATTCTCCTGAACCTTAAAACTGACTGGAGCGTAACCCCCATTCCCCAACGTGTGCATTTGAACTGCCTTATCATATACAATAGGCACAATCTCGCCTGAAAAATCATTCAATTTATTGCCCAAATTATCAGAAATGTAACCCGAAATAGAGATTTCCTGTAATGCTCCAATCGTATCCGGGGCCACGGTAGCATCCCGGTCATTCACTTTTGTCGTAATTACACTTTTGCCGGGATACGATAATTTTAAAGCAGGATCGGCCAATAAACTAAAATTTCTTTTGTTCGTGGTATTTATGGTATTTATTTTTGCCAAGCGCATAATATCTCCCATTCTATAATGGTTTCCATTCTCATCTTTCTTAAATATAAAATTATAAAAACTACGACTGAGCAAAAAGTTAGAATATGCAAATACAACTCTTGTGGTCGAAAACAATCCAATTCCTCCTCCATTCGGATTAAATAAAATATATTCTCCAGCTGAAGGCACATCGGTGTCGAACCGGCTAAATTCACATGTTGCCGTAACAAAAATGGGCAGGTTATCGGCATTCGACCACGAATTGATATCACTAATGTCCAACACGCGTTCATCTGTTAAGAAACGTGTGTTAGCATGCCCAATATAATTCAATACTAAAACACCATCTTTTACCCGTTTATTTATTGCCGCTGTAACATCCGGGTAACGATCTCCGGCAGGGGTAGTTTCCTGCACAAAAGCATCGAGATAAATTTTATCTGTTATAAACTCAGGATAATTTTCATTCACATAATTAGCGAGTTTTTCCGAATCTAACATATGCATCGTTTGGTTTTCGTCCTGGTCGTCACCAATAAAACAAACCACATTCCTCCAATCACCGAGTGCCTTTGATGAATAATAGGTCAAAACCTTATTTACAACCAATTCTGCCTCAAATGGTGTAGATGCCGGAATCCGTCCAATTCCAAGATCGATTGAACCATTGTAAACGCTTTCATCGGCATCGAGCATTACAAAATAATCGTCGGTTACAAATGATCTAACCGGACTTAAAGAATTTTCGGATTGATAAGTAGGAATGAAATTTTTTGTATCGGGCTTTATATTTTTGTTGTCGTAACTTCCATCTCCAAAAAGCAAAATATATTTCAAACCGCTTCCCCGGTCGTAAAACATTTTTATGAAATTTCGAATGGCAGTTGCATTCTTACTGCCCGAACTAAATTCGTTATAAACCTGGTTAACATTCACAACTTCAACACTCATATTGTCGTAAGCGCGATGAAAATCTGCTAAGTTGTTTGCTGAATTCAAATAATTAGGATGTGAGACAATTAAAAATTCAGGGGTTTTTAAACTATGTAAATTTTGGTTTTCAACTTCGCCAACCAATTCAGGCTCAGGAAAAATCCCGTTTGTATTTACCAGTGCATATTCCCTTATTTCATCGGCAGGTCTTTTCATAGATGCACTATTTCCCGTAACTTGCAACGGAACCTCCTTGATATTATTAAGATCAGTAACATCAAAAACCTTGGTTCCCGACGAACTATTTTCAATATTGAAGTCAACAACGTTGTTAATTCCAACTGAATTTAAATCACGGAAAAATACGGTTTCGTCTCCAGCTATTAACCGTTTTCGGTAATTCACCTCTATAAAATCCAACCACGCTGTTGCATTTTCATCAACTGCTCCATTTATAATCTCGCCAAGAAACTTTGTTGTAACAAGCAATTGTCCCGATTGAACTTCTGTTGTAAACCGGTTATGTTCCTCATCGGCAAAAGTTGATGTTTGATTACCAGTATTTACTTTATTGAAATTTAAAGTCCCTACTTCCTTTTGATTCAAAAAAACCTTCAATTCCGAAGATTTACTTGAACGGGAAATGGCGCGAACACGAACAGAAATGGTTGAAGGATTTTCAATATCCTTTAAATCAAAATCTATATTTTTTACTGAATTAGTTTTATACTTATCTCCGAACCATTGTTTTCCCGACCCATCGGGAAGTACATTCTCCAAATCTTTTTCAAACAATTTATAAGCATCAAAAGATGTAACTTCAAGTGTGGGCTCGTCGCTTACCACAGGCAACAACTCTGCGGTTTTTGAATCCCCAACTTCCTCCGACAAAAAATAATAACCCTGGTTTGAATAGTCATTTAATTTGCGTTCAAAAAATTCACCTGAATTATTCAATCCCCATTCGATTGTACCCGGAGCGAAAAAAAACAGACAATCTGTACCACCGTTTTTACCCCGCCAAACCGCATCCTGTACCAAATCATCATATTCAATATTGGCTGGATTTTCGGAAAGAATGGTTCCTCCACTTCCAAAAACATTTACTTGCGAGGGATTCGAAAACCCCCATTCACTTAATTTAGAGTAAGGGATTTTATAAATCCCTTTGCCTGATGTGCTAATTTTTACCCACTTGCCTGCTTTCAAAACCGACTCCGTTTTCCAATTATATATTTGACGTGCAGCACTTTTTGTACTTACAGGTAAACGTTTTAGTTCAAAACTCTGAAGCAATAATAATTTATCACCAACTCTTTTTAAAGGGATAATTTGTAATTGAATTTGAAAGTTATCACCAGATTTTAATTTTTGGCTTTTTATTTGAATTTCATTATTAATATTTTCCAAATCCTGAAATGTTTCAGGAATATCTATCTCCCTAAAAACCGTATTTTCAACAACAATCTTAAACTCTTGATTTCTATCCTTTAGATTGTAAATCCTGGAATAAACAGGAATTGCTGAACCAGGAATTGGGAATTGAGCATTTTCAAAATTTAGGACAACTTCGTTACTCTCCTTGTTTGAAGTGGTATCTACGGGTTGCCAGTTAAGGTTAACAAATTCTTTTTGAACATCGTTAACCGAAAAACCAACAATTATTATAAACAATAGAAATAAATATTTTTTCATACCGACACCAAAAAATTAGTAATAATTAAACGACCCCAAATATTAAATATTGCTGGGCACATGTTAATTAAATTCAGCAACTAAATTTGTCGCTAACCCGACAAAGATATCAACATAGTTCAAAAACTTGAAAAATATTAAAAAGCCGAAACAATAAGATTTGAACAATTTAGTTATATTTGTGTCGAAACAGAAAAGTAATTAGAAAAATGAAATTGATGAAGTTAAAGACTTTATTTATAGTATTTTTAGCCGTGCTAGTTTCTAGTTGCGGTATGTTTGGGGAGAAAAACGGGAAAGGCAGGAAAGGTGATTCTTCGCGCACTACCGGTTGGGAGTATAATGCCGAAGAGACAGGAAATATCCCATATATATCTGGCTATGAACAAGAGACAGGCCCGGGACTTACTTTTGTACAAGGTGGTACATTTTCTATGGGGCGTGTAGAACAAGACGTAATGTACCGTTGGGACAACCACCCACGCAGAGTTACCGTGGCATCGTTTTATATGGACGAAACCGAAGTTTCAAACCAAGATTACAGGGAATATACACATTGGCTTGGACGTGTTTACCCTGGCGACAGAGCAAAATTAGATGCCGCTTTGCCAGATACCGCGAAATGGAGAAAGGAATTGGCGTATAATGAACCTTATGTGAACAACTATTTTAGACATCCCGCTTATTCCGATTATCCCGTAGTAAATATTAACTGGGAACAAGCTACCGCGTATTGTGCATGGCGCACCGACAGGGTTAACGAACAAATATTAGTTAGTCGTGGAATACTTGCTCGCGATAACACACAGACCGGTCAAAATGTTTTTACTACTGACACTTATCTTGTCGGTCTTTATCAAGGTACAGAAGGAAAGAAACCACAA
This sequence comes from Draconibacterium sp., assembly GCA_021648495.1. Lineage (GTDB taxonomy): Bacteria > Bacteroidota > Bacteroidia > Bacteroidales > Prolixibacteraceae > Draconibacterium. The sequence goes on from JAKIST010000026.1 coordinate 11,420, forward strand.
GAAAATCCGGATGGAACAACACGCAGAGTTAAATTTGAAGATGGGATTACCCTTCCAACTTATCGCTTACCTACTGAAGCCGAATGGGAATATGCAGCTTATGGATTAATTGGAAATACGGATGGGGAATTGTTAACCGACCGTAAAATATATCCTTGGAATGGTGCTTATTTGCGCCAAGATGCCAAAAAGGGAAAAGGAAGGATGAAGGCAAACTTTATACGTGGACGTGGTGACATGATGGGCATAGCTGGTGCATTGAATGACAATGCCGATATTGCCGCTCCCGTTTTTTCTTATGAACCCAATGATTATGGGTTGTACTGTATGTCAGGAAACGTAAATGAGTGGGTTGCAGATGTTTATCGATCATTGTCTTTTAATGACGTTGACGAGTTTAATCCATTTCGGGGAAATGTAATTACCGAACGAAAACGAGATGCAAACGGAACTTGGATGGTTGACAAATATGGAGAGATAATAAAAGATACCATTGCCGATGAAAGAAATTACCTTGACGGAGATCCAAATTCACAAGCAGTTGAAGGTGACAATTGGAATGCGGCTCAAAATAATAAAACTGACGGCATGTATATTCAGGATAACCGGCCTGGAGCTTTTTCTTCGTTAATTTCCGATGAAGTTAGAGTTTATAAAGGCGGTTCCTGGGCCGATCGCCCATACTGGTTAGTTCCCGGCACCAGAAGATATCTCGAACAAACAAAAGCTCAGGATGACATCGGTTTCCGCTGTGCAATGACCGGAGTTGGAAGTCCCGAAGGATTTTAAAAATAAATAATATAATAATTTTAAAAAGCCTTCCGTAATATACGGAAGGTTTTTTTATTTTTAAAGAATGACAACTACCGAAAATATCTATCAATTATTTAAAGCGTTCCCCAAAGTTTGTACTGATAGTAGAAAGATTGAAGAGGGTTCCCTGTTTTTTGCACTGAAAGGTGAAAATTTTAATGGAAATGAATTTGCTGCCGATTCCTTGAAAAAAGGTGCAGCATACGCTATAATTGATGAAAAAGAATTTATTTCGTCGAAAAAAACGATACTGGTAGATAACGTATTGAACACCTTAACAGAATTAGCAAATCTACATCGGAAGGAATTGGGAATACCCATTTTAGCAATTACGGGCACAAACGGAAAAACAACTACCAAAGAATTAGTATCCATAATATTAACTCAAAAATTCAATGTAAGTTCCACGGAAGAAAATTTAAACAACCACATTGGTGTTCCGCTTACCTTATTGAAAATGAATGTAGAAACACAATTTGGGGTGGTTGAAATGGGTGCAAATCACCCGGGAGAAATAGCACGGCTTTGTACCATTGCCGAACCCGATTTTGGAATTATTACAAACATTGGAAAAGCCCATTTGGAAGGTTTTGGTTCTTTTGAAGGAGTAAAGGCAACAAAGACCGAATTATTCGATTATTTGAAAGTAAAAAACGGTACTTTCTTTTACAACAAAAACAATCCTATTCTCGAGGAGGTAGCCGGAGAATATTGGAACAAAATAACATTTGGGATTGAGCGTGCAAATCTTACAGGAGAACCCATACAATCTCCTACTTTTGTTCATGTCAAAGTAAATTTCAAAAAAGGGGTCTTATATTTGAATTCAAATTTAATTGGCGCTTACAACTTCGAGAATATTATGGCTGCTGCGTGCATTGGCAACTATTTTGAAGTTGACCCTTTAAAAATTCAAAAAGCAATAAAAGAATATCTACCACAAAACAATCGATCGCAACTGATTAAAAGGGGCGACAAAAAAATTATAATGGATGCGTACAATGCCAATCCAACGAGTATGCAGGCATCTATAAAAAGCTTTCATTCCAATAGCAAAGAAAATAATTATTTCATTCTTGGCGACATGCTGGAGTTGGGAAAATTCGCGCAACAAGAACATATAAAAATACTTGAATTAATCGATAAATTAAAACCTGCCGGCGTTTTCCTGGTAGGTCCCATTTTTGTAAAAATGGGACAAAAATTCAATTTTAAAACATTTCAGGATGTTTCTGCATTAAATTTATTTCTGAGCAAAAATCCAATAAAAAACGGGAACATTTTAATAAAAGGTTCCCGTGGTATTCAACTTGAAAAAGTTCTTGAATATCTTAATTAGTGTTCGTCCAGAAAGTAGGTGTTTGAACCTATAAAGTTCGAATTCGAGGCTTGCGAAGTCAGAAAATAAAGAGTCCCGATGTCATCGGGATGACTGTTTTTCTGACAAGCGTAACGAAGAAGTCGGACTTTATAGACAAACACTAATTAAATTAAATAAAATAAATTAATAATGAAGAAAATAGTTTTTACCATTGCAGCACTATTTATTTTAATTGTAGCTGCCGATGCACAGAAATATGCATTTATCGACTCTGAATATATAATGGAAAATATTCCGGCTTACACAGCGGCGCAGGAGCAGTTAAATCAATTGTCGTCGCAGTACCAAAAAGAGTTGGAGTCGATGCACGCTGAAATTGAACAGATGTATGGTGACTTTCAAGCTGAAAGTGTATTGTTGTCGGATGATATGAAACGCAAACGCGAGGATGTAATTGTTACAAAAGAAAAGGATTACAAACAACTTCAAAGAAAGTATTTTGGGCCAAGTGGCAACTTGTTTGCCAAACGCCAGGCATTGGTAAAACCCATTCAGGATGACATTTTTAACGCGGTGCAAGATATTGCAAACGATGGAAGTTACGCTGTTATTTTTGATAAAGCAGGGGGCACAACTTTGTTTTTTACCAACCCAAGATACAATATAAGCGATCAGATTCTTCAAAAACTCGGATATAAATAATTTAATACTATATTTAACGAAAAAATTTTAATACGACATTTACTATGAAAAATTTAATGAAATTTATTACTGTTCTTTTTTTCGTTGCCACTGTAGCAACGGTTAGTGCCCAAGCTCCAAAATTTGGCCATATTGATTTGCAAGCTTTAATTCAGGTTATGCCGGAAAGGGCAACTGCAGAAACTGCATTTAATGCATTTCAAAAAGAGTTAGAAGATATTCTTGCTGAAATGCAAAAAGATTATCAAGCTAAATTGGCTGATTTTCAAAATCTTGGAGCAGATGCTTCTGAAATTAAGAAAAATGCAAAAATAACCGAGCTTCAGGATATTCAAAAACGTATTCAAAATTATCAGTCCACTGCACAACAACAACTTCAACAAAAACAAGGCGAATTATTGCAACCTGTTTTTGATAAAGCTGAAAAAGCCATTGGAGAGGTTGCAAAAGAAAAAGGATTGATTTATGTTTTTGATATTGGTACTAAAGTGGTGCTGTATAAATCTAACGAAAGTTTGGATTTATTCCCTTTGGTTAAAACGAAGTTGGGAATTGAATAAAATATAAGGTTTAAACGAAAAAGCCATCCGTCGATTGACGGATGGCTTTTTTTTTACCCGTTTGTTTGCAATTTGTATTGGAATGATAACTATAAAAATTATATTTAGTGGCTAATAATTATTCACTTAAATATACGGATATGGCAGCCTCGAAAAAAATTGAAATTAAAAATAACATTTCAGGAAATACATTTTTGTTTGAAACAGCCTGGGAAGTTTGTAACCAGGTTGGAGGAATTTATACCGTTATCCGTTCAAAGGTTCCATCGACAATTGAAAAATGGGGAAAAAACAATTATTGTTTAATTGGGCCTTATTTTGAAGATCAGGTAGATGCCCATTTTGATCCAGCCACTGATTTTTCGACTCCAATTGGGAAAGCAGTAATGAAAATGCAAGAGAGAGGTTTTGAAGTTCATTACGGTCAGTGGATTATTTCCGGACGGCCCAATGTAGTGCTTTTTAATCCTTATTCTGTTTTCGATAAGTTAGGTGAAATTAGGAAAAAGTTATGGGAAGCTTACCACATTTCACTGCCCGATGACAATGAACTCCTGAATAAAGTTGCAGCTTTTGGATATCAGGTTTTGGAGTTTTTCCATTATTTGAACTTTTCGGGTTTTTGCAACAATGGCCCGGTGATTGCACATTTTCATGAATGGATGGCGGGTTTGCCAATTCCCGGAATCAGGAAAAACAATCTCAATTTTAAAACAGTATTTACAACCCATGCTACATTATTGGGTAGGTATTTAGCTATGAACGATCCCCTGTTTTACGATAATTTAGCGTTTTACAATTGGGAAGCCGAAGCAACCCGGTTTAATGTGAAACCTATTGCAGAGATTGAACGTGCATCGGCCCATGGAGCACATGTATTTACTACCGTTAGCGTTATCACAGGGAAAGAATGTACTCATTTATTGGGGCGAACTCCTGATTTAATCCTTCCAAATGGATTGAATATTGAACGTTTTGAGGTGGTGCATGAAATACAAAATCAACACCTTAAAATCAAAGAACAAATTAATGACTTTGTAAGGGGGCATTTTTTTCAAAGCTATTCATTCGATTTGAACAAAACGCTTTACTTTTTTACATCGGGCAGGTACGAATATCAAAATAAGGGTTTCGATTTAACACTTGAAGCACTGGCAAGGCTAAATTATAAATTGCAACAGGCGAAAATTGAGATGACTGTGGTTGCATTTTTTATTACGCGCCAACCTTTTTATACCATAAATCCCGAAGTATTGCAATCGAAAGCTCAAATAGAAGACATTCGGCTTGTTTGCGAAGAAATTAAGGAACAGGTTGGAAAACGGTTATATGAGCATATTACTTCAGCTGATGGAACCTACAAATTTCCTGATTTGGGAGCATTGGTAGATGATCGTTTACGATTAAAACTAAGGAGGAATGTACAAAGTTGGAAAACTCACCGATTACCTAAAGTGGTAACGCATACCTTGAAAGACGATTCTAAAGATGATATCCTGAATTTCCTAAGAACATCCAATTTAGTGAATAATCGGCATGATAAAGTAAAAATTGTTTACCATCCCGATTTTATTTCAACGGCAAACCCATTGTTTAAAATGGATTATACCCAGTTTGTGCGAGGTTGCCATTTGGGAATTTTCCCAAGTATGTACGAACCGTGGGGTTATACTCCCTTGGAATGTCTTGCCAGTGGTTTGCCTTCTGTAACAAGCGAACTGGCAGGATTTGGCGATTATGTTGTAAATGAAATCCCGGATCACGACGAAAAGGGGATGTACATTATTAACCGTAAAGGCAGAAATTTTAATGAAGTTGCCGAAGATCTTGCAAATAAGATGTTTGGGTTTGCAAAATTGTCGCGCCGCGAAAGAATTGCATTGCGATACAAATGTGAGGAGTCGTCGTTACATTTTGATTGGTCGAATTTGGGAAGGTTTTACAACGAAGCATATAAACTGGTGGTAAAAAGGTAAATATTCAAATTATTTTTTTTATGAAAAATTCTCCAATTGGTGTTTTTGATTCGGGTTACGGTGGTTTAACTGTTCTAAAGGCTTTGGAAAAAATATTGCCCGGGTTCGATTTTTTGTATTTGGGCGACAATGCCCGCACACCTTATGGAACACGATCGTTTGAAGTTGTTTACGAATATACTTTGCAAGCTGTAAAATATCTTTTTAGCCGGAATTGCCCACTCGTTGTTATTGCTTGCAACACGGCATCGGCAAAAGCGCTTCGAAATATCCAACAATTAGATTTGCCAAAAATTGCTCCCGAAAACCGGGTGCTCGGTGTAATCAGGCCAAGTGTTGAAAAAGTAGCTGAAATTACTAAAAATGGTCATGTTGGTGTTTTGGGAACAGTGGGTACCGTAACATCTAATTCTTATCCAATTGAACTCGAAAAGTGGTCGAAAGGGAAGGTAATATCAACGGTTCAGGAGGCTTGTCCAATGTGGGTGCCAATTGTGGAGAACAACGAAATTGAAACGAAAGGGGCTGAGTTTTTTATAAAAAAAAATATTCAAAATATTCTTCAAAAAGATAAGGATTTGGATACTCTAATTTTAGCTTGTACCCACTATCCTCTACTTTCGAAAATCATTCAGAAATATGTTCCTGAAAAAATTAAAATTTTGGAACAAGGACAAATTGTTGCAGATAAACTGCTTGACTATTTGCAACGGCATCCGGAAATTGGGGACAAACTTACAAAGTCGGGCAATGTGATTTTTCAAACCACAGAATCAGCAGAAAACTTCGAAAATACAGCATCACTTTTTCTCGGAAGGGAAGTAAAAGCCTGTAACATTCATTTATAAAAAAATCTTTCTTTTATGTTTTAACTTTTCAAAAACGTAAATAAAATTCACGTTTTTTATACTTAGGGCTTACTCAAAAATAACTTCCGGTTTTTATAAGTGAGATCTAATAATTAATCCCAATATATAGGAGGTCCTGTTGAATGGTTGAAAGGACATATAATAAGTAAACGTAGTGAACACCATGAAAAAAACTTTACTTTTTTCAGAAGCCCCATGTTTAAGAAACAGGAAGTTCACTAATAGACATACACTTCCAAAATACTTAAAATTCTCTATTTTTAAACTTTTATAATACAAAATAAGGGTAAAATAATGCAAAGAGATGGTAAAATTCATCAATTACTATTAATCATATCCAGCTTTCTTTGTAATAAAAATCATCATGGAACTAGTATTACCCTTCGTCTTAGTTGTTTTCGCAAGTTTCTTTCAAGGAACATTTGGATTAGGAATGAAATTTATCAAACCATTGGCATGGGAAGCCTGGTGGTTGGTGCATGTTTTTATCGCTATGATTCTTTTCCCGATGACCTGGGCTTTAATTGCCGTTCCCGATTTATTTAGCGTAATCTTTTCAATCGATGGTACTGTGCTTTTTAAGGCAATGCTTTATGGATTTCTCTGGGGAATTGGAGGAATTCTGTTTGGTAAAAGCGTGGGCAAAATTGGGGTTTCACTCACATACGGAATTGTAATGGGGCTGGCCTCGGCAGTTGGTTCAATTGTACCACTTTTTCAATTAGAGAATGCTACATCACAACCTGCTTTCCCATTTATTATTGCAGGAGTTGTAGTTATTGTAATTGGGGTAGTAATAGTTGCCTACGCAGGAATTAAAAGGGATAAATTAAATAAAGCTAATTTGGGAATTCCAACCGGAAAGGCATTTCAAATAGGTTTAATCATCGCTATTTTAAGCGGTGTGCTTTCTGCATTATTAAATGTTGGCTTTGCAAATGCCGCACCGGTTGCCGAGGCAGCGATTGAAGCCGGTTCAAAAACAAATAACTCAAGTCTGGCAGCCTGGGTTGTAGTGCTTTGGGGCGCTTTTTTAATGAACGCACTTTATTCAATCATATTATTGATAAAAAACAAATCATACACATCGTATAAAGGTGCTTTTGGAACAAAGGCATTTCGCTGGGCATTGTTAGCAGGATTATTTTGGTTTGCAGCACTTGGAATTTATGGACAGGGGGCCGCATTATTGGGAAGCATCGGACCGGTAATTGGTTGGCCAATGTTACTGGGTCTTTCATTGATAATTGGCAATATTTGGGCATACCGCGAAGGCGAGTGGAAAAATGTGAAAGTACCTTTTAGAATAATGTTAGTGGGTTTGGCAATTATTATTGTAGCCTGTATTATCCTGGGTTATTCAAACGGATTAAATTAGTTTTATTATGAAGATAAAAGCGATAGAAAGTTTTATACTTTCGGATAAATTAAAAGAGAGTTTTTACTTTTCACAGTGGGAATATTCCGAAAGGCGAATTTGCATTGTGAAAGTTACAAGCGATACCGGACATGTTGGATGGGGCGAAGGTTACGGGCCTGCTGGTGTAATCAAGGCGGGGATTGAGTTTCTGACTCCGTTTCTGATTGGTCTGAATCCTTTGGAAACAGAGGTGGTTTGGAGCATTATGTATCATCGTACTTTAGATTATGCAAGAAGTGGAATTCTTGTTTCTGCATTGAGTGCGATTGACGTAGCCCTGTGGGATTTGAAAGGAAAAATCATGGAACAGCCGGTTCATTTATTACTGGGCGGAAAAAAACGCGATACCATAACCCCCTATGCCACAGGCATGTATTTTACCAATGGAGGGAAGTTGAGTGACATTCTCTCTAAAGAAGCAAAACAATATGCTGAACTTGGTTATAAAGCTATGAAAATGAAGGTTGGTCTTTGTATTGAAGAGGACATTGAAAATGTTAAAGTTGTACGTGAAACCATTGGCCCGAACATAGCTCTTATGATTGATGCCAACCATGCATATAATTTACGGGAAGCAATACAATTGGCAAATGCTGTGGAACAGTACAATATCGGTTGGTTCGAGGAACCAATTTCGCCAGAATATTATAAACAATATGCCGAGTTAAGGACAAAAACCAGTATTCCTATTGCAGGCGGTGAATGTGAATACCTTCGTTTTGGATTTCAAACCTTATTACAATCCAAGTCAGTGGACATTATTCAACCCGATATTTGTGCAACCGGAGGACTTACAGAGGCAAAACGAATTGAACCACTCGCATCGGTTTACGGAGTTGAAGTAATTCCGAACACCTGGGGTACCGGAATTGCAATTTCGGCAGCATTACATTTTGTAAGTAATATGGATTCCATTCCCGGACGATTAAAACCTCCAAATTGTTTTATTGAATACGACAGGACTGAAAATAGACTGAGAGAAGAACTTACAATTACAGATATGGTTGCTAAAAATGGCGAAATTAAAATCAGTGATAAACCAGGATTGGGATTTGAATTTAATGAAGATGTGTTGCATAAATATACTTTAAAAGAATAGGTATCGTAAATCGGGTTAAGCGCTTTGATGGTGGGTTTAGAAAATTCCAGCACCAGACAGCGGCCGCCAGGTTTAAGAACCCGTAACATGGACTGTAAAGCAATGTCTTTATGGGTGACATTGCGCAGACCAAAGGCGATGGTGATGCAATCAAAGCTATTATCAGGGAAGGGTAAATATTCAGCATTGGCCTGAACATATTCAACATTGCCCAGCACACCGCGATCAATTAATTTGTCACGGCCAACATTCAGCATGGCGCTGTTAATGTCCGCCAGTACTACTTTACCTTGCGGGCCAACCAGCTTACTGAATTTTGCAGTTAGGTCGCCGGTACCGCCGGCAATATCCAGTACAGTATGACTGGGTCTTACGCCTGACAGCTCAATAGTAAATCGTTTCCAGATACGATGAATGCCCGCCGACATCAGATCGTTCATAATGTCGTATTTTGCTGCAACTGAATGAAAGACGCCGGCTACTAAAGCCTGCTTTTTATCGCTATCAACGGTTTGGTAACCGAAATGTGTTTTTTGTTCAGTCATAAAATGTATTTAAATCTTTAGGGATTTACGCAACTCGGACATGCGTTGTTTGCGCTGTTCGTTGCTTAATGGGGTTTCGGTTTCTTTGGGTAGTGCCTTGGGTATCGGCAAACTCAGCCTTTCCCCTCGTATTACACGTTGACACTGAAGCTCGTAATTACATTTAAAAACGGGGAAAACTTTTTGTTCGGGGCTACTGGCAAGAAAATACCAGTCCGTCTCCTGTCCGGCAAAATA
>JAKIST010000027.1 GCA_021648495.1 Draconibacterium sp.
ATTAAAGGCGATGCTCAATTCCCGATTCTCGAAATAGCTAAGGCTATTCCTGCGAGTCGCAAATTTGCGCTCACCTTTACTCTTTGCATTTTGCCTTTTTATAACGAAAACTTATGAATTAATCAGGTTAAATATGTATTAAAATCTATACTTCAGAGAGGTCAAATGTTTATAGCCAAATGTAATTATCACCAAATACGATTTCTGCCGAAGTCAAATATTATTAACGCAAATCATTTATATAAATATGCGAAACCTCTGGTTTCATTTTTACTAATTTAGAGTCTATAAAAGTTAGTAGTTGATTCAGAAAGTTCGAATTCAAAGCCTGCCCTAATTGTTCGGGGGCTTGCGAAGTCTTAGAATAAAGGGGTCCCGACCTTGTCGGAATGACTATTTTATGGTGAGCGAAACGCAGAAGTCGGACTTTCTGAACAAGTACTAACCAGGTTGAAACAAGTGCGGGGTAGATTAAATCTCCCCCGCTTTTTTCAGTGATATTTTAGCTACTACTGGCCCAAGTAGTTCATGGATTACCGTTGCGCCAAGTACAATATTAAGGATGAAATCGGAAAAGGGCGAAAAGGCCGGGTTTTGCTTCATTATCAAAGCAAGTCCAATAACTATCCCTCCTTGGGGAAGCAAACCTCCCGTTACATACTTTCTCACTTTCCGGGGCGATTGGGCGAGAACCCCACCGGTAAATACACCCAAAGCTTTTCCTGCAAAACGTAAAACGATAAAAATCAGGATTAATATATAACTCGATGTAAGTGATTGAAAGTTGAGCATCAACCCACTGATGGTGAAAAATAGGGTGAAAATAATTTCATCGGTGTAGCGTTCGAGCACTTTAAAAATAGTTTTCTGGCGCGGGTTAAAGTTAACCACAATAACTCCAACAGCCATTGTTGCCAACAATGGATCCCATTTCAACAAGGTAGCTACTCCAAATGTAAGCAATAAAATACTTGCAAGAATAACCAACAAAACGCTGTCTTCTTCCTTTTTTACCAGCCCTGTAATTATATTCAGAAGCAGTCCAAAAATTGCTCCTAAAGCAACTGAGCCGGCAATTGATAGAAGCGGCTCACCAACAGTAGAAATTGCAATGGTTTCATGGTTAATAAATGCAAGGGCAATACCGGTTGCAATACTGTAATTAATAATTCCCAAAACATCGTCGAATGCTGCAATACCCATAATTGTTGACATCACCGGACCTTTGGCTTTAAATTCTGTCTGCACGGCCAGAGTTGCCGAAGGGTCGGTGGGAGAAGCCAGTGACCCTAATAAGATAACTACCGGAAGATAATATCCATAAAATGAAGCACCCGGAAAAAAGTTGAATAAGTATAAAAATACAAGCAAGCCCCCTGTTGTTAACAAAAAAGAAAATTCAGCTTCCAACAGGGTCATGTAAATAATTCCCTTTCCCAGTTTTTTAATTTTTGAATACAACAATGAACCGCCTACCGAGAAAGTGATAAATGATAAAGCAACATTGGTGAGTACGTTCACATTATTATTGAACTCAACAGGAATAATTCCCAAAAACCCCGGATTTAAAAATACACCTGCAAGAATGTAACCCGTAACTTTTGGGAGTTTTATTAATTTTGCCAGTTCACCACCAATAAAACCTGCAAATAATACTAATCCGAATAGCAGTGTTGTGTTCATTTGAAAAATGATTTTACGATGTAGAAATCAAATGTAGCAAAATTCGAATTGGTATAATTTTATTGAATAGAATAACAGTCTGAAGGATTTGCAGGAAAGTACCATAATTGTTTTCAAAGAAAATATATTTTTAATCTATTTTGAATAACTTTTTATGATTTGATTAAAAAAGATAATAATTACAATCCCAAAGCAAATATTTGGTTCAAATATTTTTTATAATCTGAACATGCAACAAAAAACTGGACGATAAGTTAAGCTATGCTGCTATTTTTTGTTTAATATTTAAAATATTAGTCCACTCCGAAAAGTAAAAAACAAGAAAAAGCCACCTACAAAGTGATACCAATGGGTCATGTTAGAATTAGGGAGGAGATATAAATTGAATCAATCTGTTTTATTCGTTCCTACCCTTTCCCGCAAAGTGATCCTCCATGGCAGGAGATGTCGAGAGACAGAGGGGTCACAAAAAGAACAATAAAGAATAAGTTAAACCTCCACGCCGCAATCTTATTAATAATACCTTCAGTAAAAGTTATCTTTAAAAAGCACATTTATTTGTTTAAGTACTTACCAATGAAACATATTTTAGAATAGCTCCTGTGGAAGGACTAATTCCCCAAAAACATAAATTGAATCTTAATATAATCCATTATTTTCATGAAAGAAGCTCCTAATTTACATTTACTTTTCCCCTTTTTTCAATTGTGCATACAACTTATTAGCAAAAATAAAGTCATTCAATTTTTTGTTTTCGGAGTTTAGTATTTCGTTTTTTGTACCCACCCACTCTTTTTCACCATTGCTGATAAAAAGAACAGATTCGCCAATTTCTATCACCGAATTCATATCATGAGTATTGATAATTGTTGTCATTTGAAACTCTTTGGTAAGACTTTGAATAAGTTTGTCGATAACGGTTGCAGTTTCAGGATCGAGGCCGGAGTTCGGTTCATCGCAAAACAAATATTTAGGGTTCAGGGCAATGGCACGGGCAATAGCAACCCGTTTTTGCATTCCACCGCTAATTTCGCTGGGATTCAATTTGAAAGCCTTTTTTTCGATGTTAACATGGTCGAGGCAAAATTCCACACGGTTTTGCTTTTCGCCATATGTCATTGTAGTAAACATATCGAGCGGAAAACGCACGTTTTCTTCTACTGAAATACTATCAAACAAAGCACCTCCCTGAAAAACCATCCCAATTTCCTGACGTAATTTTTTCCGATCTCTTTCGTTGGTTTCTGTAAAATTTAAATCGTTGTACCAAATTTCACCACTGTCAACATCATACAGTCCAAGTATCGATTTCAATAAAACCGTTTTCCCCGAACCACTTCGCCCGATAATCAGGTTCGTTTTCCCTTTTTCGAAACGAGAGGAAATCCCTTTTAAAACTTCGTCCCCATCAAACGCTTTATGTAAATTTTTGACTTCAATCATGTGAGCAGCAACCGGGTTAAAATTAAATCGAAAAACAGGATAAGAATATTTGTATTTACCACAGCTTTGGTACTTGCCTTACCTACTTCCAACGCCCCACCGTGTACATAATATCCAAAATAAGCAGGCACCGAAGCCACAAGGAAACCAAAAACGAACATTTTTATTATTGAAAAAGTAACGTAATAAGGAATAAATAACCACTGAATACCTTCAAGGTATTGTTGCATTGTGATAACGCCAGCCAAGGATCCGGTAACTAATCCACCTAAAAGCCCAAAAAATACACTCAGGATATATAGGAATGGAAAGATAAAAACTACTGCAATAACTTTAGGCAAAATAAGATAACTGGTCGAATTTACCCCCATAATTTCCAAAGAATCTATTTGTTCGGTAACACGCATGGTGCCAATTTCGGAAGTAATATTTGAGCCAATTTTACCAGCCAAAATAAGGGCCAGTATAGTTGACGAAAACTCAAGAAGAAGGGTGTCGCGTGTTCCAAGACCAATTAGTGTTGTGGGATACAATGGGTTTGCCATGCTGTAAGCATACTGAATGGTCATAATCCCACCAATAAAAATAGAAATGATAACAACAATCCCAACAGAATTAACCCCTAAATTATCAATTTCGTGAAACAATTGTTTGATATACATTTTATGCTTTTCGGGCTTTGCAAAAACACGTTTAAGCATTAAAAAATACCGGCCTACATGAAAGAAAAAACCCATTCTTTAATTTATTTAGTGGCAATTGAATTAAATATTATTCAAAGTTAAAATTACTACTTTAAAATCCTTTAACAAAAAACAATTAACTTTATAAAGTGAGGATGAACCTCAAAAGTACAAATTCCTACATTTCCATAGAAATTGACACTGGCATAAAAAGCAGGTGAGAATTCGTTCAGAATTTCTTTCAATTTTTATTAAATCTTTTTAACTTTAGTGAAAAGTTTAAAATAAGTTGTTCAAAGATGATGATGTTATTTTTTTCTTTATCGAATTACAATTTTTAAGCATCCGTCAGCTGACGGACAGTTCAAAATTTTAATGAAGAGAGAGTGAAAAAGAACAAGTCAGAATGAGGAAGTTATTTAGAACCTTTCACTTAACTGCATTATTCATGAATTTTCGTTATGAGAAGTCAAAAAGACAAGAATAAAGGGAAGCGCAGAGTTGAGGATCACAGAAATAGCCGTAGCTATTTTGAGGAACGAAAGTCGAGCATTGTATTTATTCAAAGTAGTTTGGCTGCGGAATAGAATGATTTGTGAATAATACAGGTTAAATACTTTTGCCACAAAAATAAAATATTACCAAATGAACAACAACTTCTGCATTATAATGGCTGGTGGAATTGGGAGCCGGTTTTGGCCGCTTAGCCGAACAGCCAAACCCAAACAATTTTTAGATATTTTCGGTATCGGAAGAACATTCATTCAGCAAACTTACGATCGGTTTTCAAAACTAATTCCCACTGAAAATTTTTTGGTTGTTACAAGTATAAAATATAAAAAATTGGTTTTGGAGCAACTTTCTGAATTAGCTGAAGACCAGGTTTTGCTGGAGCCTTTACGAAGAAATACAGCACCTTGCCTTGCCTACGCCGTTTATAAAATAAAAACCAAAAACCCAAATGCCAATTTAATTGTAGCTCCCTCCGACCATGTTATTTTAAAAGAAGAAGAGTTTATTCGCCAAATAAAAAATGGCCTTGAATTTACAAAAGAAAATAACGCATTGCTTACTCTTGGCGTAAAACCCAATCGGCCTGAAACCGGATATGGCTACATTCAGGTAAAAAAGAAAGTCGAATTTAATGATCTCGACAATTTGTACAAGGTGAAAACATTCACAGAAAAACCAGATGAACAGATGGCTCAAGTTTTTGTACAAAGTGGTGAATTTTTCTGGAATTCAGGAATTTTTATTTGGTCGCTTCCTTCAATTATTAAAGCATTCAATACACATCTGCCAAACGTCTCATCACTTTTTGAAAAAGGGATGAACCTTTATAACACGAATGACGAAGTTCATTTTATTAATAAAACTTATTCTGAATGTCCGGGTATTTCTATTGACTATGGAATTATGGAAAAGGCAAAAAACGTATTTGTTTTAACGGCTGATTTTGGTTGGAGTGACATGGGTACCTGGGGTTCGTTATACGAAAACAGAGAGAAGGACACGGAAGGAAATGTAATTAGTGGAGACAATATTCTTACCTACAATACAAAAAATTGTATCGTTAATATTTCGGATCGAAAAGTTGCCGTGTTGCAGGGTTTAGATGGCTACATTGTTGCAGAATCAAACGAAACTTTAATGATTTGCCGTAAAGAGGATGAGCAGCAAATTAAACAGTTTGTAACCGATGTAAGGATTAATAAAGGCGATTCGTTGATTTAGGGACTGTTGCGTAATAACATGAACAATTTGAGCGTAGGTATTTTGTTCTTTTATAACTTGAAAAATTAGCGAATAGCGTGCTGTTTAAGAATTATTTCAAGGAAGTTAAAGAGCAAAAAAGCAAGCACAAATGGTCAGGTTATTCCATAACAGTTCCTTAGGAATTGGCAATAAATAACCTACACATTTTGGCTTGCTCTTTTGTCATTTTTCTGCGTTGTAAAATCTTTAAGGGTTTGTGAAGAAATAACATGACTGGAATTGACGAAGTTATTTTGTGCGATAACAAGGCAAAAAACGTAGCTATAGCCATAGTTACAGCGAGGCTTTTTAACGAAGTTAGCGTGCAAAAGAACGAGTTAAAACGGTCAGGTTATTTCATTACAATCCCTAAGGAAATACCCCACTACACTTTTTTCACCCGGTATAATGGGATGGTATTCGTTTGTACCTTTTATGGAATGTAAACATGGAATTGGCTCCGTTTTTCACGACCTAAACGGAGATGTAACAATCGACAATAAACGGGTGAATTTCTCGGATGGGACGGGATACATTGAGAAAGACTGGGGGACTTCCTTCCCCGAATCGTGGATTTGGCTTCATTGCAACACTTTTAATAAAGGGCGAAATTCGTTCACTTTTTCTGTTGCAAAAATTCCCTGGCTCGGCAGTTTCTTTATGGGGCACATTTGTTTTCTGTACTTCGAAGGGGAATTTTATCTGTTTGCAACTTATAACAACTCGAAAATTGTAACCCTAAAGTTTGCAAATAAAACTCTTGAATTCGAATTAAAAAACAGAAATTACCATTTAAAGGTAAACGCCACCCAAAAACATTCGGGTATGTTAAAAGCTCCTATAATCGGTGAGATGAATCGGACCATAAAAGAAAGTATAAATTCCGAAATCGAAATTGAGCTATTCAAAAACAATGGAGAATTAATTGGACAATTGCAAGGAAACAGGGCAGGATTAGAGATAGTAGAAAAGATATTGGGTTATTTTAAATAAATGTATTGTCAAATATATCAATCAAAAAGAATACTTTTGTCATTTTATAACAACAACAATACATGAAATTTTCCGAACTCGGAATACACGATGATTTACTGGATGCTATCGAATACATGGGATTTGAGAACGCAACGCCAATCCAGGTACAAGCTATTCCAAAAATCCTTGATGGTAAAGACCTTATTGCATGCGCACAAACAGGCACAGGCAAAACGGCAGCATATTTACTTCCAATACTCGATTTACTAATTGATTTGCCCGGTAGCGAAACTACTACATTAATTATAGTACCAACGCGCGAATTGGCCATGCAAATCGACCAGCAGGTACAAGGAATCGGTTATACAATGGGGATTCACTCCATCGCCATTTATGGTGGAGGCGATGCCGATGGTTGGGGCCAACAAAGACGTGCCTTAACGCAAGGTGCCGACATTGTAGTTGCAACACCTGGGAAATTAATTTCACACCTTAATCTGGGGTACGTAAAATTCGACACAATAAAATATCTTATTTTAGATGAAGCAGATAGAATGCTCGACATTGGTTTTCACGATGATATTATGAAAATTATTTCATACTTGCCAAAAGAACGTCAAACACTCATGTTTAGCGCAACAATGGCACCAAAAATCCGTACTCTGGCATCCAAAATTTTGGCGCATCCAGCTGAAATAAATATTGCCATGTCGAAACCCGCCGAAGGCGTTTTACAGGCTGCTTACCTTATTTACAACCAGCAAAAAAATAGACTTATCAGTCATTTAATTTCCCAGAATCCTGACTACAACAGTATTCTAATTTTTTGTTCCACCAAAAGGGCAGTAAATGAATTAGCAAGAGCCCTTAAAAAACAAAAATTTGCAGCTCAACCCATATCTTCCGATCTTGAACAATCAGAGCGTGAAGAGGTATTACAAGGTTTTCGGTCGAAACGAATTCGGATTCTGGTGGCAACAGATGTAATGAGCCGGGGAATTGACATAAAAGACATAAACCTGGTAATTAACTACGATGTTCCGCAAGATGCAGAGGATTACGTACACCGTGTTGGGCGAACGGCACGTGCCGATGCTACCGGTGTGGCACTTACATTGGTGAATGAAGACGACATGTATAAATTCCATCAAATTGAGCAACTAATTGAACACGAAGTTTTTAAAATACCCATGCCGGAACATTTAGGAACAGGACCCGATTGGAAGAAACCGAATACACACGGCAAGCAACGAAAAGGGAATTTCCATAAAGGGAAAAAAGGTGCCCGCCCTGTAAAACAATTCAAAAGCAAACATTAAAAAACTTTCCCCCCTTAAATACGTTGTAATTTAAAATAACAATGCTTATTTTTATGAAATAAATTATTAATTTATACTTAATACTTGAATTATGAAAATTTACAGTGTTTTACTACTCGTGGTTTTAGCCTCATTTTCACAGTTAATTAAGGCACAAGCAATTCAGGACACTGCAATTGTTCAGATTGAAACCAACGACGGCAATGAATTTATGGGAGAAATTGTTAGTGAAGATGCGTTAAAAATCGTATTAAAAACAGAAAAATTAGGAGAAATAACCATTTCTAAAAACGATATAAAATCGCAGATTAAGGTTAACGCCCAACAAATAAAAGGTGGAAAATTTTGGTTCGATAATCCCCAGGCAACTCGATATTTTTGGGCTTCAAATGCTTACGGGTTAAAAAAAGGAGAGGGATACTACCAAAATATTTATGTGCTTTGGAACCAGGTTGCATACGGAATAACTGATAATTTTTCAATTGGGGGAGCAGTAGTTCCTCTGTTTTTATTTGGTGGCGGACCAACACCCGTATTTATTACTCCGAAATTTTCTATACCTATTCAAAAAGAGAAATTCAATATTGGAGGCGGTGCAATAATTGGAACTGTTCTCGGTGAATCGGAATCAAGTTTTGGAATTGTATATGGACTTACAACTTTTGGAACACGGGATAACAACGTGAGTTTAAGTCTTGGTTATGGTTTTGCCGGAGAAGAATGGGTACAGTCGCCATTAATTAGTGTAAGTGGATTGTTCCGACTTTCAAGCCGCTTTTATTTTCTTACCGAGAATTACTTTATAAACGCTGGTGGAGAAGGAGTTGGAGAAATCGGCCTGGGCGGCAGATGGATAATAAAGAAGGCTGCATTAGATTTTATATTTGCTATTCCAATCATTCCTGACATGGGGACTTTTCTTGTGATCCCAGCAATTGGTTTTACCATACCGTTTGGAAATAACTAATCTTTGCAAGAAAACGCCAAATACTGCGTTGCTCTCGTTTTGAAAACAGTCATTTGCAAAAGCAAACTCCTTGATTTTCAAAACTTCGAAAGCCTTGTCTTTGACGTTTTCT
The DNA here is from genome assembly GCA_021648495.1 of Draconibacterium sp. Classification (GTDB taxonomy): domain Bacteria; phylum Bacteroidota; class Bacteroidia; order Bacteroidales; family Prolixibacteraceae; genus Draconibacterium. The sequence continues at coordinate 8,938 of JAKIST010000027.1, forward strand.
TATCAAAGAATTGAAAACGTAAAGTTTTCTTACAGGCACTAACTAACTAACACAAAAATTTCGTTATTTTAGTGTCTCCAAAATTTATCTAAGTGCATGAAAAAAATATATCCGATAATTCTGGTGGTTTTATTGTTACTTAACTTAAGTTGCAACCATCAAAAACAAAACGAAGAAAAAATAAAAATACGGGGTTGGAATATTCTCACCGACCACACTCCAACTGCCATAAAAACAATTAAAGCGAGCAAAAATTACAAGGTTAACCAGCTACAACTTTCACACGAAATTTGCCACAATTTAAAAGATGTTAAAAACCAGTGGAACCGTAACATAGTTAATAAGCTAACAAAAAAAGCTCACCAGGCTGGTATCCCCGAAGTTGTGGTTTGGGATCATGCACTCTACAAACTCGATTATTATCCCGATCGTTTTAAATTAAAAAAAAGTGGTTTGCTCGATCTCGACAATCCCAAATTTTGGAAGTGGTTTAAAGCTGATTACCGTAAAATGCTCGATCTAATTCCTGAAGTAAATGGCATTGTTTTAACTTTCATTGAAACTGGTGCCCGGGTTGAAAACCAACATTCAGAGATTTTAAAAACCCCGCAAGAAAAACTGGCTGCACTTGTCGATTCTGTGGCAACTGTTATTGTAAACGAGCGAAACCTAAAATTATACATTCGCAGTTTTATGGATAATCGTGCGGAACTCAACAATTTAATGCAATGTTTCAAATTAATTAAATGCCCCGACATTGTTGTGATGGCAAAAGAAACTCCGCACGACTTTTTTATTACACATCCAATATCATGGTGGATCCAGGATATTCCATTTCCGGTGATTATTGAATTCGACTGTACACACGAATTTAACGGGCAGGGAATTGTTGCCAGCATTTTCCCCGAAATACATTTGAAACGTTGGAAATACTATCAAAAATTGCCAAACGTAATCGGCTTTTCTATTCGCACCGACCGCTTTGGAAATACATCCATTTTAGGCCGTCCTTCTGAAATAAATCTTTTTGCGGTACACGAGGCAACAAAAAACCCTGAAATTAAAATTGAGGATTTAATAGAAAGATTTATTGCTGAAAAATACGACTCGGCTGCAATTACTTACTTAAAACCAGTTTTCGAAATGGCACCCGAAATCATTTTGTCATCGTTTTATACTTTGGGGTTAAACACCACCAAACACTCAAGCCTCGATTTCGATTACCGTTCAATTTACACCCGCCATGTTTCGGGACGCTGGATGGACAACCCCGAAATTTTTATTGGTCATGGCGTGAATAAAAAATTTCATTATTGGATTGATATTGTAAACCACCTTGCCCCCGCCAAGCTAAAACGGGCTGAAGGAGCCAACCTGAAAGGGCTTGCTGAAGTTTTTGAAAACCAGTGGATTCAACCCGAAGAATTAATGGATATTACCTTTTTGAATTATGTAATTACTGAAAAAGAATATGGTATTCAGCTTGCAAAAGATGCAATTACCGAAATAAATAAGGCTAAACTGTTCATTTCCGATTCAAAAAAATTCAATATTATTTACCACACTTTCAACCGCACTTTAATGAGTGCAAAGTTGCGAAAAGCTTATGCACAGGTTTATTATTCCCGGCGAATTTGGGAACGCGGCGAAGATTTTCAAAATGAAAAATTACTAGCACTCATTCAACAAGGGGTTGAAGAGATAAGATTGGTTTCGGAAGAAATGAAAAACTACCGCCAAAAAGGACCAGTTGGGCAATACAACTGGGTTAACGATGCTGACATTGCATTGAAATTGGTGTCCGAAGTTGAAAAATCAAATATTTTAAATTGAAAAAAAAATGATTTGTTTTGGGAAATAATCAGTTATGCCAATTTAACCGGATTAAGTCGCATATTCGATAACTCGTTTAGGGCTCACTCAGAAATAAGTCCGGGAATTTAGGAATAATATTTTGTGCACAGACGCGGCAAAAAACACAAGCATAGCAGGGTTACGGTGAGTATTTTTAACAAAGTATGTGTGGAAAAGATGTTCATAAAAACCGGAAGTTATTTTTGAGTAAGCCCTTAGCGGTTTTGAACCGCTTAGCAAATGTGAGTCTTGTTTCAAAAATACGACATTAAAATTTAAATAGTGTTCGTCCATAAAGTCCGACTTCTGCGTTACGCTCGACATAAAAGCAGTCATTCCGATGCGTCGGGACTCCTTTATTTTATGACTTCGCAAGCCCCCGAACAATTCGGGGCAGGCTTTGAATTCGACCTTTCTGAACCAAACACCTACTTTATGGACAGGCTCTAAATAGTATTAACCAAGAAAAAGAAAACTAGCACGCAATCTCAAATCCTTCTTTTTTTACAATTTGAATTATTGGAGAAACATCATCCGTTTCAAATTTGCTGGCTCCTACAATGTATGGTTCAATTTTACTATTTACTTTTTTGGTCAATGCCCAAACTTTACCAAATAATAAATCATTCGATGTGTCGAATTGTTTAGAAACAAGCATTAAATCTATATCGCTCTCCAATGTTTCAGTTTCCCACATATAACTTCCAAAAAGAAATGCCTTTTCAATAATAATTCCTTCTTCTTGCAAAACCTGCAAATACCTTTGCAATAATTCTATAATTGATTTTCCAGCCATTTCAATAATTCTTCAGTTTTTAATAGATAATCTTTTGATTGCGAATTTGAAGGAATTATTGGTAAATAATCGGGATACCTACCCTCCAATTGATACTTCATCATAATACCAATAAATACATTTCATTCCTCATCTAATATTAAATTAGCTTTCTCCGACAGATAAATAAGGTTATGCGATTTAGGAGGAATTTCATTACTAAAATTCATTACAGGAGCCTTAATTGCTTTTTCAATTACAAGACGACAAAAAACAAACTATGCAAAACCTTACCGTTTTCCACAAGAAGACGAGCAATATCTAAATCATTTCTATCCCCTTCAATCCAATACTTTATTTGCTTTTTAACATCCAATTTTAAAATATTTTTTCAAATATACAATAATAAATATTTAACTATAAGTTGTGAACAACATTCTACTTTTGCCAAAAACCATTTTACTTTCTACTTTTGCACAAATGAACCGAATAGTTGTAGGACTTTCAGGAGGGGTAGATTCAAGTGTGGCAGCGTACTTGCTAAAAGAGCAGGGACACGATTTAGTTGCACTTTTTATGGTGAACTGGCACGAACGTGTGGGTAACTTAACAAGTGCGTGCACGTGGGAAGAAGATGCCTTGATTGCCAAAATGGTGGCCAAAAAACTGAAAATCCCTTTTCATATTGTCGATTTAAGCAAAGACTACAAAAAGCGTGTGGTCGATTATATGTTTGCTGAATATCAGGCTGGCCGAACACCAAACCCCGATGTGCTTTGCAACCGCGAAATAAAGTTCGACACGTTTATGGCCGAGGCAATGAAATTTGATGCCGATTTTGTAGCAACCGGACATTATTGCCGAAAGAACGAAATTGTTGTGAACGGTGAAACTATTTATCGGCTTTTAGCAGGAAAAGACCCAAATAAAGATCAAAGTTATTTTTTGTGCCAACTCAACCAGGCACAACTTTCAAAGGCGATGTTTCCCATTGGCGAATTGCTAAAACCGGAAGTTCGTGAAATTGCACGGCAACAAAAATTACCAACGGCTGAACGCAAAGATTCACAGGGAATTTGTTTTGTTGGCAAGGTTGATTTACCGACCTTTCTTCAGCAACAGTTAAAAGTAAAAATTGGAAATATTATAGAGGTTCCTGAAAAATTTATGGCAAGAAAGAAACAGATTGAAGTTTCGGAAGAAAACTATAAAAAACTATGTTTCCCTTTTCCTTATAAACCGTGGAACGGCGAAATAATTGGCGAACACCAGGGGGCGCATTTTTATACCGTGGGACAGCGAAAAGGACTGAATATTGGTGGGCACAAAGAACCACTTTTTGTTATCGGTACCGATGTTAAGCGAAATATTATTTATGTGGGCGAAGGGAAAGAACATCCCGGATTGTATCGAAAAGGACTGTTCGTTTCAAGCGAAAACATGCACTGGATCCGCCCCGGTTTAAAGATGAAAGGGAGAGAAAAAAGAGATTTCGACATTCGTATCCGTTACCGGCAACCGCTGGAGAAAGGTACCATTCATTTAAAAGAAGATGGTGCATATTTTATTTTTGAGGCTGAACAACGTGGAATTACTTCGGGGCAGTTTGCTGCCTGGTATTTGGGCGATGAATTGATCGGTTCGGGCGTAATTGCTTGAAGAAGACGGAAGTCGGGAGACCGGAGACGGGAGTCAGAAGAAAAAACTTCGTGGCTATAAATTTTGACGTGCAAATAGTGTTAAGTTAACCATTAATTGACGGATAAAGCCTTCTTAATTTGATCCTCGATTCTTTTGTTGTGAATTGCCAGTTTATTTTACCGCCTTTATTGTTTCTGTGGCTTTGCCAAGCTGACACCTCTTCTTCAACTTTCTCTATTGTGGATAGGTGTCTGCTCAAACATTGTTTGTTCAATACATGTAATTCTATTTCGGCCATGTTCAGCCAGCTCCCATGTTTTGGGGTGAAAATAAATTCAAACCTGTCCCATATCCTTTTGGCCTCTGTTGGTTCAAATGTTTCATAGAAAGCAGAAGCTGCATGGGTCTTGAAATTATCTATTACTAATGTTATCCTCTTTGCACGGGGATACATCTCATCTGCTATCCTTTTCACAAATCTTGCCCAGTCTTTTTTCGTCTTAAAAGATGTTACTTCTACCATGCGGTTTCCTGCCAATGGTTCATTTGCCATAAATATATTTGCCATTCCATGCCTGACATATTCATAGTCCTCACGGGTATCCATGCCTGGTTTCATCGGTGTAGAAGGCTGTGCCGATGAGATCAATTGTTTGGGTGATTCATCCATACAGACTATTGGGTTATCTTCATCGTATGGCCTTTTGTAAACGTCCAGCACTCGCTCCATGTTAGCAACAAACTCACCGTTCTGTTTCGGTGGTATTACCCAGCCCTTTACTTTCCAAGGCTTACGTTCGTTTTTTTTAAAACGTTACCTACAGAAACATATGAAATACTATCCACATATTGTAGTTCAACCATCTTGTCTGCCAATAACCTCAAAGACCATCTCGCAAAGCCGGCAGGGGGTTCGCTGCAACAAAGCTTGATTAGTTTTGCTTCAACATCCCCATCTATTTTTATATCATAGACCCGGGAACTCAAACGGCGCTCCAGTACTGCTTCAAACCCTTCTTCAATAAACTTTTTCTTCACCCTGTCTATAGTGCGCATTCCAACTTTCAAAACTTTACTGATTTGCTCGTTGGTCACTTTATCCGAATAATCACCCTCATCGCAATTCAACAAAATGTAAGCGGAACGAAAGGCTTGAGACGTATGTGAACCTTTACTGATTATTGACCTGAGATCCTTTACTTCCTCTTGGCTTAGTTTAATAGTGTATCGTATCATCGTTTTTTTTTTACAAAGATACAAATTATTTACGTCACAGTATAGTTAACTTAACATTAGTTCGTGTTTCGTTATCCGGAATTTTAATGTCGTCGTCATAAATAATATGCGAAACCAGGTTTGCCGAAAGGAATTCGTTTACTTTCATATTAATCAGAATATTCCAGTCAACATCAATATTTTGCGGATTATGAAAGTAGTTCGAAAACAAATCGAGTTTTGTTTGCAGCGACACATTTTTTACTACATCTGTTTTACCTTCGAACTTTAAAAATGCTCCAAATTCACTCCTCGATTTCATTCCGGGATCAACTCCAAATGCTCCGGCTGCCGACAAATCATTGTCGGAAACAAAAGTAAATTTACCTGTTGTGGGCGATAAAAACAGCGATATATTTCCCATTTTATAATCCATTCCTAAAGCAAGATTAATATAACCCGGAGCTAAAAATTTTGAAATGGCATCGCTTGTATTCGGATAATTGTAACCTGCTGCAAACTGCGATTTAAAATTAGCAAGTGCTGCATAATTCCACTTTCCCGTGGCTTTTATTCCCAACTTCGAGTTCAGGTCAATTTTGTAGTCCGACTTTACTAAATCATTGTCTTTCTCTTTTAAAAAACCATAACTTAAATCGGCCGAATTATCCCAACTCAAATTATCCTTTTTATAATTCAAAAAGGCATTCAACATAAACACACCGGAAGCCGAACTTTTCCCGCCGGCTGCCCAGTTAGTTAACGAAACCTGCGAGAAATTTAAAGTAATTAAACCGCTCGATTTCCATAAAGTATCTACTTTTTCAGTCTCTTGAGACATTGCCAACATTGGCAACAATAAAAAAACAATTATTATCTTTTTTATGTTAATAAATTAGATTATTATTTTGTGAATTAAATTTTACGATTATGAATAGCAAGTAGTAAACTTTGGCCAAATATTTTTGGTTTTGTTTTTTACAATAATTTTTTCTGGAATTGGTTTTGCACAAGTTCAAAATTTTGAAAAAGTTGGACAAAAATGGAAAACAGACTTAAACAATCACTCAATTGAATTAAACGAAATCAGGGCTTTAATGAAACGCGATGGAATTCCTCCAATCGATAATCCAAAATATATATCGGCAGAAAAAGCTAAAAATGTTTTTTTTGAACACGAACGGTAATTGCAATCGAGAATAAGGGCGAAGCAAAAGCATTTCTGCTAAACATTTTAACCTACTACGAAATTATTAACGATAATATTGGTGATTTATATTTTACGGCAAGTTATTGTCCGTTATGTAATTCAGCAATTGCTTTTAACCGCAAACTTAATTTCAATGGGAAAGATTTTCTGCTCGATTTTGGTGTTACAGGAATGTTACGTGGTAGCAACCTGGTTATGTGGGACAGACAAACCGCAACCTGGTGGCAACAGTTTACCGGAATTGGTATAGTTGGAGAATTGAATAAAGCAGAACTTGAAATGCTGCCGGCGCAAATAATTTCGCTGGCCGATTTTATAACAAACTATCCAAACGGATTAGTACTTTCGAAAAAATTGAACGTATGAATATTGAAAGGCTATCGAAAACAAGTAAACGGTATTTCCATTGGTTTTTTGCCGTACTGATTATTTTTTTGTTGCCTGCTTCATTATTTGCACAGGGAAGCGATACCATTGTGCCGTTGCAGCAGGAACCGATAAAAATACTTCGGAAAATTGATGTCAGCAAACTCACCAAAAACGGATTTAACTTTTGGCAAGACAAATTTACCGGACATTGGGCAGGTGTTGATTTTGGGTTCAATATGCTGTTAAATCCCGACTACAAAAATTACAATTCTGAATTTATGAAAAACGATATTTATCGTTCAAATTCAACTTACATTAACCTTATTCAACAAAGCATTGGCTTGCAGCACAACCGAAATACAATTGGATTAGTAACTGGTCTGGGGTTACATTTTCAAAGTTATAAGCTGAATCAAAACACGACTATTCAGCGGCTCCCAAACGATTTTATCGAACCACAGACTCTCTTTTTCGACCAAAACCAAAAATCAAAATTATCCATTGTTTCGTTAACCGTCCCTCTGCTCGCCGAATTTCAGGTTCCAATTAATAATTACGAAAACAGGCTCTACTTTTCGGCAGGTTTTTTTACCGGATACCGGCTAAGCAGTCACACAAAAATAAAATATCGAATTGAACGAAAAAAAGAGAAATTAAAAGTCCCCGACCGCTATTCGCTCTTTAATTTCAAGTACGGGTTAATGACCCGAATTGGCTACCGCTGGATTAACGTTTTTGCCACGTACGATTTGCGTCCACTTTTCAGCGACAACAAAGGATCTGGACTTACTCCGTTTACGTTTGGCATAACATTAATTCAATTTTGACAGCTCCCGAAAGTTTCAAAACCAGACACAAATCATAAAAAAAATTCTAAAGATTTTAGTAATTTTATCACATTATAAAATTTTAAAAAGTTAAAATATATTGAGCAAAAGCAACCATAAACTGCTGACAAATAATCTATTCAAAAAAAAAACGACTACCAAAAAACTATTTGAAATAATAAAAATAAATTGTACCTTTAATCAAATTAAACTCCTGTATCCTTAATTTTTACAAAGGCATCCAACATACAAAATAATGAAAACAATATTTTCAATAATTCTTACAAGGTATCTTTAAACGTCTCCCCATTATTCCCCTGTATGGAGAGGCAGAAGGTTTTGCTTGGGGAAACATTTTGAATTATATTAAAAAATTGCTTATCCCCTTCGGTCAAGTATAAAATAAATATCAGTATATAAAGAAAATGATTCCATACAATAATTAATAAGTTTATGAATTAAAGTCTGTCCTACACAAGGCATAGAGGATAATTATTAAATCAAAATCTTTATCAGAACATAATCTCGTAGCTTAAAAAAATGAAGCAAATTACTAAAAATGGCAGCTAACTTGTTTAAAGGGGATAAGCAGTATTAAAAATAAACAAATGAAAACCAAAATGAAAAATTTAAAATATTTATTTACCATACTTTTTATATTTTCTCTTCAAACTACTTGGGCAGAATTAACTGAAATTACGCCTACAAATGAATATTCTCAATGTGTTGGAGAATGGATAGAAATTAATACATATAGCAGTGAAACAGGATATTGGGTATCTAATTGGGTGATAACCAATGGTACGTACAGGACAATCCCCGGACAATCTAATGACATTGAAGTTAAATGGGATTCGGATCATTCAACTGGAAAAGTTGAGTGTACTTTCAATTATCCAAACCGAGATCCGATTGATAAATCGGTTACTTACGTTTTGAAAACTTTGTTCGGCTTAACTCCATCTTCTATATCAGGAGTTTCAACCAGCGAAACCATTGGCGTGAAAACACTAAACTTAACTGCATCGAGATTAGAATACCTGAGGGGTAGTAGTGATCCGCAAAGGTATTGGGTTGAAGATTATCAGTGGCTCATACCGGCAGGATGGACATGCAATGGACAGACCAGTAATGGAACAACACCATTCGACGATGACCATCAAATTACTGTAACAACAAATGAATCAGGCGGAGGGGAAATTAAGGTATGGGGAAAAAGTGAATGTGACGATGAAATGCTTAGTAATCCCAAAACGGTTACTGTTGCGCGAAACATTCCGAGTTTTAATGTTGTAATTAGTGGCAACAATACATACATTGATGGAGATCAATCAACCATAACAGCTACAGTTCCCAGCTATCAAACAACAACTTATCAATGGAGTGTTTCTTCGGGTTGGTCTTATACCGGTTCAGGCAATTCAATAAGTGTTAGTCCGAATGGATGTGATGGTTATATCACATGTACAATAAGTATTACGGACGATAGTGAACAGACGATAAATAATGTGGATTTTTCTGTATTTGACGAATTAGATCCTCCTATTGTAACTGGCGATAATGTCCTCTGTTCAACAAATGAAACATATATATGCACCAACATGCCAGCAGGTTCATCGGTGACATGGTCGAAAAGTAGCAATATAAGCGGAGGATCGGCCGGAACCCCAACTAGTTTTTCTCAAAACGGTTCTTCATCGGGAAGTGGATGGATTCAGGCAACCATTACATCAACCTGTAGTTCAAGCCAATCGCTGCCTCAAAAAACTGTTTGGGTCGGTGAACCTGATCCGGATGACTTTTATATAGAAGTTTTGGATATTTACGGAAATTCAGTAGACGACGGAAATGGAATATTTGAAATTTGCGAAAATGAGGATTATTCATTTTATCTTTACCCATTATATGATTTACCCAGCTCGCATCATAAATATGGAATCACCCAAACAAATTTTTATCCCGATTTTAATTATACAACGCTACAAAGCAGCCTCGGATATGCATATTTAAGTGTAGATTATTTCGACACTGAATCATCCGGGATCATAAATATTAATTCAAAATGTCAGAACAATATTGATTTTATTGAAATGGAATTTGTGGAAGGGAGTTGTGGAAGCTATTATTTGATGATGACTCCCAACCCAACAAGTTCGTCAACCACCATTTCAATCGAGTCTGATTCGCATAAAAATATTTTCGACAACAACGAGGAATGGGAATTACAGGTAGTTTCACCTTCTCTGAACATAAAGGTTAATGATAAAAGCAATAAAGGTAAATCCAAAACAATAAATACCATGAGATGGAAAGACGGTATTTATACAATTCGTGTTCGTTATAAAAGCAATATAATGACCGAAAAACTGGTTGTTAAACATTAATTTTTTAGGTAATATTAATAGCTGTTAATTTAATAATATTAGGAAAAATGAAAAATTATTATTTGATTATTCTGGTCTTAGCATTTATTTTTTTTAGTTCTAAATGTTTTGCTCAAAAAGTTGAACTACAAATAAATTTCGGTCATTATGATATTACCGAAATTTTTGAAGGAGGAGGAGGAAAAAAATCGCACCGATTTAATGCAAATTTGAGAGCAGGTTCCGTACTAAACTTCAACCTAAAAAAAGACTTTTCATTTCGCCCGGGTTTAATTGTTGGAACTAAGGGGAGATTTTTAAGCACAAAAAAAGATATATTTCCAAGCCAATATATTAAATCGAATTTGAACATTTGGTATGCAGATGTACCCTTACTTTTCAGGAAGAAAATAGATATCGATAATTTAAACTTTTTTGCCGAAGCCGGTCCATATTTTGGTTATGGACTTAAAGGTAAATATCATTTCAGGGAATACACTAAGTACGATGAAATTGAAGTTGATTTTTTTAAATCCGTTGGTTGGGACAATTCAGATGTGGATAATCTAAAAAGGCTTGATTTTGGTCTATCTGCCGGCTTCGGATTTAAGCTTAATTTATTTACAGTTGGATTTTCTTATTTTCAAGGATTAAGAAATATTTCTCAACTGGAAACAATGATTAGACGTAATGTAAGTTATGAATTATTTGTGAGTTACAGTTTGTTTGATTTTTAATGTTTATTAAAAGTTATCATTGAACTACAGGAGGATATGGATTATATAAATTTTCTTTAGGAAGGCATTAAAAGAAAAAAATCCTTGCTTGAAATAAGCTACTTCGACAGAAACCATATTGTCTATTGAACCGGTTTCAAAACAGTTACTTTCAACGAAACTGCTGAGTGGAAAATAGAGGTTTATTCGGAACCCCAGATTTTAAAAGAGAAAAAAACAAAATTAAAAGGCAAAGAGCACAAAATAAAAACTCAAGGTTGGAAAGAAGGAGTTTATTTTGTACGCGCAAAATATAAAGATGAAGTTTTGCAGGGAAAGTTGGTGGTGCAAAAGTAACATTGCCATTTAAACGTATTCCATCTTTTGTAAAAGATGGAATACGTTTTTTAATTAAAACTTCAAAGAAAGTCCAACTCCAAACATTTCCATAAATTGCAAACGCGGTGAACTAGTGTTAAGTTAACCATTAATTGACGGATAAAGCCTTCTTAATTTGATCCTCGATTCTTTTGTTGTGAATTGCCAGTTTATTTTACCGCCTTTATTGTTTCTGTGGCTTTGCCAGGCTGACACCTCTTCTTCAACTTTCTCTATTGTGGATAGGTGTCTGCTCAAACATTGTTTGTTCAATACATGTAATTCTATTTCGGCCATGTTCAGCCAGCTCCCATGTTTTGGGGTGAAAATAAATT